>JBMTVT010000044.1:0-18758 GCA_049451635.1 Tamlana sp. | reverse complement strand
TACTTGGCAGGTATGAGCAGAACAAGGTTGGCCGCAGTTATGACGCAAAGAAAAACTAAAATGGTCAACAGTGATAAAATATATCAAAGCGAAATTATATGCAGCTAATTACTGACCTCTAAAAATTTTATTCAATTATAAAAACACAAAAATCGTTCCTTTTAATTTTACCTATGTCCTTATTTTTTTTTTACATAAGGCACTAAACAATTAAATTTAATTTTTAATTGTAATGTCTTCAATTCACCAGCGACAAAACCAAAAATAATATTATGAACAAAATACTACCTATACTTACATTGCTTTTTCTTTTTAACTGCAACTCTTCAGCTCAAAAGAAAAAACAAGACAACCCTGAAAATTTCAAAGTGATCAAAACAGAAGCTAAATGGAAAGCTCAACTATCCGATAAAGAATTTTATGTTTTAAGAAAAGCTGGAACCGAACGTGCTTTTTCCAGCCCTTTAAACAAAAATTATGAAGCAGGCATCTATGTATGTAAAGCATGTGAAACCCCATTGTTTAAAAGCGAACATAAATTTGATTCCGGTACAGGTTGGCCAAGTTTTGATAGAGAAATTGAAGGAAACATTGCTTTTTCTACTGATTATGATTTAGGCTATGCCAGAACCGAGGAACATTGTGCAACTTGTGGTGGACATTTAGGCCATGTTTTTAATGACGGACCAAGAGAAACAACTGGAAAGCGCCATTGCATTAACGGAGTTTCTTTAAAATTTATTCCAAAAAAATAAATTTCCATTTCTTAAATGGAAAGCTACCTAACTAGTATCATTAAACAAATTGAATACTACAAAAGTTTAGGTGATAAAACTTTTGAGCAACTCAGTTTTGAGGAACTTTCATGGCAAAGTTATGAAGATGCAAATAGCATATCCATAATTATTAAACACATGGTTGGCAACATGTTAAGTAGATGGACTAATTTTTTAACCGAAGATGGTGAAAAAACATGGAGAGAGCGTGATGAAGAATTTGAAGATTCATATACTTCAAAAAAAGAACTTAATCATGAATGTAATAGAGGTTGGGAATGTTTATTTACCGCTATTAAGTCATTAAAATATAATGTTTTAGAAAAAATTATTTATATTAGAAATAAAGGCATACGGTGTTGGAAGCAATCAATAGACAAATATCCCACTATGCCTATCATGTTGGGCAAATTGTGTTTTTAGGTAAGCTAATAAAAGGTGAAAAATGGCAATCGTTAACAATTCCTAAGGGTGATTCTTCAAAATTCAACAAAGAAAAGTTTGATCAAGAAAAACGAAAACGACATTTTACCGAGGAACCACAAAAATAAGTTTAACAAAAAAAATGCTTTTAGAAGGTTCTAAAAGCATTTTTCATGTTTGAATTCTAACTTTATTTAACGTTTAAAGCAGCCAATGTATAATACCCAGCTTCTCTTATTATCATACCCTCGTCATTAAAATCGTGAATAAGCATAACAGGTAGTTTTACTTTTTTGCCATCAGATTTTCTTGCCATTCTTATTATCCACCATGATTGAACAACTTTAGCATTACCCATTTCATATTCTAAATAATCAGGGTACCCTTGAACATCAATACTTTCAATCGTCCAATTTTTAAGCATATCCAAAAATCCTGCCTTTTCTTGTGCAAGGGTATTAGACTCCCCATCAGCCATGTCTAAATTTGTGAAAGTTGCATTTTCCGTAAAATAAGAAAAGGCCTTGTCAGCATCACCGTTTTCTAGTGCTCCCACTACTAATCTGACTGTATTTATATTATCATGGTTGTTATAAATTGTACCATTTGTTCGTGGTGCAAAACTTCTTCTCATTTCTGCCCATGGTAAATCATTATCATAAGTGATCATGGTTTTAATTTTATTGTCACTTGACATTTTATAAAGACGATGTATTGGCATATCCAGTTTAACGCCTGTATTGTTATCAATAGCTTTTAAATGGTCCCAAGTTTGCACCCACAATCCGGAATCACCTTTATACTCGATAGCATCCGGATAAGCTCCAGATGTTCTTTTATAAGTTACATAAGACAAATTTTCTTTTACCCACTTAGCACTTCCTAAAAACCATTCCTTGTCCCTGCCTTTATCATCCTTATTAAGACTTGTTCCTTGATAAGATTTAAAATCATCAGCTAAATAACTGGCAACTTTATCTGTGTCTCCAGAAAAATAGGCTTGCATCATGGATTCTACTGCATTAATCGCAGGATGCTCATTATAAACGGTTCCATTTTTTTTTGTTTGTGAATACATGATGATAGATGATATCATCATTAAAATAATTACATGTTTTTTCATTTTTAAAAAATTTTAGTTGGTTTGTATCCACTTAAGATAAATAAAATAACTGAAAAACAATAAATTAAAAAAATATATTTAATGTATATGTTTAAAGTTTCTTTTTAAATGGGCGAATTATCAATCGGGCTTCCCTATCAAAACGAACATAATTATAAACCCAATTTACAAAAACCACCATACGGTTTCTAAAACCTATAAAGAAAAATAGGTGCACAAACATCCTAACAAACCGAGCAAAAACTCCTTGAAATTTCCAGTTTTTTTTTAATCTACTACCGCTTTATTTCTAACAATGGTAGCCATGGCTCCTTTATCTTTGTAAACAAAAGATTGCATAAGTTTTCCCTCAATTAATCGCAATAAATTATCACCAAGCTACTTGCCTTGTTGAATTGCAGGTTATGCCATCATAGGAAATCCATCAGAAAATTCTTTGCCTGCCATACATGCAATATCCCCAACTGCAAAAATGTGACTATATCCTTTTACTTGATTGAACTCGTTAACTAAAATTCTATTCCCTCTAGTTATACAATCTTCAGCATCAAGACCTTTTATGGTTTTACCTTTTACAGCTGCTGCCCATACAACCGTTGCTATTTCAAAAGTTAAATCGGTGTTTGTTGTTACCGTTTTGCCATCATAACCTGTCACTCTTACATTCTTCCAAATATTTACACCCACCTTTTCGAGAAAATCCTCAGCTTTTTTTGAAGCCTGTTCGCTCATGCCTTTTAAAATACAATCACTGGATTTTACGATATGTATTTGTGCCAATCGTGTATCCAAATCTGGATAATCCTTTGGCAAAATACCTTTCTTAATTTCGGCTAAATCTCCTGCAAGTTCCACTCCTGTTGGCCACCGCCAACTATAACAAAATTCATGAGTGCATTACGCTCATTTAAATCTGAAGTTAGTAAAGCATCTTCAAAATTTTCCAGAATTAAGCTTCTAAGGCTTAAAGATTGTGGTATGGTTTTCATAGCCATACTATGCTTCTCAATTTCAGAATTACCTAAATAATTGGTTTCAGAAACTGAAGCTATTACCAAATAATCAAACTTAAGATTTCCTATATCAGTGATTACCTTGTTCTTTTCTGTATCAATTTCAATTACATTGGCCAATCTGAAATAAAAATTAGGAAAATCCTTTAATATTTTTCTAATTGGGTATGCTATTGAATCTGGCTCTAATCCACCTGTAGATACTTGATATAGTAAAGGTTGAATGGTATGGTAATTATTCTTATATAAAAGCACCACTTGCACCTCTTGTTTTGACAATTTTTTGGCTAAATCAACACCTGCAAAACCACCTCCAATAATAACGACTTTGGGAAAACTTGTTCTGGGTATGTTCATAAATAAATACTTGCAACGCAAAGGCAATGTAAATATGTAAATTTAAAGCGTTCTAAATTCTTTATTAAAATTCGATTTCGTAAATTCGTAGCCTAAAATTCAACACATGAGTAAATACGATATTATAGTTCTTGGAAGTGGTCCTGGTGGTTATGTAACCGCTATTAGAGCATCACAATTAGGTTTTAAAACTGCTATTATTGAAAAAGAAAGCCTAGGAGGCGTTTGTTTAAATTGGGGTTGTATTCCTACTAAAGCCTTGTTAAAATCAGCCCAAGTATTTGAATATTTGAAACATGCGGAAGATTATGGTTTAAAAGTGAAAGATGCAGAGCACGATTTTGATGCCGTTGTAAAACGTAGTCGTGGTGTAGCAGACGGAATGAGTAAAGGAGTTCAATTTTTAATGAAAAAGAACAAAATTGATGTTATTAACGGTTACGGAAAAATTAAACCTGGCAAAAAGGTTGATGTTGATGGAACAGAATACAGTGCCGACCATATTATTATAGCAACAGGAGCACGCTCTCGCGAATTACCTAATTTACCACAAGATGGTGAAAAAGTAATAGGTTATCGAGAGGCGATGAGCTTAAAAAAACAACCAAAAAAGATGATCGTGGTAGGCTCAGGAGCCATTGGTGTAGAGTTTGCTTATTTCTATAACTCAATGGGAACCGAAGTTACCATTGTAGAATATTTACCAAATGTGGTACCTGTTGAAGATGAAGATGTTTCAAAACAATTGGAGCGTTCGTTTAAAAAATCTGGAATCAATATTATGACCTCTGCCGAAGTTACCAAAGTGGATACCTCTGGAAAAGGTGTTAAAGCTACTGTTAAAACTAGCAAAGGAGAAGAAACCCTTGAAGCAGATATTATTTTAAGCGCCGTTGGCATTAAAACCAACATTGAAAATATAGGGCTTGAAGATGTTGGTATTGTAGTTGACAGGGATAAAATTATAGTAAACGATTTTTACCAAACAAACATCCCAGGTTATTATGCCATTGGTGATGTTACTCCAGGTCAAGCATTGGCACATGTTGCTTCTGCGGAAGGTATTTTATGTGTAGAAAAAATTGCAGGACAACATGTTGAAGCCTTAGATTATGGTAACATTCCTGGGTGTACATATTGTACGCCAGAAATCGCAAGTGTTGGCTTAACTGAAAAAGCAGCCAAAGAAAAAGGCTTTGATATTAAAGTTGGAAAATTCCCATTCTCTGCTTCTGGAAAAGCCAGTGCTGGCGGAAACAAAGATGGTTTTGTAAAAGTAATTTTTGATGCCAAGTATGGGGAATGGTTAGGTTGCCACATGATTGGAGCTGGTGTAACCGATATGATTGCTGAAGCTGTTTTAGGCAGAAAACTTGAAACCACAGGTCATGAAGTATTGAAAGCGGTGCATCCACACCCTACCATGAGTGAAGCGGTTATGGAAGCAGTTGCAGCGGCATATGATGAAGTTATCCATATTTAGATTATAATAAACAGTTAATTTAATTTCCATTGATAAAAAAGGTTTCAGAAATTCTGAAACCTTTTTCTATTATAATATTATAAACAATTGAATTTTATAAACTATAAAAAACTTTGAATAGCCAATTCATAACTTTGTAAACCAAAACCTAAAATAACGCCTTTAGCATTTGGAGATATATATGATTGATGACGGAATTCTTCTCTACTAAAAGTATTGGATATATGAACTTCCACAACAGGAGTCTCTATAGCTTTAACCGCATCACCTATGCCAACCGAAGTATGCGTGTAAGCAGCTGCATTTAAAATTATGCCATCAAAACTAAAACCAACTTCGTGTAGTTTATCTATTATGATACCTTCAACGTTTGATTGAAAATAGTCTAATTGAACATTTGGGTATTTCAATTTAACTTCTTCAAAAAACTCAGTAAACGTTAAACTACCGTAAATTGCTGGTTCACGTTTACCTAAAAGATTTAGGTTTGGGCCATTTATAATGATAAGTTTTTTCATTTGATAAATATATTAAAATTTGGGCACAAAAAAACCGAAGTAAAAACTTCGGTTTTTTTGAATATTTTTTCTTCTTTAGAAGAAGTAACCAACTGAAATTTGAATGACACTATTTTGATTTTTGAATTCATCAGAACCTTCTCCATCATTAATATTTGAAAATCCTAAATTGTATCTCGCTCCAAAATTCAAACCACTCTCCATTTTATATCCAACACCAAAATTAGCTCCAAAATCAATTCCTTTAACAAAATCTTTTATGTCTTCAGATTCACCTTCGCCTTCTGCTTTTGCAGACATCAAAAATCCTACTTGAGGCCCTAATTCTAAACTAAATCCATCAGCAACATAGAACTTCGCCATTATGGGCAAATTAATATAATCAAGCTTAAGATCGATATCTATGCCTTCAAAACTTTCTTTTGCACCTTGGGCAGAATATAATAATTCTGGTTGTAAAGAAAATTTATCCGAAATAGCTATTTCTGCTACTACTCCTAAATGAAAAGAAGTTCTGCTATCTAGATCATCTGTGTCATCACCAGATACAGACGCTAAGTTCAAACCAGCTTTTGCACCAAATTTTACTTCTTGAGCATTAATGCTCGCTAATCCAAATACTACTAAAGCAGTAAATAATAATTTTTTCATAATACGATAAGTTTAATTGGTTAATTAATTACGAATATAACAAAAAAAATATATTGTATTTTAATAATATTACAATTTAACAATGAATATAGTACTTAAAATTAAAAAAATATCAATACTAATTGTTATTAGTTTATTTGTTTTTGCTTTACTTTTATAACTATGAAATGGCAAAACGCACTTAAGGATTATCAATTATACCTGCAAATTGAAAGAGGTTTATCTAAAAATTCCATAAACAGTTATTCTTTTGATGTAATTAAACTTATTGATTATTTAGAGATTAATAATATTAGTGTCTCCCCAATTTCAATTAGCTCAGATATAATACAGCAATTTATTTACGAGGTGGCTAAAAACTTGAATGCTCGTTCACAATCCCGTATCATATCTGGCTTACGTAGTTTTTTTGATTATTTAATTTTTGAAGATTACAGAGCAACAAACCCATTAGAACTTATTGAATCTCCTAAAATTGGAAGGAAACTTCCTGATACACTATCAGAAGAAGACATTGATAATATTATAAAAGCCATAGATTTAAGTAAACCTGAAGGCGAACGTAATAGAGCAATGCTCGAAACTTTATATGGTTGTGGGTTGCGGGTAAGCGAGTTAACAAATTTAAAAATTTCAGATTTATTCTTTGAAGAAGGCTTTATTAAGGTTACTGGAAAAGGAGATAAACAACGTTTTGTGCCCATAGTTGACATCACTCAAAAATATATCAATATATATAAAAATGAAGTTAGAAACCATTTAAAAATTCAACCAGGATTTGAAGACACCCTTTTTTTAAACCGACGAGGAAAACAACTTACAAGAGCTATGATTTTTACAATCATTAAACAATTAGCTGAAAAAATAGGCTTAAAAAAAAACATATCGCCTCACACTTTTAGACATTCTTTTGCTACTCACCTATTGGAAAATAATGCAGATTTAAGATCTATACAATTAATGTTGGGACATGAAAGCATAACTACAACTGAAATCTATGTGCATATAGACAAAAGCCATTTAACTAAAGTAGTTGAAAAATATCATCCTAGGAAATAAAAAGCCTCCAACTGGAAGCTTTTCTATTTATTAAATATTTAAAAATGGATCCTACCTTCGCAGGAATGACAAATGGTTATTTAGCAATATTAACTGCTCTAGTTTCTCTAATAACGGTTACTTTTACTTGCCCTGGATAGGTCATATCTGTTTGTACTTTTTGTGAAATGCTGAATGATAATTCTGCAGCTTTTTGGTCATCCACTTTTTCGCTTTCAACAATAACCCTTAACTCTCTACCGGCTTGAATTGCATAGGCTTTTTTAACACCTGTAAAACCGAAAGCGATATCTTCCAAATCCTTTAATCGTTGTATATAGCTATCTAAAACTTGACGGCGAGCACCTGGGCGAGCACCTGAAATAGCATCGCAAACCTGTATAATTGGTGCTAATAAAGATTTCATCTCAACCTCATCATGGTGAGCTCCAATGGCATTACATACATCATCTTTTTCTCCAAATTTTTCAGCCCATTGCATACCCAAAATAGCATGAGGAGTTTCCATATCAGCTTCAGCATCTGGCACTTTACCAATATCATGTAGCAATCCGGCACGTTTTGCTAGTTTTGGGTTCAATCCTAATTCTGCTGCCATAACACCACAAAGCTTTGCAACTTCGCGAGAGTGTTGTAATAGGTTTTGACCATATGATGAACGATACTTCATCCTTCCAACCATTTTAATAAGTTCTGGATGCAAATTATGAATTCCCAAATCGATTACCGTGCGTTTACCAACTTCAATAATCTCCTGCTCTATTTGCTTTTTGGTTTTCTCAACTACCTCCTCAATTCTTGCAGGATGTATTCTACCATCAGTTACCAATTTATGTAGCGATAAGCGTGCTATTTCACGTCTTACGGAATCAAAACAAGATAAAATAATAGCTTCGGGCGTATCATCAACAATAATTTCTACACCTGTAGCAGCTTCAATGGCACGAATATTTCGTCCTTCACGACCAATAATTCGACCTTTAACATCATCCGATTCAATATTGAATACAGATACACAATTATCCACCGCTTCTTCGGTTCCAATGCGCTGTATGGTATTTATAATAATTTTTTTAGCATCTTGTTCCGCTGTAAGTTTAGCTTCTTCCATGGAACTTTGTATAAAAGCCATGGCATCGTTTTTTGCCTCACCTTTTAGGGATTCCACTAATTGTTCTTTGGCTTCCTCAGCAGAAAGACTTGATATGACTTCTAGCTGTTGTACTTGGTTTTTGTGAAGCTTATCTATTTCTTCTTGCTTCTTTTCAAGAACATCTAGTCTATGGTTATAATCCTTGATTTTATCCTCTAAACTTTGATTTAATTTGGTGCTTTTTGAAAGTTCACTTGATATTTGAGATTCTTTATCGCGAATTCTCTTCTCCGTTTCAGCCATTTTCTTATCGCGAGATAAAATGACTTTTTCATGCTCTGCTTTAAGTTCCAAAAACTTTTCTTTGGCTTGAAGTATTTTATCTTTTTTTAAGCTTTCACCTTCGCTTTTAGCTTCCTTAAGTATTAACGTTGCATTTTTTTTAGCTTCTTTTACAAGTTTTGAAGCATTATTCTTTTCGAGAGTTTTTGCTATAACAAAGCCTATTATAAGCCCTAAAATAACACCCCCTACTGCAAATATAATTGAGTTATCCATCCTTTGATTTAGTTGATTTATTTATATAAAAAAGCCTACACCGGTTTAAAGTTTTGTATAAACTCCTTAAAAACAAGTTTAGGGCTAACAAGCTGATCAAGGATCTGCTCAAGGCAGCTTGCTTTTACAACTTAAACTCACCCTTTTTAAAGAATTAACGTTGAGTTTATCAAAAAAAATAACCAATGCAGGCAGTAACTTTTTAGTTTATTTTAAAGAACGTTAAAGAGACTATATATATGAATTCAACAAATCGTTTAAAGCGTTTAGCTTATCTTCTACTTGCTCATTCACATTTGCTTTATCTATTGATTTCTGTTCAACTTGAGAAGCAAATTGTAAGGCGCACATGGCCAGTACATCTTGTTTGTCTCGAACAGAATAGCTTTGCTCAAATTGCTTAATCATAAATTCAATGTTCTTAGCCGCTTTACGTAAGCCCTCTTCTTGATTTGCCTCAATTGTTAAAGGGTATACCCTATTAGCTATAGACAGCTTTATTTTAAGCTTTTCTGACATTGCCTTTATTTTGCTTAATCTGAGAGTTGACCAATACAATGGTCAATATCTCTTATTAATGCATTTATTTTAAGCTTAGTTTCTCTTTTATTATCGTCACCGCCAAGTATTGTATTTGCCATTTTTAGGGCTTCATACTTTTCTTCCCAATCTGCTATATGCTTTTTTTGGATTAGAACATCTTGCTTTGAAACTTCTAATTCTTCATTCAGTTTCAAATTAGTTTGCTTTAAAAGCTCTAATTTGTGTAATACTTTACTAATCTTGTTTTCTAAAGAATCTACAATATCTTCAATATTACTCATTTACAAATTTCAATACTTATCTCACAAAGTTAACATACCTAGATATAAATAACAATTGTTTTTTCATAAAATTTTAAAATTGATGGCTAAAGCATTTTATTAAAACTATGATTCGATTTTTGTATAATACTTTGCACATTAATATCAAATTAATATTTTAGCTACAATACTTTTTTATGAGATTTACATTTTTATTCTTCATTGCTTTTTTCTTTTTTTCTAGTGCACAAAATAATTATCCGCAAGATTATTTTAGTAACCCACTAGAAATCCACACAATATTAGCTGGTACCTTTGCCGAACTTCGCTCTAATCATTTTCATTCTGGATTAGACATTAAAACGCAACAACGAACGGGTTTAAATGTTAAAGCATCTGCAAGTGGGTTTGTAAGCCGAATTAAGGTGTCGCATTTTGGCTACGGAAAAGCATTATATTTAACACATCCCAACGGTTATACCACGGTTTATGCACATTTACAAAAATTTTCTCCTGAGATTGAGGCTTTTGTAAAAAAACATCAATATGAAAAAGAATCGTATGAAATTGAATTATTTCCAACTCCTGAAACGCTGCCTATTGAAAAGGGCAGCACCATAGCATACAGTGGAAACACAGGAGGGTCTGGTGGGCCTCATCTTCATTTTGAAATTAGAGATAAAGACGAACGCCCAATGAACCCAATGTTATTTGGTATTGATGTAAAAGATAGCACATCTCCTGTCATTAATTCGATTTATGCATATCCTATTGGCGAAAATTCATCAATCAATAATTTCAATTCAAAACAAAAACTAAGGTTAATTCCGCTTAAAAATGGTGATTACACCGTTGAAAACATTGAAGCTATTGGGATGATAGGTTTTGGTATTGTAACCTTTGACAGACAAGATTTAGCGGCTAATTCTAATGGTGTTTATAACATTCAAACCTTTATTAATGGAAGTAAAAATTTTGAGATAGATTTCCAACGTTTTTCATTTGATGAAACCAAACATCTCAATCAGCTAATAGATTATGAACACTACAGTAAAAAACGCGAGCGCATTCAAAAATTATTCAAAATAAACAATCCGTTAAGCCTATATAAATCTACTGTAAATGATGGCTTTTTAACCGTTGAAGATAGCACCTATTCGGTTTATAAAATTAGGGTCACCGATTATAAAAACAACGAATCTTTTGTAACCATTAATATAAAAGGAGTAAAAAACAATATGGTATTGCCAAAAAAAAATAACATAACACCATACTTTATTAAAGCTAACCAAGCTACCAATATTAAAAAAAGCAATGTTAGTGTTGATTTTTATAAAGACACTTTTTACGAAGATTTCTATATAGATTTTGATGTTAAAAATGATACACTATTTTTACATGATGATGTAGTCCCTGTCATGAAAAACTTTAACATAGCATACGATGTTAGCAACTATAACAATGAAGATAAAAACAAACTTTATATTGCCCGACTAATTGGTTACAAAAAAAATTACCCAGTTTACACCTATACACACAGACAAGAAAACTCATTAATCGCAAGTAGCAAAATACTTGGTAATTATGCCTTAACACTTGATACTATTAGCCCTACAATTAAAGCTAGTAATTTTAAAAATGAACAATGGCTTAGTAAATACCGGTATTTAGAAATTGAGATTGATGATGAAGGATCTGGTGTTTCAAATTACAGGGCTACGGTTAATGGCAAATGGATTTTAATGGAATATGATTATAAAACCAAAACTCTAACTCATGATTTTAATGACGGCATAATTAACGATACCAAAAATAATTTAAAAGTAATTGTTACCGATAATGTTGGAAATAATTCTACATTTGAAGCGTTGTTTTATCGAAAATAAATTTATCACCATTTGAGAGCTAAACTAATACTAACTTCTATCCTGCTATTTGCTTTAATAACTTTAGGGTTTTCTCAAACTGCAACTATTAGAGGAGTTATTTTAGATGAAAACAACCAACCCATTGAAAATGTAAACATCAAAACTGCCACTAATGGTTCACAAACCAATGAAAATGGGTTTTACATTTTAAAAATTACTGCCAATCAAGATATAACTATTGAATTTACACATGTTGCCCATAAAAAAGTGGTGAGCACTTTTAACTTGGAGAATGGTGAAGAATTAGAGTTTAATCCAGTAATGAGTACTTCTATAGAGCAAATTGCACCTATTGTAATAGAAACCAATAGACCAAAAGAAGTTGAGGGCATAATAACCTTAAAGCCCGAAACCATAAGAAAAATTCCTGGTGCAAATGCTGGTGTTGAAAATCTTTTAATGACTTTACCGGGGGTTAGCAACAATAACGAATTAAGTACGCAATACGCCGTTAGAGGCGGGAATTATGACGAAAATCTGGTGTATGTAAATGGCATTGAAGTATATCGACCGTTTTTAGTACGTTCTGGTCAACAGGAGGGTTTGAGTTTTGTAAACACCGATTTGGTTCAAAACGTCGATTTTTCTGCTGGTGGGTTTCAAGCAAAATACGGGGATAAATTATCTTCGGTTTTAGATATTACTTATAAAAATCCTTATGATTTTGAAGTTAATGCCGATTTGAGCTTACTAGGTGGAAGTATTTCCGTTGAAAACCTTAGCAAGGATTCAAAATTTTCCGGTATTGTTGGTTTACGTTACCGTGATAATAGATTATTGGTTAATGCTAAAGAAACAGAAACCAATTTCAAGCCCTCGTTTGCCGATGCTCAAGGTTATTTTACTTATAGGTTTTCCAATAAATTCCATTTGAGCTTTTTAGGTAATGCGTCTATAAACAAGTATAATTACGAGCCGCAAACCCGACAAACTAATTTTGGAACATTAACGGACCCCATTGCGCTTTTGGTGTTTTATCAAGGTCAAGAAAAAGATCGCTACCAGACCTTATTTGGCGCTTTTAAAGGATCGTATTTTGTGAATGATGATTTAACACTTCATTTGATCACATCTACCTACCATACCACTGAAGAAGAGTATTTTGACATTTTAGCGCAATATCGTTTGGGCGAAGTAAATACAAATATTGGTGATGAAAATTTAGGTGAGGTAGAATTTAGTGAGGGCGTTGGAAGCCAGTTAAACCACGGCCGAAACGATTTAGATGCACTTATTACCAACATTGAACATAAAGGTGATTACTTAATTAATGACAATAGGATTGAGTGGTCTGTTAAATATACCCATGAAGATATCAGAGACCGCTTAGTTGAATGGGAAGTTATAGATTCCGCAGGGTTTTCCATACGGCCGCCAAAAACAACACCATCAAATGAGCAACCATACACACCATATGTTGGCCCATTGGAGCCTTTTCAAAATGTCCGGGCCACAAACAATACACAAATAAACCGATTGCAAGCTTATGCACAATGGAGCAAACGTTCCACTCTAGGCTCAAGCAATGTTTGGTATAATGCTGGTGTTCGTGTTCATAATTGGTCTGTTAAAGGCGATAATATTTCTTCTACCAATCAAACTGTTTTTAGCCCCAGAGCGCAATTTACCATAAAACCTAATTGGGAAAAAGACATGCTTTTTAGAATAGCTACTGGCTTGTATTACCAACCACCTTTTTACAGAGAACTTCGTGATGCCGATGGCATTGTGCAACCTAGTGTAAAAGCACAAAAATCATTTCATATGGTTTTAGGCAATGATTATAGTTTTAAAATGTGGGACAGACCATTCAAGCTAACTTCGGAAATTTACTATAAAAACTTGAGTGATGTTAACCCATACACTTTAGAAAATGTTCGCATTAGATATAGAGCAAACAATAGTGCGAAGGCTTACGCTTATGGACTGGATATGCGATTGAATGGTGAGTTTGTTCCTGGAACCGAATCATGGTTTAGTTTTGGCTATTTAAAAACTGAAGAAAACATTAATAATAGAGGATATATTTCAAGACCAACAGACCAACGTTTAAAGTTTGCTGCATTATTTCAAGATTATGTACCCAATGTTCCTAACCTAAAACTATATCTAAATTTAGTTTACAACACAGGCTTACCTGGAGGTTCACCAAGTTATGCAGACCCTTATGAGTACCAAAATAGATTGCCGGCATACAAACGTGCCGATTTAGGGTTGCAGCTTGTTTTGGTAGATGCTAAAAAACAATTTAACAGCGGTTGGAAAAAACCCTTCAAAGAACTCTCTTTAGGCTTTGAGATATTCAATATTTTTGATGCACAAAACTCCATTACCAACACTTGGGTTAGAGATGTATATAGCAAACGTCAATATGGTATTCCTAATTATTTAACACCGAGGGTTTTTAATGTTAGGACGACGATGAAGTTTTAAACAAACTCATTCAAAATCGCAACCACATAATCAATCTCTTCTTTTGTGTTGTAAATACTAAATGAAAAACGAATGGAAGGTTTTTTTAAATCTTCGGTATTTAAAATTTCAGCTAAAACATGCGAATTTTTTGTACTACCACTTTGGCAAGCACTTCCTTTTGAGCAAGCAATACCCTTCAAATCTAATTGAAATAATAACATCGATGCTCTTTCTGGTGCTATTGGCAAGCAAATATTTAGCAAAGTATACGTACTATTTTCAAAATCAGCACAACCACCATTAAATGTTACCTGGGGTATTTGTTTGTTAATTTTATTGATGAAATACTGTTTTAATTCTTTAACATAAAGCGATTCTTCCTCTAAATTATCATAAGCCAATCGTAAAGCTTTTTCCAATCCAATAATGTTATGGGTACTTTCTGTACCTGCACGTAGACCTCGCTCTTGCTCACCTCCTAAAACCATAGGTTTTAAAGTGGTATTTTTTCTAACAAAGGCAAAACCAACACCTTTTGGCCCATGAAATTTGTGTGACGAAGCCACTAAAAAATCAACAGGGATTTCTTGTAAATCAATATTATAGTGACCAATCGACTGTACTGAATCACTATGAAATAAGGCATTATTTGCTTTACATAAAATAGCCACACGCTTTAAATCTAAAATATTACCTATCTCATTATTAACGTGCATTAAACTTACCAGAGTTTTATGCTCAGTCTTAAGCAAGACTTCTAAATGAGCAAAATCAATAAACCCATCACTGTTCAAATTCACATAACTCACCAATATATTATTATCCGCTTCAAGTTTTTCAATAGTATGTAAAACAGCATGGTGTTCAATTTTACTGGTAATTACGTGTGTTACTCCCAAGTCGTTAACGGCACTTTTCAATATTAAATTATCGGCTTCGGTACCACCGGATGTAAAAATTATTTCACCAGCAGAAACATTTAAAAAACTTGCAATGGTTTTTCTAGCTTTTTCAATTAAAGCTTTTGAGGATCTACCATAACTATGTGTAGATGAAGGATTTCCAAAATTATTTTTCAACACCTCAGAAATAGCGCCAATAACCTCATCACGTATGGGTGTTGTTGCTGCATTATCAAAATAAATTGGTTTCATCATTTTTGCTTTAAATTATTTTTCAATAATCATGACCCAAAAATACTTGAAATAAAATTATTATCAATAAGCTACGTTATAAATAACAATTCTATTATTTTTGCCTTAAAACCCAAATAAAATGCGCAAGCTAATATATATCATTATTTCCATAAGTTTATTTAGTAATTATTCCTGTGATGATGGCAATGTGATAGATTTTGAATTTAATTTTGATGATTCTTTTTCTGCTTGCGAAGGCGTTAATAATTTGGTGCTTTACAAAACCAAAAATAATCCTTTAGAATCTATGTCGCTATTAATATCAAGTTTTTCAATTAAAGACCTACTAGCGGTCGATGAAAATGATTCTTTAAAAATTAATAATAAAGCGGCTACATTTAATTACAGAACCTATAACGATGCCTCTATTTCTAATTTATTTTGCAATGACATACCGCCCGCTGTAAATATTGTTCTAGATGAAACCGATGATTCTTTGTTGGATATTGTAACGGTTTTAACTGAAGACGACAATGATGATGTCCCATCAATAATAGAAGATATTGATGGTGACGGGAATTTGAAAAACGATGATAGTGATGGTGACGGTTTACCAAACTATATTGATGTTGATGATGATGGCGATAATGTTTTAACAAAAGACGAAAACCCAGATCCAAATGGCGACGGCGATTTAAGCGATGCCCAAGATACAGATGGAGATGGGATTCCTGACTATTTGGATGATGATGATGATGGCGATGGGGTTTTAACTCGTGATGAAGAAAATGATTCTGAAGATAAAAATCCTTCAAACGACATTACCAATAGCGACATTGGAGCAGATTATCTAAACCCAGATGTAAGTAATAAAATAGATGCTACTGCTTACAGGCAGCACACATATTCCCAAACTTATTTGGTAACGGTAACCGTAAAAGGGATTGATCTTAGCATGCTATCTCAAGAAGAATTGTATTTTGGTGTTTTATCGGGTAATAGTAAGGGTACAGTAACTATAATTCCAGATTTTAATTAGGTTTTACATTTTGGTAAATGTACACTTCGGTTGCGCCTAAACCATATTTTTGGTAATTGGCATCATAAAACTTAACATTAGAGTATCGCCCAAAAAGATATTCCAGCTCTAATTTTAAAACACCTTCACCTACACCATGTATAAAGACAACTTTTTGTATGCGTTTTGAAATGGCAAAATCCAATTGCCTTCTTGCCGTGTCCAATTGTAGTGTTAGCATGTCATAATTGGTCATGCCATGAGTCGATTTAACCAATTGGTTAATATGTAAATCCACTTCCATAGTGGGCTCAAAGCGCTCTTTTAATCTCTTTACAATCTGCTTTTTCCTTTTTGGTGCTTCTTTTTCCAGAACTACATCACGCAAGTTTTCATGCAAAAAGACTTCAGATTTTAACACCTGCTTTTGTTCGTTCTTAACCAATTCTTCACTATTAAAATCAAGTAAAAAACCATCATCGGTTTCTATAGAAATGTTGTTGCCCATTATCTTTTTTACAGTACCAGATAAATTTTCATCTAAAACCAAAACATAGTCTCCTTTTTTAAAAGCCATGGTTAATTATTTTATTTATCATTATTATCATCAATCTCGTGCTTACTTGGTATAGTTCTGGAAATTCTATAAATACCTATCATAAGTATTACAATACCAACTATTAAGATATATTGATTTTGGTCAGTACTAGCTTTTGCATACATAGCCACTACGGCTCCTATTAGTATCAAAATATAATTTAGATATTTCATTTAGAATCGGTTCTTATCAACTACAAAAGTACATTTTAATAGCAAAAAATCATGTTTAAATATGTTTTGTATATTTAAAATATTAAATATGCCCTAAACATGATTAAAAATCTAAAAACAAACCTTTTAGGAAACTTAATTTTTTATTTCATAAAATATATCTTTTTAATCATTTTATTTTTTTCAAGCAAAATTTAATGTCAAGATTTATATGTAGCCGATAACAGCTATTTATAAGCCCGCGATGTTGTGGTTTTCGTAAACGATGATATAAGGTTAGAAACACCTACATCTAACTTGTTTTTTAGAGGTGACGCTCAATTAATACAAAATACAGACTCTAAAAACTCTCATGCCGACGAACTTTCCATTTATCAAAACCAAACCACCAATGTTTATGAATACAATTACTGGTGCTCACCTGTTGGGGTAAGTATTGATGGTACTACTCAAGCTAATGTAGATTTTGATGGCAGTAATATACACGATCCTGCTGATGAAATCGATTTAACTAATGTTGATTCTAGTAGCTATACTTTTACTAGTGCTTACAATGGAACAGCTACTGAGCTCTTTAAATTATTGGATTTTTACTTTAAGAGATGCAGAGGGTTATTACAATTGGAATCAAGCTTTTGATACTGGAGCTATAGAAACTGGTTATGGTTTTACTTTAAAAGGAAGTCCAAACTTAAATATCAAGTATGTTAATGTGTTTGATGTTTCAGGCAAGCAAGTTTTATCCGCCAATGAAAATTCACAAAACAGCGAATACCAATACTCAACAAAATCGCTTAGTGACGCCGTTTATATTGTTAAAATTGAATCTTCAAAAAATGAAAGTTTCACCAAGAAAATAGTGGTTAACAACAAAAATAATTAACCTCACTACTATTTTCGTGATTCACTTTTACTATTTTAGCTTATCATATATCTAACTTATTGAAGATTTTATGCTACCTTGTTTAAACAAAAAACTATTTGGTTTTGAATGCATGGGATGTGGTTTGCAACGCTCGGTTATTTTAATTGTAAAAGGTGAGTTTGTCGAAGCCTTTTTTATGTATCCTGCTATTTACAGCCTTATTGCTTTGTTTTTTGCAATTGGCATAAATTTTTTCTTTAAATTTAGATATGCTAACTTAATAATTGGTGCACTAGCAATCATATCAGTAGCTACCATTATAATAAGCTATATAATTAAACTAACCCATTAAAAAAAACTTATGGAACAAAAACTCAACCCAACAATTATATACGTTTTAGCTATTTTGGGGCTTTTATGCTGCTGTTTTGGCGGTTTAGGATTTATTTTAGCTGGTATCGCATTTTTTATAGCACAAAGTAAATTAAAAGCTGTGAAACTTAATCCAGAAAATTATGAAGCAGCAAGTATCAATGCTATGAATACTGCTAAAATTGTTGCTTTGGTAATATTGATAATCAATCTTCTTTATTTAGTTATGACTATTTATAGAATTTATACTGTAGGTTGGGATGAGCTTATGGAGCAATCACAGCAAATGATGGAGCAATGGCAACAACAAAATCAGTAAATATCCTGACTTTAAATAAAAAAAGCTGCAGCTAGCATACCAATAATAAATGCTAAAACATAAATACTAATTATAAT
>JBMTVT010000043.1:0-19201 GCA_049451635.1 Tamlana sp. | reverse complement strand
TTTCTCCAAGGTGAATTACTATTGCTTGCAAAAACAAAAGCAGCACCTGCTTGATTGATATCAAAGTTGGACTCGTTGGAGTTAACGCTATTACCAAAATAATTTGTAGTATTTTCAGTATCAATATTTGAAACTGTTAACGACGCATGACTTTGACTGAACACTGCAGAACCAGCAGGATTTATGCTCACCGCACTCATATCCCCACCTAGCGCACCAAACGCTCCACTTAAAGCTCTAAAACGAGCAGTTCCTTGTATTTCGCTTTGCGAATATCTTAACGCATCACTAATATCTTGTGCGTAAAGTGTAGACATAGATAGGGCAACTATGAACATTAAATGTAACTTTTTCATAAATAAGTTTTTTGTTTCTACTAATATTAACCGCGTCTTCTTCCTCCACTGCTTGACGATGTTCCAGAACTACTGCTACTTCTACTGCTTGAAGATCTTGCGGTTGAACCCGATGATGAACTAGAGCTTCTGCTTGGAGTATATGTTGAACTTCTTGAAGAAGAAGATCTTCTGCTATAATTACTGTTTGAACTGCTTGATGTTGGCGAAGGTCTGTAAATAGTACTCGAACTTCTTCGTGCTGTTGAAGATGTTGATCTTTCAGTGGAATTTGTTGATGGTGTTCCAGTTACACCTGTACTTCTTCTAACCGCCGAAGTATTTGAGCGTGTTCCGTTTGTATTGTAACTTCTTCTAATATCTGTTGTGTTGTTTGAACTTATTCTTCTGGAAGTATTGTATTTTGAAGTGGTTGTATTTCTTGAAGTAACTGTACTACGTCTGTTTGTGTTTAAGTTATTCCTGTTGCTAGCATAATAGTTGCTGCCCCTTCTGCTAGCGCTGTAAGAAGCTCTTCGTCCATAATATCGATTATTGTAATAACCATTGTAGCCATAATAACCATAATTTCTGTAAAAAGGTCTATAGTACCCATAATATCCATAACCCCAAGGGTTATATGCCCAGACACCATAATAGGAAGGACCCCAAAAAGGATCGTACCATCCCCAATTATTCCAACCATAATTCCATCCCCAGTTGTTCCATCTGTTCCAGCCCCAGCCAAAACCTGCATTCCAACCCCAGTTGCTCCAACCGTTATCTATATAGTTTATTACTACACTGTTACTATTTTGTCCCCAACCGGCATATCCTTCATAATCATTGGATAAACTATCATTTTCAACATAATTGTCGCTCTCATAAGAGTCAATATCGGTAAAAATAGCATCATCAGCATACATATTTTCAGCTTCAATAGATTTGGTTTTAAAATAATCTTCGTAATAATTATTTTTAGATTGATTTGAAACTTCAACAACAGCTTCTTCATATGACACTCGTCTGCTCGAATCATTATAAATGCCATCAGTATCAACCCCTACATATTGATAAGAACCGCATGAAACTAACCCAAAAAGTAAACCAAATAAGATCACTTTGGGAGCTTTTATTTTTAAGTAGTCGTTAAATTGCATATCTCTAGATTTTTATTGTTGAACATAACAAAAATAGTTAGTTTTGCTGAACTATTTTTTTATTTAACATGGGTGCAATATTTGTGCCAAAATACAGATATGAGTAAAAAACTTACCAGTAGAGCTGAAGATTATTCAAAATGGTATAACGAATTGGTTGTTAAGGCAGACCTAGCAGAGAATTCAGCAGTTAGAGGATGTATGGTCATTAAACCTTATGGTTATGCTATTTGGGAAAAAATGCAGGCAGAATTAGATAGAATGTTTAAAGAAACTGGGCATCAAAATGCCTATTTTCCATTATTTGTTCCCAAAAGTTTATTTGAAGCTGAAGAAAAGAATGCGGAAGGTTTTGCAAAAGAATGTGCTATAGTTACCCATTACAGATTACAAAATGACCCTGATAAACCTGGGAAGTTACGAGTTGATCCTGAGGCTAAGCTAGAAGAGGAGCTTATTGTTAGGCCAACAAGCGAAGCCATTATTTGGAACACTTATAGAAATTGGATTCAGTCATACAGGGATTTACCAATACTAATTAACCAATGGGCCAATGTGGTAAGGTGGGAAATGCGTACACGTTTGTTTTTGCGTACCGCAGAATTTTTATGGCAAGAAGGGCATACCGCACACGAAACTAAAACAGAGGCTTTGGATGAGGCAAGATTGATGAATAATGTGTATGCAACATTTGTTGAAAATTTCATGGCGATACCTGTAATACAAGGATTAAAAACCGAAAGTGAGCGTTTCGCAGGAGCAGAAGAAACTTTTTGTATTGAAGCCTTGATGCAAGATGGAAAAGCACTTCAAGCTGGAACATCACATTTCTTGGGACAGAATTTTGCCAAAGCATTTGATGTAAAGTTTGCAAATAAAGGAGGCAAGCAAGACTATGTGTGGGCAACATCCTGGGGGGTTTCAACCAGACTTATGGGAGCTTTAATCATGACGCATAGTGATGATAACGGGTTGGTTTTACCTCCAAATTTAGCGCCTAATCAAGTAGTTATTGTCCCAATTTACAAAAGTGAAGAGCAGCTAAACGATATAACTGAAGTTGTTAATGGCATCATGAAAGATTTGAGGTCTAGAAATATTACTGTAAAGTATGATGACAGAGACACATTGCGTCCTGGTGCTAAATTTGCACAGCATGAATTACAGGGAGTGCCATTAAGAATAGCCATTGGTGCTAGAGATTTGGAAAATGGGACAGTTGAATTGGCAAGACGAGATACACTTACTAAAGAGGTGGTAGCTTTAGATGGTTTAACAGAAAAAGTTGAAGGGTTAATGACTGAAATCCAAAATGCTTTATTTAAAAAAGCTTTGGATTTTAGAAATGATCATGTTACTGAAGTGGAAACCTTTGAAGAATTTAAACATGTTTTAGAAACCAAGACTGGTTTTATCTCTGCACATTGGGATGGAACATCTGAAACAGAAGATAAAATAAAAGAATTAACTAAAGCCACTATAAGGTGTATTCCTCTTGAAGGAACTGAAGAAATGGGCTCTTGTATATACACTGGTAACCCTTCAAAACGTAGAGTATTGTTTGCAAAAGCATACTAGGTGAATTTTTTTAAAAAAAAGATTATTTAGCACTTGCAACATTTAAAAATAGTTGTATTTTTGCATCCGCAATGGAAACGTTGTAAGTTATTTGAAAAGACAGTAAGTTTATTTTTAAATTTACAAACTTAAACTAATGGCCCGTTCGTCTATCGGCTAGGACGCCAGGTTTTCATCCTGGTAAGAGGGGTTCGATTCCCCTACGGGCTACAATATTTTAACAATAAAAAAACAAATGGCAAATCATAAGTCAGCATTAAAAAGAATTAGAAGTAGTGAAGCGAAGCGTGTTATAAATAAATATCAGCACAAAACAACTCGTACTGCTATTAAAAAATTACGCGAGTTAACTGATAAGAAAGAGGCTGAGGCTTTATTACCTTCTGTTGTTTCTATGTTAGATAAATTAGCTAAGAAAAATATTATACATGCTAACAAAGCTGCAAACCTTAAATCTGGTTTAACGAAACATGTAGCTACACTTTAATAAGTGTTCTTAAAGTAAAAACTTAAAGCTTCTCAAATAGAGAAGCTTTTTTTATTGTTTTAAAATTTGTAAGCTGTATTTCTTTTTCCAATCAACAAGAGGAGTAGGATAATATTTTATATTCATGTGTTGTAAGTAAGGTGATTGATTAGCCAAACGCACTTTATAATCTTCCCAGTTTCTGTTTTCTTGAGTTGACCAACCAAGTTCAGCATAGCCAATAACTCTTGGAAAGGCCTTGTAGTTTAATTTATAGTTAGTCAGAAATTATCCATTCATAGATATTAAAAACTCTTCATTATTTCTTGTTTGCTTGAATCGCTCGTTGATAAATTCCATAGCTTCCACCGGGTTCATATCTGCAAGGTATTTGCGCATTACCCACATACGTTGTATGGTATTGTCATCTAGCAATAAATCATCACGACGCGTACTTGATGAAGTTAGGTCAATAGCAGGGAAAATTCTACGGTTTGAGATTTTTCTGTCCAATTGTAACTCCATGTTGCCAGTACCTTTAAATTCTTCAAAAATAACTTCGTCCATTTTAGAACCTGTTTCGGTAAGTGCTGTTGCAATAATGGTTAAAGACCCGCCATTTTCAATATTACGAGCGGCACCAAAGAATCTTTTTGGCTTGTGTAGAGCGTTGGCATCAACACCACCACTTAATATTTTACCAGATGCAGGTTGAACTGTATTGTAAGCTCTTGCTAGACGTGTAATAGAATCTAAAAGTATAACAACATCATGCCCACATTCAACCAACCGTTTTGCTTTTTCAAGAACAATATCTGCGATTTTAACATGCTCGTGAGCTTCTTTATCAAAGGTTGATGCAATTACTTCGCCACGAACATGACGTTGCATATCGGTTACTTCTTCAGGACGTTCATCAATTAGTAAAATCATTTGGTAAACCTCTGGGTGGTTTGCTGCAATAGCATTTGCCACATCCTTAAGTAACATGGTTTTACCTGTTTTAGGTTGCGAAACTATCATACCACGTTGTCCTTTTCCAATTGGTGAAAACAAATCCATAATTCTTGTGGAAATAGTTGCTTGTTTTTCAGCAATATTGAATTTTTCCTGAGGAAATAAAGGCGTTAAATGCTCAAATGCCACACGGTCTCTTACAACATTAGGCAATTGTCCATTAATTTTGCTAACCTTAATTAAAGGGAAATACTTTTCACCTTCTTTTGGTGGGCGAACATGGCCTAATACCGTATCTCCTTTTTTAAGTCCAAATAATCTAATTTGTGATTGGGATACATATATATCATCTGGAGAGGATAAGTAATTATAATCTGAAGAGCGTAAAAAACCATAGCCATCTTGCATAATGTCTAAAACACCCTCACTTTCAATAATAGCATCAAACTCAAAATCTGGTTCACGATAGCGATTTCTATTGTCTTTATTACCAGCATCAACATTACCGTTTTTTTGGTTTTTATGCTGATTTTTATGCTGATTTTGTTGATGTGATTTTTGCTGGTTATCGTTTTGAGGTCTTGGGTTAGGTTTATTAGCTAGTTTATTTTGTATTTGAGGATTTTCAGCTTTTTCTGGATTTTCAGCTTTACTTTCAGTGGAAGTTTTTTCCTCATTTTTAGGAGGGGTATTTCTAACAGGTTTCTGAAGGCGCTGTCTAGGTCTTTTAGTTTCAGGTTTTTCTTTTGATGGTTCTGCTGGAGCTACGACGGCTTTTACAGTTTTAGGGTCTGCAGCTTGTTGATCTAGAATTTGATAAACTAAATCTAATTTTTTTAAAGAACGGTATTTTGGGACGTTCAGTTTTTTAGCAATCTCTTGTAAATCAGAGAGTTTTTTTTCTTTTAGTTGTGAAATTTCAAACATTGATGTTTAATTGAATATGTTTTGTTGAATACAAACTTGTGTTATTCTGAAAATAATGATTTTTTTATTCTGAAGATTAATCGCTTGTTTTGCGATTGTTGAGAATTATTACTGCAATTATACAACTTTATTTTAATTTTTAGCATTAATTCTATTATTTTTGCGGTCTAGTTTATAAAATTTCATGTTACAGCGTATACAAACCATTTACCTTATATGTGCTGCAGTAGTTTCGGCAGGATTTACATTTGTTTTTCACTTATGGATTACGAATGCGGGTAAGACCATGTATGCAAAAGATGACATATTGTATTTAGGCCTGTTTTTAGGTTCAGCAATATTATCTTTGGTAGCAATATTTATGTATAAAAATAGGAAGTCTCAATTTGTTTTTGGGCGACTTAACATCATATTAAACTTTATTTTACTAGGATTTTTCGTATATCAATCACTAAATGTATCTGGAGAAACGGCGGTTTCTGAGAAAGGTATTGGGATGCTTCTCCCCATTGTTTCTATCGTGTTTTTGGCATTAGCCAATAAGGCCATCAAGAAGGATGACGATCTCGTAAAATCTGTTGATAGATTACGTTAAACCTAACATCTTAGTAGTATTAGTGCGTTAAAAACCCAAAGTAAAACTTTGGGTTTTTTTATTTGGGCGTTCCCCTGTCGGGTCGGACTTTTCACTACAAGTCCTCGCTTCGTTCCTCCGCAGTGGGCTTTCCACTTCAATCCCTAACGCAAACAGTTAGTACCTTTTATCAAACTCAATCACTTCCAAATTATCAATTTTACTACCATCAATAGTAAAGCGTAACATTGTTCGGGTTTTATGAAACCCATGTTTGCCAACAGCACCCGGATTCATGTGCAATAAGTTTAATTTCTTATCGGGCATCACCTTTAAAATATGAGAATGTCCACAAATAAATAGTTTTGGAGGATTTTGCTTTATTTCATTAATGACTCGTGTGTTATATTTTGGAGGATATCCACCAATATGGGTTATCCAAACATCAAAAGCTTCACACACAAATCGATTGTGTTCTGGGAATTCCTGTCTGGTTTTGGCATCATCAATATTACCATAAACAGCTCGTAAAGGCTTTAAAGCTTTAATAGCATCTGTTACCTCTAAATCACCAATATCACCAGCATGCCAAACTTCATCAACCTGTTTCACATATTTTAAAATGTCATCATCTATATATCCGTGCGTGTCAGAGAGCAATAGGATTTTTTTCATTTTATAAACTATTCTTAAAACTTCCACCTTATGTCTTCCAGCTTCGGTCTTTATATTATCTTTGTTGCTTCACAAAAGTATTAAAACAGATTGAGGTATTTTTTAGAACTTTCTTATAATGGAGCCGGTTACCATGGTTGGCAAAATCAACCTAATGCTATATCCGTTCAAGAAGTTATTGAAAAAGCGTTGTCAACTTTATTAGGAAATAAAATAGAAATTGTTGGAGCGGGACGAACTGATGCTGGCGTACATGCCAAACAAATGTTTGCCCATTTTGATACTGATTTTGATTTTAATGAAAGTGATTTGGTTTTTAAGCTTAATTCATTTTTACCAAAAGATATAGCCATTCATAATCTATTTAAAGTAAAGCCAGAAGCGCATACGCGTTTTGATGCCTTAAGCAGAACGTATTTATATCGGGTTAATTTAAATAAAAATGTATTTAATTTTGATAATGCGTACTATGTAAAGCAAGATTTGGATGTAGATATGATGAATGAAGCATCAAAAATTTTATTTCAGTATAAAGATTTTCAATCTTTTTCAAAGAGCAATACCGATGTAAAAACGTATTATTGTGATATTATGAAAGCGGAATGGTTTTTTAAAGACGATGAACTTCATTTTGTTATCCAAGCCAATCGGTTTTTGAGAAATATGGTCAGGGCCATTGTAGGAACCATGATTAATATTGGTTTGGGAAAAATACAAGCTGAAGATTTACATACCATAATTCAATCTAAAAATAGAAGTGAAGCTGGGTTTTCTGTTCCGGCGCACGGATTATATTTAACTAATATTGAATATCCTGTGGATATAAGATTATAAATGAGTAAAACAAAGGAAAATATTTTCGATTTTAATCTATTTAAGCGACTTTTTCAATATATCAAGCCTTACAAAGCTGTTTTTTTTAGTCTTGCCTTGTTGGTAGTTTTATTAGCAGCATTAAGCGCGGCTACTCCCTATTTAACCCAATATGCTATAG
Source organism: Tamlana sp. (assembly GCA_049451635.1). Taxonomy (GTDB): domain Bacteria; phylum Bacteroidota; class Bacteroidia; order Flavobacteriales; family Flavobacteriaceae; genus JBMTVT01. The sequence continues at coordinate 11,535 of JBMTVT010000043.1, read as the reverse complement.
ATGATAGTATAACAAATAGGGTAGAAAAAGACTTTTTGTTTTATATACTTTTAATGCTTGGGGTTTTAATTTTACAGACAGTTTTTCAGCTACTTTTTATTTATTATGCGGCCTGGTTGGGTCAAAATTTAGTTATGGATGTAAGGGTGAAACTATTCAACCATTTGCTGAAATTTAAAATGAAGTATTATGACAATTCTTCAGTTGGAGTACTTATAACGCGTGCAGTGACAGATATGGAGCGAATTGCTGATATTTTTGGTGAGGGTTTGTTTATGATATTCAGAGATTTGTTAACCATGGCAGTTGTGTTTGGTATCATGCTTTTTACAAATGTTAAGTTGAGCCTTATTGTATTAATTATGTTACCATTATTGCTTTATGCTACAAGGGTTTTTCAAAAAAAGATGAAAAAAGCTTTTGAAGATGTAAGAAATGAGGTTTCAAATTTAAATTCATTTGTTCAAGAAAGGTTAACTGGCATGAAAATCTTGCAATTGTTTACACGTGAAAAAGTAGAATATAAAAAATTTAAAGATATTAACGAGCGCCATAAAAAAGGCTGGCTTAAAACAGTTTGGTATAACTCTATTTTCTTTCCACTGGCAGATTTGGTATCATCAATAAGTATCGGTTTGGTAGCTTGGTATGGTGGGTTAAATGTGGTACTGGATAATAATGTAACCCAAGGTGTTTTGGTGGCTTTTATTATGTATATCCCAATGTTATATAGACCGCTTCGTCAAATAGCAGATAAGTTCAATACCTTACAAATGGGTATGGTAGCTGCAAATAGGGTTTTTAAAGTTTTGGATACCACATCTCAAATAGACGATACTGGGACTTATGTAGCAGAATCGTTTAAGGGTCAAATTACATTTGACAATGTTCATTTTAGTTATGTAGAAGATGAGGAGGTATTAAAAGGCATTTCTTTTCAAGTTAGCACAGGAGAAACCATTGCTATTGTTGGAGCAACAGGTGCTGGAAAGTCTACAATTATTAACTTACTAAATCGGTTTTATGAAATTAAAGACGGTACCATATCTGTTGATGGTATAAACATAAAAGATGTCACTTTGGCTTCACTTCGTACACAAATTGCCGTGGTATTACAGGATGTATTTTTGTTTGCCGATACTATTTTGAATAATATCACATTAAACAATCCAGAAATTACGGAAGATGATGTTGTACAAGCAGCCAAAAATATTGGCATTCATGAATTTATTATGGGTTTGCCAAAAGGCTATCATTATAATGTTAAAGAACGAGGTGTTATGTTATCTTCTGGGCAGCGACAACTCATATCGTTTTTAAGAGCCTATGTAACCAATCCCAGTATTTTGGTTTTAGATGAAGCTACTTCTTCTGTTGACTCTTACTCCGAACAACTTATTCAAAATGCTACTGATAAAATAACCAAGGGAAGAACATCTATTGTTATAGCGCATAGGCTGGCAACCGTAAAAAAAGCAGATAAAATAATAGTTTTGGATGCTGGTAAGATTGTTGAAGTTGGCACTCACGATGAACTACTTAAAAAAGAAAACGGGTACTATAAAAATTTATACGAAGTTCAGTTTTTACAGGATGAGGTAGCTTAATCATTTTTATTGATTAGGTGTAAAATCTTGAATTGATATTTCCCCCGTCAAAAATAAAATACCTACTGAAGCGATTGAAATACCCAAGTAGCCTATTAAAAACACCAATAAAAACATAGGAATTCTCCAAAACAATGATTTTAAGTTATTCCCTGAATTTCTATAAGCTACATAAACACAAAATAAAACCATTATTAACGAGTAGAAAAGAGCACTATCAAAATAAAACTGAGGGTTTATGAATAGTGAGAATGTGGCATAAATAACAGAAACAATACTAAAACTTGTTAGTGCATATATGTATATAACCATGTGTTCTACAAGGTTATAATTTTTTTATTGAAAAACATATAGCTAGCAACGGCCAAAATAGGTATATAAAACAGAAAGAGTAAAGAACTATACTCTATGGTTGCGGACATAATTTTTTCGGTTCCTACGCCACTCGAGCTAGTTTGTGCATAACTTATTTTAGAAAAATCAATGCTACTCCATGCTAATTTTTTAATTAAAAAAATAATAAAGCCAGAAAATGTTAATCGCTAACATACTCACAGGGTTTAATATCTTTTTCTTAAACCAGATATGTAACCTCCACAAACGCTTCGGGTTTTATGAGCATATGTTTAATTGTTTTTAAAAATGTATTGTCTAGATTGAAATAACGTTCTAAAAAGTCATAGACTAAACTCTTATTTGTGATTCTTTGTTTAACTACTTTCGCACCACAAACTGAATAAAAGCTTTAATCAGATCTTAAATTGTTACTACAATTTTTACAGTGCATTAACTTAAATCTTTTTTAATTATTGAACCTAGTTGATTGGTGTCTTCAAAAACCACAAACTCACCATCTTTAAAATAAGAAATATGCCCTGTTTCCTCACTAACTACAAGGGCTAAAGCATCGGTTTTTTCGGTGACACCAATAGCTGCCCTATGGCGTAAACCAAAACGCTGCGGAATGGTTTTTTCGTTATTTACAGGAAGAATAACTCGTGTGGCTTTTACAATATTATTGCTAACAATGATGGCACCATCATGTAGCGGACTGTTTTTAAAAAAGATACTTTCAATAATGGGTTGTGTTACTTTGATATTCATCTCGTCGCCTGAAGATGATATAAAGTCTAGATTGTTGTTACGTTCAAAAACAATAAGTGCCCCAGTTTTAGACATGCTCATTTTATTACAAGCAGAAATAATGGCATCTACATCAGTCTCGTTTTCTGTATCGGTTTTTAAGAAGCTAAAAGGCTTTAAAAACTTTCGTCGCCTATTAAAATTGGTGGAACCCACCATGAGTAAAAACTTCCTGATCTCTGGTTGAAAGACGACAATTAAGGCAATAATACCCACTTTCATAAAACCACCAAAAATACCGGTTAATAATTCCATATTAAGAAATTCGGTAAGTTTCCAAACCAAATAAATAATAATGATACCAATAAAAATATTGATGGCAACGGTACCTTTTACCAATTTATAAATGTAGTAGAGTAGTAGTGCTACAAGTATAACATCGATAACATCTACAACACTGAATTTTAAAAGGTCTTTAAAGATTTCCAAAGGCTAGTGGTTTTGGTAAATTTAGTAAAAAAGGGCTAATAAATGAATTCGGTTTTATCAACTTGGATTTTCTCTGTTTTTATTTTTGAAATCTCATCTTTTAATGAAATGTAATCTTGAAACTTAAGCTTTTTATCAAATATCAAATAAATAATTGTTGAATCATTATCAATTAAAGCAGATTTTATTCCTTTTGACAAATCATTTTTATGAAATTTATTAAATTTTGTACTATCAACAGTAGTAGTAAAAGAAGCATTCAACGAATCAGAAGAAAAAGCTGTAATACAAATATATTGTTTGTGAAAACTTTGACTTTGTAAGAAATTACCTTGTTTGTAAACTACATCCGTAAACTCCACAAATCCTAAATTGTTATTGTTTATGTCATGGCAAGTAAAATAATTTTTTGCGTTTTCGTTTTTATGGCCAGCGTTTTTATTTTTTTCTTGTAGAAATTTAATGTGTGGAATAGCCTGCTTTAGGGTTAAGCGTTTATCAACATTCGCCAACCAATTGGTGGTGCTAATCAGATTTTTTCGGTTTAATAAAACACTGTCTTTTTGGGCCTCGTCATAAAATAAATAAGCTGCCGAAACATCATTTATTTCATTAATTTCAGTATGTTCAATTTCTGGTAATTGAACAGTTTTTTCATTTCCACAGGAAAAAACGATACAAACTATTATCAATAAAATGATTTGTTTCATGAGCTTAAAGATTCAACTAATTTAATACATTCCACAGCTTCCTTTACGTCGTGAACGCGCAAAATTGATGCGCCTTTTTGTAGTGCAACGGTATTTAAAACCGAGGTGCCATTCAAAGCTTCTTTGGCTGAGGTTTGCAAAGTTTTGTAAATCATAGATTTTCTCGAAACACCTACCAGTAATGGTTTTTCAATCATTTTAAATAACTCTAATTTATTTAATAATTCAAAATTTTGCTCTAAGGTTTTTGCAAAACCAAAACCAGGGTCAATAATTATATCAACAATACCCAAAGCTTTCGCAGCTACTATTTGTTCAGAAAAATAAAATAAGATATCTTTTAATAAATCATCATATTGGGTTTGTTGTTGCATGGTTTTTGGTGTTCCGCGCATGTGCATCATAATATAAGGAACATGTAAATTAGCAACGGTTTGCAACATATTATCATCCAACTTACCGGCAGAAATATCATTAATCATGGAAGCACCTGCTTCAATACATGATTTTGCCACATTGCTTCTAAACGTGTCTATGGATAATAAAGTTTCGGGAAATTCTTTTAAAATTGAATTAACAATGGGTAGTATGCGTTTTAACTCTTCATCTTCACTAACATGGTCGGCATTTGGGCGCGAACTATAAGCGCCAACATCAATAAACTTTGCACCTTCATTTAGCATTTTTTCAACATGTAAAAGCATATCTTTTTCATTTTTATATTGTCCACCATCGTAAAACGAGTCAGGTGTAATGTTTAAAATACCCATCACTTTGGGCGATGATAAATCAATGAGTTTTCCTTTGCAATTAATAGTCATTCATACAGTTTTGTAAGGTGTTGGCATATAGTTTAAAACTTTAAACCATAAACCTTGAAGGTTTTAATAATTTATGCGAAATTTACGCAAAATTGAATTTATATATGCAAGATACTTCAAAACAATATGAAGCCGTAATAGATGCCTGCAAAAGTTTGTTTATTAAAAAAATGAGTGATTATGGTAGCGCTTGGAGAATATTACGATTACCTTCATTAACTGACCAAATTTTTATAAAAGCACAACGTATAAGAGGACTTCAGCAGAATGAGGTGAGAAAAGTTGATGAAGACGCAGTAAGTGAATTTATTGGCATTATAAATTATTGTATTATGGCTTTAATCCAGCTTGAAAAAGGGGTGGTTGAACAACCCGACTTATCAACTGAAGAAGCTTTAGAATTATATGAAAAACATGTAGCCATTACCAAAAAATTGATGGAAGACAAAAACCATGATTATGGTGAAGCATGGCGTGATATGAGAGTAAGTAGTTTAACCGATTTAATTTTACAAAAGTTGTTACGCGTTAAACAAATTGAGGATAATGCTGGTAAAACTCTGGTAAGTGAAGGTATCGATGCGAATTATCAGGATATGGTAAATTATGCGGTTTTTGCTTTAATTCATTTAAACAATTAGGATGAAAATATTAGTGGCAATAAGTAGAATATTAGTGGGTGTATTATTCATCATTTCTGGGATGATTAAATTGAACGACCCCTTAGGGTTTTCATACAAATTGCAAGAATATTTTAGTCCAGAAGTATTGAATATTCCATTTTTAGAACCTTATGCATTAGGTATTTCGGTATTGGTTGTAGTTTTTGAAGTAGTTCTAGGCATATTTTTAATTATAGGTTACAAACCAAAATTCACTGTTTGGAGTTTACTGTTAATGATAGTGTTTTTTACCTTCTTAACCTTTTATTCAGCGTATTTTGATAAAGTAAAAGATTGTGGATGTTTTGGTGATGCCTTAAAATTAACACCTTGGGAAACCTTTTCAAAAGATATTGTTTTGCTGGGTTTAATCTTGATTCTATTTTTTGGAGTAAAACACATAAAACCAGTATTTACAAAGTTACTAACTACAGTTTTGGCATTACTTACTTTTGTTTTTTGCCTGTGGTTTGGCTATTATGTGCTTATGCATTTACCAGTTATAGATTTTAGGGCCTATAAAATAGGAAATAACATAGCTGAAGGCATGACAGTTCCAGAAAATGCCCCAAAACCAGTTATCGAATATGCTTGGAAATTCAATGTAAGTGGTGAAGAAAAAGTAATTACAACCAATGGTTCTTATCCAAGTGTTGAAGGTGATTTTGTGAGTGTTGATACCAAGGTTGTTGAAGAAGGTTACATACCATCAATTCAAGATTTTTCAATAGAAAGTGAAAATGAAAACTTAACAGAACGCTTTTTAAGCGAGGATAATTTAATTGTGGTGGTTTCTTATAGTTTAGAGCGTATTGAGATAGAGGGTGCTCTAAAATTAAAATCTTTGCAAGATAAAGCGAAAAGTAATGGTTATGAAATTATTGGTTTAACCGCATCAGGTGAAGAAGCTAAACAAAACATTAACAAAGCATATAATTTGGATTTCGAATGGTATTTATGTGATGAAAAAGCCCTTAAAACTGTGGTGCGTTCAAACCCGGGTGTTTTGGAATTGGATAAAGGTACCGTTATGCAAAAGGTGCATTGGAACGATATGGAGGATTTAAAACTTCCTGAGGTTGAAAGAAGAAATAAACCAAAGATAAAGGAAGAACTTCCAGTTATTGCTTATTTTATCAACGGTAATGAATCAACAAAAGAGGAAGTTGAAGCTTTGGATACCTTAAAAATAGAAAGTGTAAATGTTGTTAAAGATTCCATACAGTTAAAAGAATTAAATGCTCAAAATAATACATTTTACACTGGAATAATTCAAGTTACCCTAAAGCCTGAAATCTGATAAGTTACCTCCTAAATAAAATCTCTTACGCTATCCTTACCTTATTTGGGGTAGTCACTGTTATTTTCTTATTATTTAATGTTTTGCCTGGAGACCCAGCTAGAATGATGCTCGGGCAAAATGAAGATAGCGAACAACTGGCATTGGTAAAGCAAAAATACGGGTTTGATAAGCCTGTTAGAACGCAATATTTTTATTATTTAAATGATTTGTCACCAATTTCATTTCATTCAAAAATACCAGAGGATTACACGTTTTTAAAAGATGGAAAATACAAAGCAACCAAACTATTTTCAATTGGTAACACAACAATGGTTTTTAAATTGCCCTATTTAAGGGAATCGTTTACTAAACAAGGTAAAAATGTATCCGAAGTTTTAAAGGAAACACTCCCTAACACATTTGTTTTGGCAGTTTCTGCTATAATAATTGCTATATTTTTAGGGCTAATCTTAGGAATTATTTCTGCTTTATATAAAGATAAATGGCTCGACAAGACTATCCAAGTTTTTAGCACGCTCGGGATGAGTATCCCATCTTTTTTTAGCGCTATTTTATTTGCCTGGTTTTTCGGTTATGTATTGCATGAATACACAAATTTAGAAATGACAGGAAGCCTTTACGAACTGGATGATTTTGGTGAAACGATGCACATTAAATGGAAAAATTTAATATTGCCAGCTGTGGTTTTGGGTATTCGTCCGTTGGCAGTAGTTATTCAACTCATGAGAAATTCGTTGTTGGAAGTTTTTAATCAAGATTACATTCGTACAGCTAGAGCAAAAGGATTGAGCGAATTTCAAATTATAAAAAATCATGCCGTTAAAAATGCTTTAAATCCAGTGGTTACGGCTATTTCGGGTTGGTTTGCATCGATGTTGGCAGGTGCCGTTTTTGTAGAATATATTTTTGGATGGAATGGCTTGGGCAAAGAAATAGTAAACGCTCTAAATACATTAGATTTGCCAGTAATTATGGGATCTGTATTAATCATTGCCCTTATGTTTATAATAATCAATATTTTTGTAGATATTATTTATGTGTGGTTAGACCCAAAAGTGAAACTCGAATAAAAACCTATGAAGAAAATGCATTATCTAATTATATTGCTTATTAGCTTTTACACTTGTAATACTGAAACACCGACAAAATTTTCAGAAGAAGCATTAAATGATACCTTTGTAACTTTAGAGGGAAATAATATTCCATTTAAAGATGTTTTAGAAACCTATAAAGGGCAAACTTTGTTAATAGATATTTGGGCATCATGGTGTGGAGATTGCATAAAAGGCATGCCAAAAGTAAAGGCTTTACAAAAAGAATATAGTGAGGTAAAATACATTTTTCTGTCACTTGACAGAAATAAAGAAGCTTGGAAAAGAGGTATAGAAAAATATCAGGTAAAAGGTGAACATTATTTTATGCAATCAGGTTGGGATGGTGCTTTTGGAGAATTTGTGAATTTAAATTGGATACCGCGTTACATGATTGTAGATAAGCAGGGTAACATAAAACTGTTTAAAGCTGTAAAAGCTGATGATAAAAAAATAAAAGAACTTTTAAATAAATTATAAACTTTAATAAATTCCTTCCTTTATGGAAGGTAAGGATAGAAAAATGAGAAAACACATAGTTGCAGGAAATTGGAAAATGAACAACGATTTGGTACAAACCCAATCATTAATATCCGATTTAAAAAAACAAACACAAACATCTGATGCTGAGGTCATGGTGGCGCCCACGTTTACCAATCTTTACAGTGCTTTTGAATCGTTGCGAAACCATAACATTGAAGTTATTGCCCAAAATATGCATTTTGCCGAAAATGGGGCCTACACTGGAGAAATTAGTGCTAGTATGTTAAAAAGTGTTGGTGTTGAAACCGTTATTTTAGGACACAGTGAACGTAGAGAGTATTTTAAAGAAACTGATGGACTTTTAGCTAAAAAGGTCGATGCTGCTTTAGCTAAAGATATGCGAGTTATTTTTTGTTTTGGAGAGGAATTAGCCGATAGAAAATCTGGCAAAGAAGAAGATGTTGTGGGTAGCCAAATTAAAAACGCTTTATTTCATTTAAAAGCATGGGATTATAAAAAAATCATTTTAGCTTACGAACCTGTTTGGGCCATTGGTACTGGTGAGACAGCCAGTCCTGAGCAAGCACAAGATATGCATGCTTTCATTAGAAAAACTATTGCAGATCAGTATGGTTATGAAATTGCAAACGATGTATCTATTTTATATGGTGGTAGTGTAAAACCAAATAATGCCCAAGAAATATTCTCAAAGCCAGATGTTGATGGCGGTTTAATTGGCGGTGCATCTTTAAATGCTGAAGATTTTTTTGCTATAGTAAATGCGTTTTAATTCAAAATGACCAACACCACGTATTTAGGGTATTACTTTAAAGTAGAACCATTACAACCTGCAGTTGAAATATTAATCGCAGAACTTGGTTATGCTGGTTTTGAAAGTTTTGTTGAAACTGACGAAGGTGTAACTGCTTACATTCAAAAAGAGGATTGGTACGAGAATATTTTAGGCGATATTCAAATTTTAAGTTCAGATGAATTTAAAATTGCTTTTACATTTGAAGAAATTGAGCAAACTAACTGGAACGAAGAATGGGAGAAGAACTTTAATCCAATAGTTGTAGACAATGTTTGTGCTGTTCGTGCTCCTTTTCATGAAAAATTTGATACAGAATACGATATCATCATCGAGCCAAAAATGAGTTTTGGGACAGGACATCATGAAACCACTCACATGATGATTCAACATATTTTAAAGAACGATTTTAAAGGGAAATCGGTGTTGGATATGGGTTGCGGTACAGGTGTATTGGCTATACTAGCAGAAATGAAAGGGGCACAACCTATTGATGCGGTTGATTATGATAATTGGTGCTATTTAAACAGTTTGGAAAATGTTGAGCGTAATAATTGTAAGTACATTACGGTTATTGAAGGTGATGCAAGTGTTTTGGGAAAGAAAAAGTATGATGTTATCATTGCCAATATAAACCGTAATATTTTGTTACAGGATATGGCAACCTATGTCTCATGTCTCAATAAAAATGGCATGTTATTTTTAAGTGGATTTTATAATGAGGATATACCTTTAATACAGTCTGAATGTGAGAAACATTTGTTAAAATTTGAAGAAAAATTGGAAAGAAACAAATGGGTTTCTCTAAAATTTTTAAATTAGTAAAAAAGTTAACAAATGAGTGCTAAAGAAAAAGCATCCGAAGAATTACTAATAGAAGAAGTAATTACTCAAAATGAAATAGTATTACATAACGACGATGTTAATACTTTTGATCATGTAATTGAAACTCTAATTTATGCTTGCGATCACACTCCAGAGCAAGCAGAACAATGCTCTTTGATTGTTCATTATAAAGGGAAATGTACTGTAAAGACCGGTTTGTACGATGATTTAAAACCACGCTGTTCTATGCTTCTCGAAGCTGGTTTAAGTGCTGAAATTATTTAAATTTAATATTTCTTTTAAATCTTTTTTGGGAAATGAATAATTGGGTTATATTTGCACCCACTTTAAAAGGCCACGTGGCGCAACTGAATAGCGCACTTGATTACGGCTCAAGAGGTTCCAGGTTTGAATCCTGGCGTGGTCACTAACTAAAACAGAGCTTTCAAGAAATTGAAGGCTTTTTTGTTTCTTGTTTATAAAAAACCTCAAGTTAATTTAGAGCATTTTTTATAACATACCATAGCCAACCTAAAATACCGTTACATAATAAGCCATTTGTTTCATATTTTTAAATACAGGAAAAAGAGTTTATGGTAAAAATTGGTATAAAAGAATAAGGAATAACATATTTAAACCAAAACGTTACTTCTGAAAATAAACTTCTAAAATTTCAGTTGTTTCATTTGATTTCAACTCAATATTTTCGATTGAAGCTGGGATAAGCAAAGTTTCTCCTTTTTTTAGCTCATACATAGAATTATTTTCTACAATCTTTATCAATCCACTTACGCAGATATAAATAACAAACGAATCAATAGTTGTATAATCTTTATGAATGGTTCCATTAACCTTCAAATAATTTGAGATAAAATATGGTGAATGAACTAGTTTGTTTGATGTATTAAGGTTTTTTAAATAATTGGTTTTGTAATTTTTTAGTACTTTAAAATCAATGACATCAATTGCTAAATCATTATGTAAATCTCTTTTCTTTCCGGTTTGTTTATCTATTCGGTCATAATCAAATATTCGATAGGTAATATCGGATGTTTGTTGGATTTCTGCCAATAAAACGCCTGCTCCAATGGCGTGTACTCTTCCTGTTGGAATGTAGAAGGTATCACCTTTTTTAACTTTTTCATGATGCATTACCTCTAAAACTTTATTGGCATTAAGATAATCTTGATAGGTAGCCTTATTTAACTCATTTTGAAAACCAACAATGAGTTCTGAATTTTCATCGGCTTGCATAACGTACCACATTTCATTTTTTCCAAAGGAATTATGTCTCTGTTTTGCTACTGCATCGCTTGGGTGTACTTGAATGGATAGAGGGGTTTTGGCATCAATAAATTTTATTAGCAAAGGGAATTCGTTTCCAAATTTTTTATAAACGGTATTACCAACAAAATCAGCTTTATAATAACCAATAAGATCTCTTAAGGTTTTGCCTATCAAGAATCCATCAGCGACTTGGGTTTCATCACCTTCTACATCGGAGATTTCCCAAGACTCTCCAATATTCTCAGCGTTAAAACCCTTATTTAATTCACTATTTAATTTATCACCTCCCCAAATTCTGTATTTAGGAATAGGTTTAAATTTTAAAGGATATAACTTCATGCTTTATTTTTTGATATTTTTTTT
>JBMTVT010000042.1:0-19338 GCA_049451635.1 Tamlana sp. | reverse complement strand
ATAATTTTTTTAATAACTCGCAGTTTATGGGTATGTGTTTTTTTGTCAATATTATAAATCCCAGAATGGTCAATTCTATCTATTCTAACTTTACCATGTGCATGAATAATGTAGTTATCTCTCATAATAATACCAACATGGGTGATAATACCTTCGTTGTTATCAAAAAAAGCTAAATCTCCTGGTTCACTTTCTTCAATAAAACTTAAAGCTTCACCTTGAGTTGCCTGTTGAGAGGCATCACGTAATAATTTATATCCGTTAAGTTTATAGACCATTTGTGTAAATCCGGAACAATCTATTCCAAAAGCTGTTTTTCCGCCCCACAAGTAGGGTGCATTTAAATATAAAAAAGCAGTTTTTAAAAGATGTTCCTTTGGTTCTTTTTTAGTTGTTGTATAGCCATCGTATTTATGATTTAAAACAGATAACCCATTTAAGGTTGAACCAAGAAGAATAGGATGTAATTGTGCATTGCTATCTTCAATAAACTCGACTAAATCTAATGATAGTTTTGGTGTTTCTTTATTTAAAGCTTGGTATTGCTCTTCAGTTATTTCTATGTATTGTTTATTGTCAATCCACCCTTCATAGTTATCAAAAGAAAGTCTTATTTTGCTCCATTTTTTGCGCTGTTCTAAAATCTTAAAAATTTCACCGTATAAAACTTGAGATACTAGCTCACAGGTATCGGCAGGCTCTTTTCTTAGAGGAACAATGCTTAAATTACAAATTCCGTATTGCATTAAATAATTTTAATTACGTTCTAAAATAACTGCCGATGCTCCACCGCCACCATTGCAAATAGCAGCAGCACCTGTTTTTGCATTATTTTGTTCTAAAATGTTTAAAAGGGTTATTAAAATTCTGACACCAGAACATCCCAATGGATGCCCTAATGAAACCGCGCCACCATTTACATTGACGTTACTATCATTTAAGCCTAAAATTTTCATATTTGCTAAACCAACAACCGAAAATGCTTCGTTAAATTCAAAAAAGTCAACATCTTCAATTCTCAATCCAGCTTTATCAAGTGCTTTTGGTAATGCCTTGGCTGGGGCAGTAGTAAACCACTTAGGCTCTTGAGCAGCATCAGCATAGCTTTTAATGGTCGCTAAAGGTTTTAATCCTAGTTCTTCAGCTTTACTTTTACTCATTAAAATCATGGCACCGGCACCATCATTTATTGTAGAAGCGTTTGCAGCAGTAACAGTACCATCTTTAGTAAAGGCTGGTCGTAATTGAGAGATTTTATCAATTTTAACATTGGTAAACTCTTCATCTATAGAAACTACAGTAGGCTCTCCTCGTCTTTGAGGTACCTGAACGGGTACAACTTCATTATTAAATTTGCCAGCTTCCCAAGCTTCGGCAGACCGTTTATAAGACTGAATAGCAAAGGCATCTTGGTCTTCTCTCGAAAACTTGTATTCTGTTGCACAAGCATCTGCACATACACCCATAGCATTTTGGTCATAAGCATCTACCAATCCATCTTTTTGCATACCATCAATTAATTTGGCAGGACCAAATTTTGTTCCGGTACGAGCATGTAAATAGTGTGGTATTAAACTCATATTTTCCATTCCTCCAGCTACAACAATATGAGCATCACCCAGTGCAATAGCTTGGGCTGCTTGCATAACAGCTTTCATACCTGATGCACAAACTTTATTTATGGTGGTGCATGGCACTGTATCTGGTATGCCTGCATAAATAGCAGCTTGTCTTGCTGGTGCTTGTCCAGTACCAGCTTGCACTACATTGCCCATTAATACTTCATCAACTAACCCCGGTTTTAAATTTATTTTATTTAAAGCACCTTCTATGGCTATGGCACCTAATTTAGGCGCGGGAATAGTAGATAAAGCTCCTAAAAAACTTCCAATTGGTGTTCTTGCTGCAGAAACTATGACTACCTCATTAAGCATTATTTAATATCATTATATTAATACTGCGAAAATAACGATTTTTTAATAGAAATATGAAGCATTCCTTCATTATAAAAAATGGTATTAGCCTATAATTTTATTACATTTGGTTTCCATATTTTAGTAAATGAAAGACTTTGTAAACAGACTTTATAGAAACCATTCCTTAATTTATAAAGGCTTGTTGTTTTTGTGTACTACTTTTTTAATTGTGTATTTATTCCCTAAAAGTGGAAAATTTAAGTACAATTTCGAGAGAGGTAAGCCTTGGCAATCAGAAAATTTACAGGCTCCGTTTGACTTTGCCATTAAAAAAACAGATGCTGAGATAACTGCCGAAAAGAAGGAGATTACTGATAATACACCTTTGTATTTTAATGTAAATAATCTTGTGAAAAATGATGTTGAAAATGATTTTGACACTCAATTCAGTAAGGTGTTCTCAGATTCAATTCCAAGGCGTATATCTAGCAATTTACATTCTATTGGAAAATCTATTATCTCTGAATTATATCATTATGGTATATTAAGTGAAAACTATGATTTTTCGGATGATAAAGCCATTGTTATATTGGATGGTAGAGAAAAAGTAAGCGAGGGCTTTTTCTCAAATTTAGTTAAGCAAGATGCGGTAATACCAATAATTGATAGGGTGTTGGCTGAAAATAATTTTTTAAGTTTTAAAACTGAGTTTACTGCTTTATTTTTTGATATTGTAGTTTCTAACCTGTCTTATAATAAATCATTTACCGATAAGGTTTTAGAAGATGAGCTGGCTAAAATATCGTATACAAGAGGAGGTATTGCAGAAGAAACACTAATTGTTTCTAAAGGTGAAGTTGTTGATGCCGAAAAATATCAAATTTTGAAGTCTTTGCAATCGGAATATGAATCGCAAGTTTGGAGCGAGTCTAATTATTTGTGGGTTGTTTTTGCATACACGTTATTAGTTGCCTTGGCATTACTTATGCTTTTGCTTTTTTTAAGGAAATATAGAGTAAGTGTTTTTGAGAACAATACGAAAGTAACCTTTATATTCTTTAATATTTCACTAATGATATTTATTACCACTTTGGTAGTAAATTATAATTCTAAGTACATTTATATAGTGCCAATATGTATTTTACCTTTAGTTTTTAAGGCCTTTTTTGATGCAAGACTAGGGCTTTTTGCACATGTACTTACAGTGCTGTTATTAGGTTTTATAGTACCCAATAGTTATGAGTATATGTTTTTGCAAATTATTGCAGGTATAGTAACCATATTAACAGTTTCTGAACTTTATAAACGGGCAAATTTGTTTATTTCTGTTGGGCAAATTACACTAATCTACATTATTGCATATTTTGCATTTTTTGTAATTCATGAAGGAAGTGTAAATGATCTTAAATGGGAGACTTTTATTTGGTTTATATTGTGCGGTCTAGCTACGTTATTTGTACAACCGCTAATTTATGCATATGAAAAGATTTTTGGCTTAGTTTCTGATGTGTCACTGTTAGAATTATCAGACACTAACTCAAAGTTATTGAAAGAGCTATCCAACAAAGCTCCAGGAACTTTTCATCACTCACTTAATGTAGCTAATTTAGCCGAGGCAAGTGCCAATGAAATAGGAGCAAACGCGATGTTGGTTAGGGTAGGAGCCCTTTATCACGATATTGGAAAAATGAAAAACCCAACCTATTTCACTGAAAATCAATCAACAGGAATAAACCCTCATGATGAGCTATCTGCAAAAGAAAGTGCTAAAATTATTATTAACCATGTTATTGAAGGCATTGAGATTGCCAAAAAATTCAATTTACCTGATAGAGTTATAGATTTTATTAGAACACATCATGGTACGAGTGTTGTCCATTATTTTTATTCACAAGAGAAAAAAGATTTTCCAGAGGTTGATAAATTGGAATTTTGTTATCCCGGACCAAAGCCATTTAGCAAAGAAACGGCCATTTTAATGATGAGCGACAGTATTGAGGCTGCCTCTAAGAGTTTGAAGGAACCCACGACAACCAAAATAGAGGCTTTTGTAGAAAACATTATAAATAAGCAGATAGAAGATGGCCAGTTTTTAAATGCCAATATTACTTTTAAAGAAATTCAATCAATAAAAAAAGTACTTAAGTCTAAGCTTGCAAATATTTATCATTTACGGATAGAATACCCCGAATAAAATTTCTAAAAAAACAAATAAAATAGTTGCGATGTTGTTAAGTATGAATTACATTTGCAACCGCAATTTTATTGTGTAAGTTCTTATTAAGAATAGGAGAGGTGCCAGAGTGGTAATGGAGCAGATTGCTAATCTGTCGACGGGTAACTGTCGCCGGGGTTCGAGTCCCCGTCTCTCCGCAATTTTTTTGATAACCACAATCGGGGTGTAGCGTAGCCCGGTTATCGCGCCGCGTTTGGGACGCGGAGGTCGCAGGTTCGAATCCTGCCACCCCGACAAATCTATAGATTAGATAATTCAAAACACTGTTAATCATTTGACTAACAGTGTTTTTATTTTTATTAGTGAAAGTTTATTACTTACCTTTTCAGGGCTTAGAATACGTTTAAAACAGAATGCGGACAACGGTGCCGATCATGGTACTGTATGTAATGTATTTATAATTGGAAAAATTACAAAAATCTGGATTCTAATGGAGATATTAAATACGGTTCACATTTCAGAAGTATTTATGCCACTATTATAGATAAATTTCTGGAGGTAAGCGATATGTCTATCTTAAACTAGTCTTTCAGTAAGCTTAGTTTTATATAATTTTCAATATTATTCTTTTAACATGTCTAGTGTTGTCACAGTTCTAAAACCAGTATGATCTGAACCAGAGTCAGGACTCATGCCCATTTTTGCTGATATCCTGAAGCTTGCACAATATGAAGCATTACACAAAAAAGAACCACCTTTTATAATATGTTCTTGTTGGTAGGGATTATCAGGGCTAAAACCTTTAGTAGCACCTTTTGGATTTATTATGGTTTTTGAAGTATCTAATTCTTTATAGTAATTTACATTGAATAAATCATTAGTAATTTCCCAAACGTTACCCATCATGTCGTATAATCCGACACTATTTGGAGGAAATGATTTAACAGGGGCTATAAACGCGAAGCCATCTTTGGGTTCATTTTTAATAGGAAAAACACCTTGCCAAGTATTGGCATTTTGGTTTAAAACTTCATAATCATTTCCCCAAGTATAAATTTGGTCTGTTCCTATACCTTGTGCTGCTGCTTCCCATTCTGCTTCCGTTGGTAAGCGTCTGTTTGCCCATTTACAGTAAGTCATAGCATCTTCGTAGGCAATGTGTACTACAGGGTAATTATCTTTACCTTCAATCGAACTGTCTGGTCCGTTAGGGTGTTTCCAATTAGCACCAATTTTCCAAGTCCACCATTGCGAATAATTTCCCATATCGGCTACCTTGTCAACATTTTTATTAAAAATTAAACTACCTGGTTGTAAGATTGAATCATGGGGTTTAGCAGTGCCTACCGGTAATTCTTTTTTCATTTCCTCCCAGTCAATAGGCCTTTCGGCAACAGTTATATAGTTTGTGGCATCAACAAATGCTTTAAACTGTTTGTTGGTAACCTCTGTAATATCAATAAAAAAACCATCAACGGTTACTTGGTGTGCAGGTTTTTCTCTTTGCATTGCAAATTGGTCACCAATTTTAGCCCCCTGAATAAAGGTTTTAGGCTTTACCCAAATCATGCCTTCGGGTGCATTAATAGGTTTTTCTATTTCAGTTATTATAATTTTATTTTCTTTTTGTTTGCAGCTTAATAACGTTATGGCTACAAAAAGATAAATGAATGGAAGTGAATAGATTTTGGTTTTCATTAATAATGATTTACTTTTTAATGAATTGTTTTATATTTCAATAAGCTTTACAAAAAGTGAATTCAACTAAACAAATATAAACATTGGGTTTTAAAGATTTTATATATTAACTTGATTTTTATTGTTAGAAAAACTCCCAGAATATTAAAAGATAAACTTTAATCTGTTCAAAAAATGGTAAGGAATAATATCTTTACTCAAAGCAAAAACGCCTGTGTTTTTAAAATCACAGGCGTTTTATATTTTTAGGAAAAATTAATGGGGCAGTTTATCTTTCAATATACCATAAAAATAGGTACCTAATATGGCGAAAAATATCACAATAAGTATTGGTAAAAATCCAGCACCTACCAATGTGAACATGGGACCAGGGCATGCACCAGCTAGTGCCCATCCTAAACCAAAAATAATACCTCCTAATAAATAACGAGGAACACTTTTATCTTTTGGCATGAAAATAATGTCTTCTTTGTAGAAAGACTTTAACTTTTTGCGCTTTATTATTTGTACAAGGATTATTCCTAGAGCCAAGGCTGAACCTATAATACCATACATATGGAAGGATTGGAATTTAAACATTTCATAAATACGGAACCAAGAAGCAGCTTCCGATTTAAACATAGTTATACCAAATAATATTCCTATCAATAAATAACTAATTGTTCTAGCCATAACTTAAAAGATTAAAGGGAAAATAAAATGAATCATTACTAAGCCACCTGCAAAAAAGCCAATAACAGCAATTAGCGAAGGAACCTGTAAATCGCTTAAACCAGAAATAGCATGCCCAGAAGTACAACCTCCAGCATATCGAGCTCCAAAGCCAACTAGAAATCCACCTATGGCAAGTACTAAAAAGCTCTTTAAATTGCTAAATGAAGAGTTGCCAAAAAGTTCGGTTGGCAAATAATTATCACCAGCACTTTCAAAACCTAAAGCCTTTAAATCTGTAACTGTTTCAGGGTTTATGTTTACAGCTAAATCATTGCTTAAAAAATGAGAACCTATAAATCCTCCAATTATTGCGCCCAATACTACAATTAAATTCCATTTTTGCGTTTTCCAATCAAAATTGAAAAAATCGGTTTTTTTACCTGCCCCACAGATGGTGCACATAGTTCTTAAGTTAGCAGACATTCCAAAATTTTTACCAACCATTAGTAGTAAAAACATAATTAAAGCTATTAATGGGCCAGAAACGTACCATGGCCAAGGTTCTAATATCCAATTCATGGTTTTAAATTTAATTTACAAAGTAAAATATTTTTTATGATTTTTGCGGTAACTTATGTTACATATAACAACTTTATAGAAATTAATTTATAGAAAGAAGAGGCTATTCAAAAAACACCCCTTTATAAAACTTGTTGCTTTAAATTTTTCATCTTGTTTTTTCAAATCTGTATAAATAAGAAAAACCATAAATGAAAGCCTTATATAAAAAAATAGACTGTCTGAAAAGGAAGTCTATTTTTAGCAATTATTGTAATAGGTTTATTTATACATCCTTACCTTTCATCATCTTATTCCAATATAAATATGGTAGCATGTGTTTTTTAAGCATCCAAAGTCTCCAATGTTCTTTTGAAGAGTCAGAAATCAACATTTTCTTTAATTGTGGGTCTGGAGTAAAATTACTATCATAATCAAATTCAGCTAATACCATTTTACCATAATCTGTTACTAATGGGCATGATGAATATCCATTGTATGATTTGGTTCCTAGTTTATTTTGATTCATTAATAATGTAATATTATCAACTATAATTGGCACTTGTTTTCTAATAGCAGCACCAGTTTTTGCTGTTGGTAAAGCGGCTACATCACCTAAACCAAAAATGTTAGAATATTTATTGTGCTGTAAGGTATGATGATCTACATCCAACCATTTTGCTTCATTAACTAAAGGAGAATCTTGAATAAACTTTGGGGCAACTGATGGAGGGGCTGTGTGCAGCATATCATAATGAATACCAACTAAATCACCATCCTTTTCAACCTTTATACCTTTATGGTTGTATTCTGATTTGTTATCGCCTAATGCATACCAAGCTATTTGCTTTTCTGCATCTATTTTTTTCAAATTATGCCCAAAACGTAAATTAATATCTTTTCTATCAATAACCTTCATGAGCGTTTCTGCAACTGGCTTAACTCCAAAAATCACACCGCCATTTGTTGCAAAAACAACATCTGTCTTCCTTCTAACGCCACTTTTTCTAAAGTAGCTTTCAGCCAAATACATGATTTTTTGTGGTGCCCCACCACATTTTATTGGTGTTGTAGGTTGTGTAAACAAGGCTATTCCACCTTTAAAGTTTTTAAGCACGTTCCAGGTATGTTTAGGGTCGGTGTAATTACTACAAACCACACCTTTATCCATAGCGTCTCCAAGTCCGGGAACCAATGAAAAATCATATGTTAAACCTGGTGCAACAACCAAATAATCATAGGTAATATTACCACTAGATTTTGTTGAAACTGAATTGTTATCAGGGTTAAATCCAGAAGCATAGTCTTTTATCCAATTGGCACCTTTTGGAATGATATCTCCCATTGGGCGAACCGTTTTATCATAATCGAATGTTCCAGCTCCTACAAGCGTCCATGCAGGTTGATAGTAGTGTTTATCAGATGGTTCAATAATTCCTACACTCAGGCTTTTATCTTTATTAAGAAGTTGAGCCGCTACCATAATGCCACCGGTACCGCCACCTATAATTAGTATTTGATAATGTTTACTCATAATAATTAGTTTAGTTTTTATATTAAGGTATAAAACTTGTTAAAAGTATAAAAAGCCTAAGCGATTTGTTGTAACATTTGTTACAAAAACACTGTTAATTGTGATGAAAATCACAAATTTTTAAGGATACTAAATTATATATAAAACTACCTGGGTATTATTTTTTCACTTTGCAGGTATTCAATCCAACTAAAGTATAAAGCGGACAAAAGCTTACTAGACTAGTAAGAACAAATATTGCTGCCAAGGATAGTAGAACATATGCAAGAGTGCCAGCAATAATACCTTGCCAATATAAAATAGCTATTACAACCGCAATTAGTATTCTAACAACTTTGTCAGTACTTCCCATGTTTTTTTTCATAATATATTAGTTTAGTTAATTAGTAAAGCGATAAGAAAAAGAATGCTTAAGCATACAATACAAACAATTACCAATTTCTTTATTTTATTTAAGTTCATTTAATAATTTAAAGTATCAATTAGTTATTTGTAATTATTTTTTCTTCTAATAAAGATAGCAAAAATCTTGATTACTCGAACTTTCTGTGTCGCTCAGTTTCATTAAAGCAAAATCAATTTAAGTTTATTTAATTTTTGTAACAAAAGTTACAGTGCCAAAAAAACATAAGTTTTATATTAGTAAGTTTTCTTATATGAACATTATAAATACTCGCCATTTTGAAACGAAGAAACTTTATTAAAAAAGCTACATTAAGCAGTTTTGCAACTGTAATAGGTGCCGAAATTGTTTTTGGATCTAACATGTTAGAAGGTTACAAACCTTTAGCTATGCAAGACCCCGACCCTTTTAAAATGTTTGACAAAAACAAAGAAATGATTGTGCTTAACGATAAGCCTTGGAATATTGAAGCACAAGCCCATTTATTAGATGACAAAATAACACCTAATTCGGCTATGTTTATTAGAAATAACGGACTTATGCCAGAAAGAATAGATGCAAAAAATTGGACTTTAATTATTGATGGAGAATCTGTTAAAACATCAAAGACATATTCCTTAAATGATTTAAAAACAAAATTCCCTCAACACACCTACCAATTAACATTAGAATGTGGTGGTAATGGTAGAAGTGAATTTAATCCACCTGCAAAAGGTAATCAATGGACAGTAGGAGCTGTACATTGCGCCAGTTGGACAGGGGTAAGGCTACGTGATATTTTAGAAGATGCTGGTATTAAAAGTGATGCGGTTTATATTGGGTATCATTCTGCTGATGTTCATTTAAGTAGAGACCCCGAAAAGGAACCTATTTCTAGGGGAGCACCTATGGCAAAATCGCTTCAATACGAAACGTTATTGGCTTTTAAAATGAATGGTAAGGATATTCCGTTAGCACATGGTTACCCATTGCGTTTAGTGGCAGGTGGGTGGCCGGCATCGGTTTCAGGAAAATGGGTAAATAGAATAAGTATTAGGAATAAAGTACATGATGGTGAAAAAATGACAGGAACCGCTTATCGCGTACCTTGTAAGCCAGTAGCACCAGGTGAAAAAGTTAAAGATGAAGATATGTGCATTATTGAATCGATGCCAGTTAAATCATTAATCACCTATCCAAAAACAGGTGCCACTATTAATGAAGGCAAAGCATTAAACATAAGAGGGCATGCTTGGGCAGGAGAATTGGAAGTTTCAAAAATGGAATATTCCATAGATTTTGGGGCTACTTGGAAACCATGCAAAATAGAATCACCTGCAAATCGTTTGGCATGGCAACATTTTTCAACATCGGTTAATTTTCCTAAAAAAGGTTATTATGAAGTTTGGGCAAAAGCAACAGATTCTAGAGGCGTAGCGCAACCTATGTTATTGCCAGGTTGGAACCCTAAAGGATATTTAAACAATGCGTGCCATAGAATTGCTATTAAAGTAGTATAATATGTCTGATAAAGAAGATTTTTATAAAGGTTTAAAGAAGATATACCATCAATTGGTGCTACTGTTTAGTTTGTTTTTTATTACAGCAGCATTATTGGTTTTATATATGCTAAATCCTGATTTTTTATCATTTAAGAAAAGTCAAGAAGAAACTTATGTAGCTTCCCAAGTTGAAGAGGTTGATGAGGATCGTATAGAAAATGGAATTCATGTTAGAACTGGTTTAGTTGATGCCGAAGGGCTGATGACGGTTGTAAACAATTGTACTAATTGCCATTCAGCTAAATTGGTAACTCAAAATCGAATGACCAAAGAGAGATGGAACGCAACCATTAGATGGATGCAGGAAACTCAAAACCTCTGGGATTTAGGAAAAAACCAAGAGATTATAGTGAATTATTTGGTTACAAATTATCCTATTGAAGAGATCGGCAGGAGATCGAACCTAACTAATATTAATTGGTATGAATTGGAAGATTAGTGTTTTAATTCTTGCACTTGTTTTTTTTAATTGTAAAAAGGAAACTAGTGAAAAAGATAAAGTAATTATAGGTGAGGTTGCTGAAGAGGTTCCTAATATAACCTATTTATTAGAGCTGGATGAATTTTTAAAAATAAAGGATAACCCAAATATTAAAATTATTGATTTTAGAAAACCAGAAATATATGTAGAAGGGCATCTTCCAAATGCTATTAATATTTGGCGTTCAGATATTGAAGATTCATCTTATGAATATGGTGGGATGATGGCGAGCAAAGAACAAATTGAAGATTTATTCAGTAATTTTGGAATTAGTAATGATGATACATTAGTGATTTATGACGACAACGGATTGTGTGATTCTTCAAGATTATGGTGGGTGCTACAAAATTATGATTTTATCAATGTTAAGCTACTTCACGGAGGTATAAAATCGTGGAAATCTAATAACAATGAAATTTCAACTGAAAAACCACAAATTGAAAAAACAGAATTCAAACTAACATTTAACCCTTCAATGAAATATTATGTATCAAAGGAAGATATGCTTGAAGCTATAAGTGATAACACAATTATACTTGATACCAGAACCAGCGATGAATATTCTGGGAAAAGACAAAAAAAAGGAGCTGCCAAAGGAGGTCGCATTCCAAATAGTAAATCAATTGATTGGGCTATGGCCATAAATTACAACGGTGATATGAAGCTAAAGCCAGTTAACGACTTGAAAAATATTTATAAGAAGGTTGCAAACGAACAAGATACTATTATTGCTTATTGCCATAGTGGTGTGCGTTCTGCCCATACAACTTTTGTGCTAACACAAGTATTAGGTTATAAAAACGTGAAAAATTATGATGGTTCTTGGACAGAATGGAGCCACTTTAACGACTTACCAATAGAACAAGATAGTATTACAACAATAAAAAATTAAGACATGGAAAAATATATTAATGCATTTATAAATGCTTTTAACGGTACTGTAGATTGGACTTGGAAATCTATTATTTTCGAAGTGCCTTGGTATACCAATTATTTTTGGGGTTTAACAGCAATATCATTATTTGTATGGGTTTTGGAAATAGTTTTCCCGTGGCGGAAAGAGCAGTCTGTTTTTAGAAAGGATTTCTGGTTAGATGCCTTTTATATGTTTTTTAACTTTTTCATTTTCGCAATTGTTATCAGTGGTTTTTACAGAGTATTACAATTAGCATTTGCAGATTTAGGAATTACCAGTAAATCTTTGGCTTTATTCGATCCTACAGGTTGGCCAATGTGGATACAATTGCTCCTATTTTTTATAGTTTTAGACTTTGTGCAGTGGTTTACACATGTACTGTTGCATAAATATCCTTTTTTATGGAAATTCCATAAGGTACATCATAGTGTTAAAGAGATGGGGTTTGCTGCCCATTTGCGCTACCATTGGATGGAGAATATTTTATACAAACCATTAAAAACTTTTGGCGTTATGATATTGTTCGGGTTTGAACCAGAACAAGCATATATTGTTCATTTTTTAGCTATAACCATTGGTCATTTTAACCATTCCAATATTAAAATAACATGGGGCCCACTTAAGTATATTTTGAATAATCCTGTAATGCATTTATACCATCATTCTTATGTATTGCCAGAAGGAACTTATGGTGTTAATTTTGGTATTAGTTTAAGTTTGTGGGATTATATTTTCAAAACAAATTATATTCCTGAGGACAGCGGAACCATAGAATTGGGATTCCCTGGTGATGAAAAATTCCCTAAAGATTTTATAGGTCAAAACACCTATGGATTTTCCAAAAAGAAAAAATAAAGCAGTTATTTTTTAACCAGTTTAATGAATAATTCCCTGTTTTTTCTGCTTTCAACGGAGTTGTAACAAGCTTCCATTATTTCTATTTTGAAATAAGGTTTGAAGTAGTTTAAGTATTCATCTTTATTTCCACCAAAAGGTGGGTGGTTATTATTTAAAGGAACCTTAAAAAGTAAACCAACTATTTTACCATTTTTGTTAAGTAGTTCCTGCATTTTTTGTGCATATTTTGCTCTTAAGTTTGGGTTAATAGCACAAAAAAAGGTTTGTTCAATTATTAAATCAAAAGTTGTATTTAAATCAAAAAAGTTTTTATGAATCAATTGGTTAGAAGGAAAGGAGGGAACTCTTTTTTTTAAATTTTTTAAAGCGGTTTCTGACAAATCTACTACATAGACATTTTTAAAACCTTTGTTGAACAAATATTCTGCTTCATAAGAATTACCGCTACCAGGAACTAGAATTTTAATGTTTTTGTTGTTGAGTTGATCAATGTAAGCTTTAATAGGGGTAGAAATTTTGCCTAAATCCCAACCTATATCATTCGTTTTGTATCTATTATCCCAAAACGTTTCATCCAATTCTAAAGTCATTAAGTATCCAGTATTTTTTGATTTTTATGTTTTTTTATTGTGAACTCCAAGCTTTCCAGCCTCCAGTGAAATCATATATTTTTGTAAAGCCTAAACCTTCCATGATTTTGCTTGCTCTATGGCTGCGTCCACCCGAGTGGCAATAAATATAAACGGGCTTATTTTTATCTAGTTCTTGTATTTTATTGTTGAAATTTTCTTGATTTGCAATATTGATATTTATGGCATCATCAATATGTCCCGCGTTATATTCTTCAGGGCTTCTTACATCAATTAATTGAACATCTTTACCAATAACGTCTTTTTTAAGCGTTGGTAAATCAATGGTGCTTGTTTTTTTTTCTACTTGACTGTTACAAGAAATGAAGGATATAAATACAGTTAAAATAAATAGTTTTTTCATTAGTTAAATTTTAGTAATTAGTTCATTTTATATTAATTATAAAATTGAGAACGTTTACAAACACAGCGTTCTGTTATTAAAAATTTTAAATGATTAAAAAAGGAGTAACAAAAATAAACTTTATTACTCCTTCAAGTTGCTTAACCTATTAAAATATTCATTAATATGCGTTTGGTATAACAGTTTTTCCTTTCCATTCCAAAATGCCGCCTAATAGATTATAAGTTGTTTTAAAACCTAAGCTTTCTAGGGTTATACAAGCCTTTACACTTCTTACACCACTCCTGCAATACACATAATAATTTTTTGTGTTATCCAATTGCGATGCTTTTTGCTTAAAACTACTTTCATCCATTATGTTCATCATTAAAGCATCTTCAATAATGCCATTTTCCCATTCATCAGGACGTCTAGAATCAATGATGACAGCATTTTCATCTTTTGAGATTAGCTCTATCCAAGATTCTTGCGTTAAATTTTTCATTTTTATAATTATAGAGTTGAAGGACAAACATAATCTGATACTTTAATACCAGCTTCTTTGATGGCTTCAAAGCCACCTCTGATATCGATTAAGTTATGAATACCTCTACTTTTTAATATTGAAGCAGCTATCATACTTCTGTAGCCGCCAGCACAGTGAACATAAAATGTATCATTATCTGGAAATTCTGCTAAGTAGTCATTAATGTAATCAAGAGGAGTATTGTGAGCATCAATAACATGTTCCGATAAAAATTCACCATTTTTTCTAACATCAAATACAGGTACGTCATCTTCTTTTTGAATTTCTTTTAGTTTTTCTGCTGAAATACCACTAACAGAATCGTATTCTTTTGATGCTTTTTTCCAAGCTTCAAATCCACCATCTAAATAACCAATAGTATTATCAAATCCAACTCTAGATAAACGTGTGATGGCTTCCTCTTCTCGTCCTTCTGGGCAAACCAATAATATGGTTTGTTTTACATCAGCAATTAAGGCACCAACCCATGGTGCAAAACTACCATCTAAACCAATAAAAATAGAGCGAGGAATATGACCTTTTGCAAAATCGTCTTGATGGCGTACATCTAAAACAACAGCATCGGTTTCGTTTGCAGCAGCTTCAAAAGCATCAGGACTTAAGGCTTGAGCACTACGTTCTAAAACCGTATCAAAATCATCATAACCTTCTTTATTCATTTTTACGTTTAATGGGAAGTATTGTGGTGGTGGCAATAAGCCTTCAGTCACCTCATCAATAAATTCTTCTTTGGTCATATTTGCACGAAGCGCGTAGTTTGTTTCTTTTTGATTACCTAGCGTATCAACAGTATCTTTACTTAGGTTTTTACCACATGAAGAACCTGCACCATGAGCTGGATAAACTATAACATCATCAGCTAAAGGCATTATTTTTGTACGTAAGCTATCGTATAAAAATCCTGCTAAATCTCTTTCTGTGATTTCACCCATTTTTTGAGCTAAATCTGGTCTGCCAACATCACCTAAAAATAAAGTATCTCCACTAAAAATAGCATGGTCTTTTCCGTTTTCATCTTTTAATAGAAATACAGAACTTTCCATGGTATGACCTGGTGTGTGCAGTACTTTTATGGTAACATCACCTAATTTAAATTCTTGTCCGTCTTCAGCAATAATAGCGTCAAAACTTGTTTCAGCATTTGGTCCATAAATAATTGGAGCGCCAGTTTTTTTAGATAATGATACATGCCCACTAACAAAATCTGCGTGGAAATGCGTTTCAAAAATATATTTAATTTTTGCGTCGTCTAACTTAGCTCTATTAATATATGGTTTTACTTCTCGTAACGGATCGATTATAGCTACTTCGCCTTTACTTTCAATGTAATAAGCTCCCTGTGCTAAACATCCTGTATATATTTGTTCAATCTTCATAAATTGTCCTTTTTGTTTTTAACGGCGTAAAGTTAATAATAGGTTATTAATTATTAGGTAACATAAGTTACAAAAAAGGATGGTATTAAAAAAGCACCTATTTTAATGTAAAACAGGTGCTTATAAACATTTATTGATTAACAAGTAATGTTACAATAATGTCGTTGGGCAAACATACTCTGAGCGCTTTATGGATGTTTTTTCTTTTATGTCATCAAAGCCACCTATAACATCAACAAAATTTTTCCAACCGCGTTGTTTTAAAATTGATGCAGCAATCATACTTCTATAGCCACCTGCACAATGTAAAATAAACGGTTTGTCTTTTGGAAATTGAGCTAAATGTTGATTAATTTGATTTAATGGAACATTAATAGCATCTATAACATGTTCAGAATCAAATTCACTTTTTTTGCGAACATCAAAGACTAATGGATTACCAGTTTTGTATTGTTTTTCTAATTCTTCAGGTGTAATTCTGTTTACAGTTTCAAAATCTTTACCGCTTGCTTTCCAAGCGTCAAATCCATTTTTTAAATATCCCATTGCAAAATCATATCCGACACGTGATAATCTGGTAATAGCTTCTTCTTCTTTATTTGGGTAGGTAATAAGTAAGATTTCCTGTTTAACATCTGGTATCATCTCTCCAACCCATTGTGCAAAATTGCCATCCAAAGCAATGTTGATACTATTTGGTATAAAGCCATTCGCAAAATCTTCAGCATCGCGGGTATCTAGCATTAAAGCACCAGTTTCGTTTGCTAACATTTCAAAAGCATCTGGAGTAAGTGCTTGGGTTGCTCTATCCATAATGGTATCTAAACTTTCATAACCTTTAATATTCATCAATACGTTTTGGGGAAAATATCCTGGAGGTGCTGTTAAGCCCGTTAAAAGAGTTTTGATAAATTCTTCTTTGGTCATGTCCTGTAAAGCATAATTTGTTTTCTTTTGATGACCAAGTGTATCGGTAGTTTCGCTACTCATCATTTTACCACAAGCAGAACCTGCTCCATGGTTAGGATAAACTATTAAATCGTCACTTAAATGCATAATTTTATTATGTAGTGAATCGTATAAATAGCCTGCCAGTTTTTCCTCGGTTAAATCGGCAACCACATGTTGTGCTAAATCTGGTCTGCCAACATCGCCAATAAATAGCGTATCACCAGTTATAATGCCATGTTCTTTTCCATTTTCATCAATTAATAAATATGTGGTGCTTTCCATAGTGTGCCCTGGTGTATGGATAGCCTTAACTTTATAATTGCCAACTTCGAAAATCTGTCCGTCTTTTGCTATGGTAGCTTCATAAGCTGGTTTTGCCCCTGGACCAAATACAATTTCTGCGCCTGCTTTTTTTCTTAAATCTAAATGGCCGCTAACAAAGTCTGCATGAAAATGCGTTTCAAAAACATATTTAATTTCGGCATTATCAATTTGAGCTCTGTCAATATAAGGCTGTACTTCCCTTAGTGGATCAAAAACTGCTGCAACCCCATTGTTTTCTATATAATATGCTGCATGGGCTATACATCCTGTGTAAATTTGTTCTACTTTCATATTTTTACGTTTAATTGTTTAACAATATAAAATTAGAAACCTCAAGCAATAATTTATGTGACTTAAGTTACAATAAATTAAATAGTTAAAAAAAAATGACTTTTGTCATAAAAGTCATTTTTTTCAAATTTTTTTTTAAAAGGGGTATTGTTATTTCACAAAAAACTCCATGTAAAAAATAAAAATGGCCATAACAAAAATAAAATAGCTAAAGCCCTTTTTTAGTTTTTTGCCATCTATAAAATTTCCTAAATAACTACCTATAAAAATCCCTGCAAAAGACAAACCAGTGAATACAGCTAAAAATGACCAATCTATTTCCATGGTTAAAGCATCGCCTAAAAAGAACCCCATAAGCGATTTAAATGCTATTATAATTAGTGATGTAGCCACGGCTACTTTCATTTCTACATTAGCAAGAATGACTAATGCTGGAATAATCAAAAATCCACCACCAGCACCAATTAAACCTGTTATGCCACCTACGATTAAGCCCTCAAGTAAAATTAAAGTATAGTTATATTTTACCTCTCCAGTAACCTTTTTAACTTTGTCATCTTTTAGCATTGAAAACGCAGCAGGTATCATTAACGCTGCAAATAGCCCAAACATGGCCATTCGTCTTGTAAATTCAAATTCTCCAATATGAAATAAAACATTTGGTAAAGCAGGCACAACAAAATGGCGAACCAAGGTAACACCAACAATGGCAGGAATGCCAAAAACCACTGAAGTTCTCCAATCTACCAAGCCTTTAAAATGTTGTTTTATGCCACCAATAAGGGCACTTGCGCCTACAATAAACAATGAATATGCCGTTGCTACTTTTTCGTTAACAGAGAATAAATAAGCCAATACAGGTACTGCAAGTATAGAACCGCCACCGCCTATTAAACCTAGAGATATTCCAATAATTAAAGCACTTATATACCCAAAAATTTCAATTACTTCCATAAATAATTAGTTTCCTTTATTAGTGCAAAATTAAAGTATATACCTAGGCTACACGGTAACATTGGTTACACACAAACGCTAAATATTTTTAATAACAATATGATTTCTGTGAAGTTCAATTTTACCAAGATTTTCCAGTTTCTTAAGCAGACGGGAAATAACGACTCTAGAAGTGTGAAGTTCGTAAGCAATTTCTTGGTGTGTGTTGTATATCGTATTATCTTCTGATATCCTTGCTTTTTCGTTTAAGTATTTTAAAAGCCGTTCGTCCATTTTTAAGAAGGCAATACTATCTATAGTTTCAAGCATTTCATTGAGTCTGTTATGATAACTCTCAAAAACAAAACTCCTCCAACTTTTATATTTTGAAGACCATTCTTCCATTTTTTGAATGGGCAACATAATGAGTTTGGTGTCTTTTTCGGCAATAGCCCTTATTTCACTTTTTGTTTGCCCAATACAGCAAGTTAATGTCATGGCACAAGTATCACCTTTTTCCAAAAAGTATAGTAGGAGCTCGTCACCATCATTGTCTTCCCTTAAAATTTTGATAACCCCTGAAATTAACAAAGGCATAGCTCTAACATAATCCCCAATATCCATTAATTTATAGCCTTCGCTAACTTCCTTAAATGTGCCTACTTGGTTTATTTCATTTAAAAGAGCCTCTTCAAACAAGTGACCGTAATTATCTTTTAGTTCCTGTATCATTTTATAAAGTTAGAGTTTTTTTAGAAATTTTTTATGTTAAAAAAGAGTAGTTTATATTACTTATTAATAACCTTCAAATTTTCTTAAAACTGCTTGTAAAATTAAAACAAGCAGTTATTGTAAAAAGTAACAAAGGTTACAAAGTATTAACAAACAAGTTGGTGTAGTGCTTTTTTTTGATTTTTAAAATATAAAGGGATAATGTAATAACTTAGCCATTCATTTAATTTATTAGTAAATCACGCCACCCAAAACGAAATAACAAATGAAAAACTTAAAGTTTGTTTTATGTTGCTTTGTTTTGAGACACAACATTATCCCGATTCCCCAAATCAAGATAAGTTCCTTCCGCAGTTTTATATCCGGGTGATACTTATAAAACAAAAACAATGTTTAAGTTTTCAATAAAATAGGTATTTTATAAAAAAAAAGAAACCCTTACATCTTTAAACTGTAAGGGTTTTGCGGAGAAAGAGG
>JBMTVT010000041.1:0-20700 GCA_049451635.1 Tamlana sp. | reverse complement strand
AGCTAAATACACCTGAAGGAATCAAAAAGATTACAAAAAACAACCTTATGTATTCATAAAAAAGAGGAAAAGAATAGAGACACTGTTTTCTCAACTATGCGACTAGTTTATGATAAGACGTAATTATGCTAAGTCTTTTCGTGGATTTAAGACGAGGATACTATCTAAAATAGCGGCCCTTATAACAATTCAGTATACCAACAAATTTATATTTGGTAGAAACATCAACAATATTAAAATCAGCATTATTTAAAATTCACAACGGGTTAAAAGTGATTATTTAGTTATAAAAAGGTAATGTTGGGTATTATAAAAACCCTAATTAGAAAGTTGAAGGGATGAATTTATCAGACTGGTTTCTAAAAACCAGAAAACTAAAGTTGAAGATTCTAATATTTCGTGTTTCATGTATTCCCTTTTCGATTTTGCAAATTTACAAAAAGAGACCGCCAATATCAAGTTTTAGCTATGTTAAGATAAACACAAAGATTGGTTACCAAAAAAGCTTCCTAGTGAGGAAGCTTTTAAATTATTAAAAATTTGATGTTTTATTTTGCTGGCTCGTTAAGTTTACTGCTCATTTCCATTGAAATGGCTGAGCGCTCAAACTTTAATTTACCTGCCAAAGTTTCAATAACACAGCTGTTATCTTTGTCGTTCAATTCAGCAATTTTACCATGCAAACCACTTTTGGTAACTACTTTATCGCCACGCTTCAATTCAGCAGCAAATTTCTTTTCTTTTTTTGCGCGTTTCATTTGTGGTGCAATCATAAAGAAATACACAACTACAAACATTAATACAAAAGGTAATAAGCTACCTAGTCCTCCTTCTCCCATTATTTTATTTTATTTTATTTGTTAAAGATAATAATTAGTGTGCCGTAGCAGCTGGTGTTGCTTTATTTGGGTCTGGTTTTACAAACGCCATAATTTTTACAACTTCGCTACCTTTTTCAGTATTTGCAGTAACTGTAATTGTTTTGGTGACTTTATTGGCACCACTACCATTAAATTTTACTGTAAATTGCCCTTCTGCACCTGGTGCAAGAGGCTCTCTACTCCAATCTTGTGGCACGGTACAACCGCAAGTGCTTTTTATATCGGTAATTACTAAAGGGGCATCCCCTGTGTTTTTATATTTAAAAACCGTTTCAACTGGTGTTCTTGCTTCAATTTCACCAAAGTCATGTTCTGATTTATCAAACTCAATAATAGGAAATTTTGATGCCACGGCATCTCTTTCAGCCGCAGCTGCGATATTGCTTTCCTCAATTTTTTTAGTAGCATTTTCTTTACAAGATGTAAAAGCAATTAAGCATAATGTACTTAATCCTAATATTACTTTTTTCATGATATTTGTTTTAATTTGGATTGTAAAAATAACAATTATTTATTCTATTAAAAACTTTTGTGTCCTTCTTAACAGAAATTATAATAAACCTCGCCCAATTTTCTTCAATTCACCTGAAGCTTCATACTCTTTAACCAATTTATCTAAAATACCATTGATAAAAATACTGCTTTTTGGTGTTGAGTACTCTTTTGATATTTCCAAATACTCATTAATGGTAACTTTTACTGGAATTGAAGGGAAATTTTTCAACTCACAAATGGCCATTTGTAATAATAAATAATCTACATTCGCAATACGATCTGCATCCCAATTTTGGGTTTTAAGCTCTATTTCTTCGTTTATTGCCGTTTTATTTAAAAGCGTTTTCTTGAATAAATCAACAGCAAATTGTTTGTCCTCTGTGTCTTTATAAAGCTTGGGTGTGAAATAACTAAAAGGAGCAGTTGTTTTTGTTTTTCTTAACAACTTTAAAATTGTTGTGTTTACTGTAGGAAGATCGTCCAACCAAGTTAAATGCTTATCTTCTATATATTCATAAAGTTTATCATTTGGGGCAATGATTTCCTTGTAAACATCTACAATAAACTCTTTATCTTCTCTAAAATCAGAGGTTCTAGTTTTCATGTAGTCTCTGTACAAATCACTAGAAATAATGGCTTTAAAAACAATATCCACATATTCTTCGTCTAACTCCCAATTAGTAATTTTATGGGTCTCAAGTAGCGCTTTAAGCTCAATATTCTCCAATAAAAGGTTTAATAATTGATTGTTAACAAACTTTCTGTTTGGGTTTTTATCTTCTTTTGTAGCTAGGTGTTTGTTTTGTTTTTTTTGTAAATCGCTTTCAGCTCTTTTTTGAACTTCTATAAGCAGAGAAATCAATAACAAGTACAAGTTGTACATATTATCTATACTAAATAGTAGAAACTTTTGGTCTTTACTAAAATCATCACTTTCACCACCTTTAAAGGCATACATAGTTTGCATTACTTTAACGCGAATATGTCTTCTATTTAGCATCATTATAAAGAACTTTAATTAAAAAAGATAAAACTTAATCGTGGTTTAATAGTTGCAAAAATAACACTATATTTAAAAAACTGTGTGCTTTATTTAAATATTATTGCCGCTATTAATTTATACTATCTTTAACAATTCTCTAAACTTCTAAATCGTTTTAATAGGCATTTATACATTATATTTGCCCTTCAATCACTTATAATTTTAATGAAAGAATTACAACACCTCAATAAATATTTTTTAAAATACAAAACACATCTTTTATTAGGTATTGTAATTACCATTGCAGCTAGGTTATTTTTACTTTACACACCCAGATACGTCAAGCAAATCTTTATAGTTATTGAAACCTATTTTGATGGTACTATTACTAAAGACGTTTTTAAAGCCGAGTTACTTGAGGCTATTATTTACATTGTAGTAGCAGCCCTTATTGGTGCGCTCTTAACTTTTTTTATGAGGCAAACCATAATAAACGTATCACGTTATATAGAATATGATTTAAAAAATGAGGTTTATGAACAGTACCAAAAACTGTCTCTTAATTTTTATAAACAAAACAGAACTGGAGATTTAATGAACCGGATAACGGAAGATGTGTCTCGTGTGCGTATGTATGCAGGCCCTGCAATAATGTACAGCATCAATACCGTAACCCTTATAATTATGGTGCTTATATATATGTACAGTGCCTCACCAAAATTAACTTTATACACAGTATTGCCCTTACCTATTTTATCGGTAATAATTTATAAATTAAGTAGAGAAATACACAACCGAAGTACCATTGTACAGCAGTACCTATCTAAGCTATCTACTTTTACCCAAGAATCTTTTAGTGGTATTTCAGTAATCAAAGCCTATGGTATTGAGCCTCAAACATCAGCTAATTTTAAAATGTTAGCAACCGAGAGCAAAGTAAAGCAAATAGATTTAGCGAAAATACAAGCGTGGTTTTTTCCTATGATGATTTTGCTAATAGGCACCAGTAACTTAGTGGTAATTTACATTGGCGGCATGCAATATATTAATGGCGAGATAAGCAGCATAGGAACCATAGCAGAGTTTTTAATGTATGTAAATATGCTTACATGGCCAGTGGCCACCGTGGGTTGGGTAACCTCAATAGTGCAACAGGCCGAGGCATCGCAAAAGCGAATTAATGAATTTTTAAAAATTGAACCAGACATTAAAAACACCATTGATACCAATACTAAAATAGTTGGTGATGTAGTCTTTAAAAATGTGTCTTTTACTTATGATGACACCAATATTCAAGCTCTTAAAAACATTAGTTTTCATGTTAAAGAAGGTGAAACTTTAGCCATTTTAGGTAAAACAGGTTCTGGCAAATCAACCATATTGGATTTAATTGGTAGGCTTTATGATATTGATGAAGGCAGCATTTTAATTAACAATAATCCCATAAATCAACTTAATTTAACCGATTTAAGGAATAGCATTGGTTATGTACCACAAGACGCCTTTTTGTTTTCTGATACCATTAAAAACAATATCCGGTTTGGAAACCAAAATGCTACGGAAGATGATGTTATTGATGCTGCAAAAAATGCTCAGGTTCACAAAAATATTATCAAATTTAAAAATGGTTATGATACTATTTTAGGAGAACGCGGTATTACACTTTCTGGCGGACAAAAACAACGTATATCAATTGCAAGGGCCATTATAAAATCTCCAAAAATTTTATTGCTTGATGATTGCTTATCTGCCGTAGATACCGAAACCGAGGAGAAAATATTAAAAAACTTAAACAAAATCTCTCAAGGAAAAACCTCAATTATTGTTAGCCATAGAGTATCCTCAGCTAAAAATGCCGATAAAATTATTGTGCTTGATAATGGTGAAATCGTTCAAGAGGGCACCCATGAAACGCTTATAAATGTAGATGGATATTATAAACATCTATATTTAAAGCAGCTGAGTGAGACTCCACAAAAGTGACACATAAATAATTAAAGCATAGTATTTTAAGCTATTTTTTA
This sequence comes from Tamlana sp., assembly GCA_049451635.1. Lineage (GTDB taxonomy): Bacteria > Bacteroidota > Bacteroidia > Flavobacteriales > Flavobacteriaceae > JBMTVT01. The sequence goes on along the minus strand of JBMTVT010000041.1, from coordinate 16,318 downwards.
TTCAATTAAATGCAATAAAAAACAATATTTTAAAAAGAAAATTCATAATTTGTTGGTTAGTATCGGTTTTTTTTAGATTTTTGATTTAATAATGATTAAATGATTACTAACAAATTTCAATTCAAAATATGAATAATGATATGATGGAGAAAGAGGAAATTTTTTCAAAAGTATTAAGAGCAGGAAGACGTACCTATTTTTTTGACGTAAGAGCAACCAAAGCCGATGATTATTACTTAACAATTACTGAAAGCAAAAAGTTTACAAATGACGATGGATCTTTCCATTACAAAAAACACAAAATTTATATTTATAAAGAAGATTTCACTGAGTTCAAAGACATTTTATCTGAAATGACCAATTACATCATTAGTGAAAAAGGTGATGAAGTAATAAGTGAAAGACATCAAAAAGACTTCAAAAAAGAATACGGTGAAGATGACCCTTCAAGAGTAACAGAAGCTGATTTAAAATCTCCTGAAAGTTTTACCGATATAGATTTTGATGATATTTAATTGACTAACTCAAAACAACTAAATCTAAAAATCCGCAAAGTTTAAACTTTGCGGATTTTTTATATTTTAACAGCTAATAACGCTGCCCCTAAAACAAAAACCAAGTATAATAATCCAGCAAAAGAGCTAACACTAAAAGCTAGTGTTAAAACAATAAACACAATCCATATTGGAATCAGAGTAATGGCCATGGCAAACCGAAAAGTTGATATAAATTCAATCTCCTTAATTTTGGGCCGTACCATGAGTTTCCATATTATATATGGTCCTATTAACAACAACTTTAAGAACGCTTTAAACAAATGGTTAATACCCGAAACATGATTTTTGGTTACACCTTCATAAAAACTATAATTACTGGCAATTGCTTTATTAACGCTTTTTGGGTTTAAAAAATCGACCTTTAAACTATATAATTTATTTAAAGTCTCTTCATACTTATCAGATGGAATATGAGTTGTTAATTTTGATATTTCAGATTGTATTTTTGTTCTTAAAGCAACAACATCCTCCTTCTTGTTACCAGTAATAAAACTTTTTGCAGGTATGGCAGCACCAAAAAAAATGGCAGCACTATCAGGGAATTTTTCAGCATTTATAAAATTTAACCCTACAGGAATTAATTGTAAATCGGTGTTGGGATATTGCTCAAGCGTTTCAAAAATAATTCGCGTGAACCCCTTACTCAAAGGCCGTACTGTACGTTTAATATTATGGCTGCCTTCAGGAAAAATAACAATTGCTTCATTTTTATTGAATAGTTTACCGCAAGTTTTAAAAATGGCTTCGTTGTTAGATAAATTGGCCCAACCATCCCTTACGCGATACACAGGTAGCATTAGCAAACTTTTCAAAATCTTGCTTACAAATTTGCTTTTAAAAACCCCGGCACGAGTTAAAAAATATAAAAACCGATTACTGTTGGTTGCTATCAAAAGGGCGTCCAACAAAGCATTTTGATGGTTTGCCAAAAACAAAACAGGCTTGTTTTTAGGGATTCCTTTGTCATTATGTGTAAACACATGTTTAAAATAAAAAAATAGGCCTAATTTTAAATAAGCTCTTACGCTATGCAACCATATACTTTTCAATATGCCATTTTTTTTGATGCTCTATACGACCAATAAAAAGCCAGTGTTAATCCAGAAATAATATGCCAAATACCCCAAAAAGCTGCAAGAATAGCCATCCCACCAAGTCCGTTAAAAAAAGTAAAGATTAGCAACAAACCCAAACCAGAGTTTTGAATGCCCGTTTCAATAGCCAGTGTTTTTTGATTGATGAAGGAAAGCCTAAATAGTTTAGCCACCAAAAAACCTAAACCAATGGCCAAAAGGTTATGAAAAACGCCTAACAGCAATACGTAATGTATATAATTATTAAAGACTTCAATATTTTTTGAAAACGCTAAAACAACAATTAAAGCAAAAACAATAATTGAAAAAGGTTTTAATATTTTTGATAATTTTTCAACTAATTTTTCATTTTTACTTCTAAAAAACATTCCCAAAACCAGAGGAATCCCTAAAATTAAAAGTACCAGTTTTATCAATTCAAATGGGTTTAATTCCACTTCTTTTAATATTTCCGCTGTGGGTTGGTATAAACTACCATAAAACTGAAAGTTAAACGGTGTCATAAAAATGGCTAAAAACGTTGCGAAAGCGGTTAAAATAACCGATAGTGCTGCATTACCCTTTGCCAAATGCGTCATGAAATTGGAAATATTGCCGCCTGGGCAAGCAGCAACCATCATCATCCCCAAAGCGATACTTGGTTGGGGCTTTATGAGTATAATCAATAAAAATGTTAATAGGGGCAATAATATAAATTGAGACAATATTCCTACCAACAGTAATTTAGGTGTTTTAAGCAGTTGTTTAAAATCGTCAACTTTTATACCCAGAGCAACTCCAAACATAACCACAGCAAGCGCTATGTTTAAAACCCATAATCTAGCACTATCAAAATTAATTTTTACTTGGTCTAACTCTAGCATACTTTAAGCGACAACAGTGCCGTTTTTAACTTTGTTCTCTGGGTTTAGTAATATCACATCCTTACCATTTACAGCTCCTAAAACCAAACACTCACTCATAAATTTAGCTATTTGCTTTTTAGGGAAGTTAACAACTGCAACAATTTGTTTGTGGAGCAAATCTTCCTTTTTATAAACTGTGGTTATTTGTGCCGAAGATTTTTTAATGCCCAAATCTCCAAAATCTATGGTGAGTTGATATGCAGGATTTTTGGCTTCTGGGAAACTGGTAACTTCAATAATAGTTCCAACTCGCAAGTCTACCTTACTAAAATCTTCAAAAGTTATTATCTTATCCATTTTTTAAAAATACAAATAATCCCGAACTTTGGGTAAAACTTTTAATATGTCACGCACTCCTTCAAATATGATTCCTTTGGGCACAAAAGCTCCTGAATTTAATTTATATGATACTGTTTCCCAAAAAACACTATCACTAGAAGCTCTGAAAGGTAAAAAAGGTACCGTAATTATGTTTATATGCAACCATTGTCCGTTTGTAATTCATGTTAACGAAGCCTTGGTTACCATTGCTAGTGTATATTCTAAAAAAGGGATTTCGTTTATAGCTATTTCGAGTAATGATGTGGTTAATTACCCGCAAGACTCTCCTGAGAAAATGACGCTTCATGCCAAAGAAAACAACTACCCGTTTCCTTATTTATACGATGAAACACAAGCTATTGCCAAAGCCTATGATGCCGCTTGCACGCCAGATTTGTATGTGTTTGATGACAATTTAAAGTTAACGTATAGAGGACAACTAGATGATTCACGCCCAGGAAATAGTATTCCTGTTACTGGAAAAGATTTAAAATATGCTTTAGATTGCCTGATTGATGGTAAAGAAAATACCAAAACTCAAAAACCAAGTATTGGTTGTAATATTAAATGGAAATAAAACATGCATAAACTAAAAATTCCTGTTATCTAAAAATAACTAAGGGATAATGTGTACTTTTATTATACATATAACTAGTTAGTGGCAAGTAAAAAAAAACGAACAGACAAAATGAAAATTGACACTACATTTGACTTTTACACAGATGCCAATGGCGGAGACCCTAATTTACAACTTCAGCATATAAATCGAAGTCTTCTGCTTCAATAATCTTTACGGTAGTAAAATCTCCTGTTTTTAAATAGGTTTTAGTAGCATCAATAAGCACCTCATTATCTACATCGGGTGAATCAAATTCGGTACGTCCAATAAAGTAATTGCCTTCTTTTCTATCAATAACCACTTTAAAAGTTTGCCCTATTTTTTGTTGGTTTAATTCCCAAGAAATTTGTGATTGAATTTCCATAATCTCATTGGCTCGTTCAATTTTCACATCTTCGGGCACATCATCTTCCAAATTATAGGCATGGGTATTTTCTTCGTGCGAATAGGTAAAACATCCCAAACGCTCAAAACGCATGTCTTTTACCCACTGCTTTAAGGTTTGGAAATCCTCTTCAGTTTCTCCAGGATAGCCCACGATAAGTGTGGTTCTGATAGTCATTTCGGGCACTATGGCTCGAAACTCCTCTAATAATTTTGTAGTTTTTTCTTTGGTAGTACCACGACGCATACTTTTCAAAATCGAATCGGAAATATGCTGCAACGGAATGTCCAAATAATTACAGATTTTAGGCTCTCGCTTCATAACATCCAATACATCCATCGGGAAACCAGTAGGGAACGCATAATGCAGTCGAATCCACTCAACACCTTCAACCTTTATCAAAGCTTCCAACAATTCGGCTAGATTTCGTTTTTTATATAAATCGAGCCCGTAATACGTTAAATCTTGTGCAATTAAAATTAATTCTTTTACACCATTTGCAGCTAGTTTTTCAGCCTCAATTACAATCTCCTCAATAGGTGTACTGCGGTGTTTTCCACGCATAATTGGTATCGCACAAAACGAACATGGCCTGTCGCAACCTTCAGCAATTTTTAAATAGGCATAATTTTTTGGTGTGGTGGTTAAACGCTCTCCTATCAATTCATGTTTATAATCGGCACCCAAAGCTTTTAATAATCCTGGAAGCTCTGTCGTTCCAAAATATTCATCTACATCAGGTATTTCTTTCTGTAAATCTGGTTTATAACGCTCACTCAAACATCCTGTAACAAATACTTTATCAACGTCACCATCTTGTTTTTTCTGAACATATTCTAAAATAGTATTGACGCTTTCTTCCTTGGCATTATTTATAAAACCACAGGTATTAATAACCACAATATTACCTTCCCCTTCGTGTTCCACATCTTTACCGCTGGCTTTTAATTGCCCCATAAGCACTTCGCTATCGTAAACATTTTTACTACAACCCAATGTTACTACATTAATCTTGTTTTTTTTAAGAGACTTTGTACGCATATATTTCTATAAATCAGGGCGCAAAGATACAACTTAATTAAACCTTTTATATATTTGAGTGTCCAAATTTGAAAAACCTGCTGTTATGAAATATACTATTTACCTATTACTATTGGTAACTTTTTTTTTCTTTTAGTTGTTCTTCAAACAACCCTACTCAAGAACCAAATCCCGTTAATCTAGATTTATATTTTCCAAATACAAATGATACTTGGGAACGATTATCAACTACTGATTTAGGTTGGAATGAAAGTGTAAAACAACCACTTTTGGATTATTTGGAACAAAAAAAACACCAAAGGTTTCATTATGCTATATAATGGAAGACTTGTTATTGATGCATATTTTAACGGACATAATAAATCTAGTCTTTGGTATTTGGCAAGTGCAGGAAAAACATTAACATCAACTATTTCTAGGATTGCTCAGGATGAAGGTTTGATTGATATAAACAATAAAGTTTCTGATTATTTAGGCACAGGCTGGACGAGTGCTCCAATTGATAAAGAAGACTTAATAACCTGCAAACATTTACTATCCATGAATTCTGGTTTGGACGATTCTTTAGGCGATGATGTCTCTCCTACTAATTTACAATATATTGCAGACGCAGGAACGCGTTGGGCTTACAATAATATGTATGTAAAAATGCAAGATGTAATAGCCGAAGCTAGCAATAACACTTGGACAAGTTATTTTAACACCAAACTAAAAGACCGTATTGGAATGGAAGGTGGATGGTTTTCAAATAGTATCTGAAAGTTTTTTAAATGAAGCCTCTACAACCTCACAAAATATTAATGAAGCTTATGGTTATTTATAGTGGCTAAACGGAAAAACAAGTTATCATTTACCGCAAACCCAACTAGATTTTAATGGCGAATTAATACTAAATGTCCCTGCCGATATGTATGCCGCTTTGGGAAAAAACGACCAAAAGATATATGTTGTGCCAAGTAAAAATTTAGTTGTTATTCGATTGGGCGAAGTTGCCGATAGTGAAAATTTTGCATTATCAAATTTTGATAATGAGTTATGGGGGAAACAAACTTGTTAATTGATTAATTTCTTTCTTCAAAAGGAACTATAATACCTTTTTTAAGATAGTTTTTCAACCCATTTAATAGCATTGCCCAACAAAATGCAGAGAATTTATAATAATCGTTGCGCTTGTGCTAATTTAAATGACTGAATCTTAAATAGGTGTTTCCATTTTTCTCTTCCAGTTCAAAACCAAAGGTTGTTGGATTCCAATCGGCATCTGATTTAGTCATTTTTAAATAAAAAGATTCATTTAGAATAACTTTTGAAACTTTACAGAACCAATTATAATCATCAGTGAAATTTAAATTATATTCTGAGTTTAATTCTGGTTTACCTGACGATTTTAAAGCCCACCAATTATCCAAATGCTCTTGTTGGGAAACTGCCTCAAAAACTAGTTTTGGAGAAGCCTCAACAACTAAGTTGTGATAAATCTTAGGCATACTTCTTATTTAAAAAACGAATCTACAAACTCAAATTTATTAAAAACTTGTAAATCTTCAATACCTTCGCCTACTCCAATATATTTAACAGGAATTTTAAACTGGTCGGAAATACCAATAACAACGCCCCCTTTTGCAGTTCCATCAAGTTTTGTTACCGCTAAAGAAGTTACTTCGGTTGCAGCAGTAAATTGTTTGGCTTGTTCAAAAGCATTTTGCCCTGTAGAACCATCTAAAACCAATAAAACATCATTTGGCGTATTGTCAACAACCTTTTGCATAACACGTTTTACCTTGGTAAGCTCGTTCATTAAATTTACTTTGTTGTGTAACCTGCCTGCTGTATCTATAATAACCACATCAGCATTTTGAGTTACGGCACTTTGCAAGGTATCAAAAGCCACAGAAGCCGGATCACTCCCCATAGATTGCTTAACTAAAGACACATCTACCCTATCTGCCCAAACCTGAAGCTGGTCTATTGCGGCAGCTCTAAACGTATCAGCAGCACCAAGTACCACTTTTAAACCTTGCTTTTTAAATTGATAGGCCAATTTACCAATGGTAGTTGTTTTTCCAACTCCATTTACACCAACTACCATAATTACATAAGGTTTTTTATCCTTTGGAATTGAAAACTCTGTTTCTTCACCAGCATTGGTTTCACTTAACAAACCTGCTATTTCTTCACGAAGAATTTTGTTTAGTTCATCGGTACTTAAATATTTATCTTTAGCAACGCGTTCTTCAATTCGCTCTATTATCTTAAGTGTTGTATTAACGCCCACATCGCTAGACACCAATACTTCTTCAAGGTTATCTAAAACCTCATCATCTACTTTAGATTTTCCAGCAACCGCTTTACTTAATTTACCTAAAAAACTTGATTTGCTTTTCTCTAATCCCTTGTCTAAAGTTTCCTTTTTTTCTGAGGAAAATATTTTTTTAAAAAAACTCATTGTAGTTACTTATTGTTTAATGTGTTATTTTAAGAGCTTAATGACAATTATCTTACCATAAATTTTTACTGCCAACCTGTCTTGTAAACCTTTCAAATATAAAAATAAAAAAGCTGCTTTCTTTACAGAAAGCAGCTTATAATATCTAGATACAATTTTTTAGTTTTTGCTTAAAAAATCGTTTACTTGCTCTGGACTCATAATTGACTCAACAAACATGTAAGCTCCTGTTTTTGGTGACTTTACCATTTTTATAGCTTTTGTTAATCTTTTAGACCCTGTTTGTAATGTTGCTACTGATTTTTTTGCCATGACCTATACTGGTGTTTATTTAAGATTTTAAAAAATCCTTTATTATTTAATTTCTTTGTGAACTGTCATACGCTTAAGAATTGGATTAAATTTTTTAATCTCCATTCTATCTGGCGTATTCTTTTTATTCTTAGTAGTAATGTAACGAGAAGTTCCTGGTTGACCAGATTCTTTATGCTCTGTACATTCTAAAATTACTTGTATTCTGTTACCTTTCTTTGCCATGTCTTTTACTTATTAAATACAGCTAATTATTTTAAAAAACCTTTAGATTTTGCTTCTTTAATTGCTGTAGAAATACCAATTTTATTGATAGTTTTTAAAGCAGATGTAGAAACTTTTAAAGTTATCCAGCTATCTTCTTCTGGAATGTAAAAACGTTTCTTAACTAAATTCGCATTAAACTTGCGCTTAGTTTTGTTCATTGCATGAGACACGTTGTTCCCAACCATTGCCTTCTTTCCTGTAAGTTCACAAACTCTTGACATTATTTATAACTTTAAAATTCTTGTTGCTTAAAATCGAGGTGCAAATATACAAAATCTTTATATTATGACAATTTAAATTTTATCAATTTTTAAAAATTTCTTTTTGAAGCATTTCAAGTGCCTTATTTACCGTTTTATTTATAACCCTGGCACGAGGGCTTCCAAATTTAAATTGCTTAGAATAAACACCATTTTTATTGGCAATTGCAATAAAAACAGTACCAACTTCAACATTTGAATCGCCTTTTGTTGGACCCGCATTTCCTGTTGTTGATACAGCAAAATCTGACTTGTATAGCTTCAAAACATTTTGCGCCATAGCTTCGGCCACTTGGGCACTAACAACAGAATGCGCATCAATAAGATCTTTTGGAACGTTTAAAACATCAATTTTTGATTGTGTTGAATAAGTCACCACGCCACCATTTAAATATTTTGAAGCTCCTGAATTTGCAGTGAATAATTCTGCCAACTTACCTCCCGTACAGCTCTCGGCAATTGACAATGTTTTTCCAATTTTGGTTAACTGGTTTCCAATAAGAGCTTCCTCATTACCTTCTTCATCTTCATAACCAAAAAATTCTTTTTTTATTAATGGCAATACCTTTTTAATTTGTTGCTGAACCTCATCTTCCACCTTTTCTCTTTCAAAACCTTTTGATGATAAACGCAACCGCATTTTTCCCAAGCTAGGTAAATAAGCTAACTTTATGTGTGCCGGCAAATCTTCTTCCCAGGTTTCTATTCTTGCAGCCAAAGTGCTTTCTCCCAAACCATAAACCAACAGGGTTTTATGCAGAATAAAAGGACAACGGTATTTATCTTTTAATTTAGGGATAACCTCATTGGCTACCAATGCCTTCATTTCAAATGGAACTCCAGGTAGCGATATAAAAGTCTTGTTGTCTTTTTCGAGCCATATACCAGGTGCGGTTCCTAATTTATTCATAAGAACTTTGGCTTTTGATGGCACAAAGGCTTGGTCTTTGTTAACTTGTAACAGTTTTTGCCTAACGTATTGCTTCCAAATATTTTGGATATTTTTAAGCACTAATTTATCCAAAACCAAAGAATCGTTAAAGTACTCTGCTATCGTTTTTTTTGTGATATCGTCCTTTGTAGGCCCTAAACCACCTGTTAAAATGATGATATCTACGTGCTTCTCAGCATTCTTTAGGGCTTTTAGTATATGCGGCTTATCATCTTGTACAGAAGTAATTTGATAAACAGATATTCCTATTTTATTGAGTTGTTTTGCAATAAATGCAGAATTGGTATCAATAACCTGACCAATAAGAAGTTCGTCGCCAATGGTTATGATTTCTGCTTGCATCCATTATAGGTTAAAATCTGTTTTTATTTCAGTCAGGGCATTATCAACTGCAGTCATAACTATATCAAGTTTTTCAGTAATATCGACATCTGTTTTTGTAAATTTTCCCCAATCTTGAACTTCAATTAAGTCATCAAGAATTCCAAGTTCGAATAAATCAACGGTGGGTTTCATTTTATGGGCTGCTTGATAAGCTTCATGGTAGTTTTTTTCTGCAACAGCTTTTTTTAACCTTTCAGCATCAACAGAAACTTCTTCCAAAAATGTTTCGGCTAACGTTAAGACAAAATCTTCATCGTTATCGGCCAATTCGCGTACTCTAAATAGTTTGTAATGTTGTTCCATTATTTTACTGTTATTGAAAACATTTGTTTGTTCTCTATAAATCCTTTTAAATTGTCGTTCGCAATTACCCTGCCAACACCTGCTGGTGTTCCTGTAAATATAATATCTCCTATCTTTAAAGTAAAATATTTTGATACATATTCTATAATTTCATCAATTTTCCAAAGCATGTGGCTTGTATTTCCTTTTTGTACAATTTTATCGTTCTTTTTTAAAGAAAATTCAATATCATTCATGTTTTGCACTTCATCAACTGGTAACCAATCACCAATTACAGCTGCGCCATCAAAAGCTTTTGCTTTTTCCCATGGCAAACCTTTTTCTTTTAATTGTGCTTGCAAATCGCGTGCTGTAAAATCTATACCCAATCCTATTTCGTTGTAATATTTATGGGCAAATTTTCTATCTATATGCTTTCCTAGTCTATTTATTTTTACAAGAATTTCTACTTCGTGATGTACATCATTTGAAAAATCAGGGATAAAAAAAGGTTGCTTTTTTAGAAGGATAGATGTATCGGGTTTTAAAAAAACAACTGGATCTGTTGGCTTATCGTTTTCCAATTCTTTAATATGTTCCGTGTAATTACGTCCGATGCAAATAAGCTTCATTACCCTAATTTGTTATTAAAACTCCTTAATTTGATAGCTGTTAGTACTTTTTTGGTGTATAATGGAAAATCGGCGTTTAGCAACCACCCAAAATATCCAGGTTCGGTTTCTAAAACCTCGGTGACTAACTTTCCTTTGTGTTTGCCAAAAGAAAAATATTCTTCTCCTTTTTTATTGTACGCAATAAAGCCTGCGAAATCTGCAAACTTTTTTCTAGAGCTAAATTCTGCTAAAAACTTAGCATCGTTTTCAATATTATCATACATAGCGATTTGCGCTTTTAAAACCTCATAAGTAGCGTTGGTATCAGCCTCAGCACTGTGTGCATCATCTAAATTTTTATCGCAATAAAACTTGTATGCAGCACTTAATGTACGTTGTTCCATTTTGTGAAAAATAGTTTGCACATCAATAGCCAACCTGTTTTTCATATCAAAATCAACCTCAGCTCTCAGCATTTCTTCTGCCAATAAAGGAATATCAAACCTATTAGAATTAAATCCACCTAAATCTGAATCTTTTATCATATTGTAAATATCCTTTGCCAATTCTTTAAAAGTTGGTTCATTGGCCACTTTTTCATTGGTAATACCATGTATTTCGGTCACCTCTTTTGGAATAGGCATTTCAGGGTTAACCAACCATGTTTTACTTTCCTCCTTGCCATTGGGATGAATTTTCAGTATTGAAATTTCAACAATTCTATCAGTGGTTATGTTAACACCTGTAGTTTCTAGATCGAAAAAACAAATAGGTTTAATAAGGTTTAACTGCATTTTTTTGACTTTTCCCTTTATATTGTAAAAATAAAAAACTCACCCTAGTAAGGCTAAGTTTTAATTTTTATTTTTATAGTATATTGTTTCTGAATTAATCAAATTTCTCTGTTAGTATCCCAAGCTTCAAGATAATTTTTAACTGATTGAACAAACTGACTGCCCAAAGCACCATTAACAACCCTGTGGTCGTAAGAATGTGATAAGAACATTTTGTAGCGGATACCAATGAAATCACCTTCAGAAGTTTCAATTACTGCTGGCACTTTCCTAATGGCACCAAGCGCTAAAATACCGACTTGAGGTTGATTTATGATTGGTGTTCCCATGATACTCCCAAAGGTTCCTACATTGGTAACCGTATAGGTCCCTCCTTGAATTTCGTCAGGTTTTAATTGATTTAACCTTGCTCTATTAGCTAAATCGTTAACCTGTTTAGTTATACCCACAAGGTTTAATTGGTCTGCATTCTTAATCACAGGTACAATTAAATTACCATCGGGCAAGGCAGCAGCCATACCTAAATTAATATTTTTCTTTTTGATAATAGTATCTCCTTGAACCGATATGTTCATCATTGGAAAATCGCGCAAGGCTTTGGCTATTACTTCCATAAAAATTGGTGTAAAGGTTAGGTTTTCACCCTCACGCTTCATAAACGCATCCTTTACTTTTTTACGCCAATTCCAAATTTTTGTAACATCTGCTTCAATAAAACTTTGTACATGGGCAGATGTTTGAATAGACTCAACCATGTGGTGGGCAATAAGTTTGCCCATTCTGGTCATCTCAATAATTTCATCTTCTCCATTTGAGATTACTGGCGGTTTTACTGTTTGTGGTTTATCAATAGGTTGGAGCTTACTGATTGGTTGCTCAATATTAGCCTGAACTTGACTTGTTTTTCCACCTCTTTGTTTTATATAATCTAAAATATCATTTTTGGTAACTCTAGCTCCTTTTCCAGTACCAATAATAGCGTCTAATTCCTCCTGCGAAACACCTTCTTCTTTGGCTATATTTTTTACCAATGGCGAATAAAACCTGCTCTCGCTGGAAACAACTGGGGCTACAGTCTCTTTTACAGTCGATATTGATTGAACTATTTGTTCAACAGCTTCTTCAGGTTTATTTTCAGATTCTGTTTGGATTTCCAAATTTACTTGATTATCATCTCCATCAGTTTCAATGATTGCCAAAACCTGACCTACTTGTACAACATCATCAACATTAAAAAATCGTTCTACCAAAACACCATCAACCTCACTGGGAACTTCACTATCAACCTTATCAGTAGCTATTTCTACTATGGGTTCATCTAACTCAATGGTATCCCCAACCTCTTTTAACCAAGATGTTATGGTTGCCTCTGCAACACTTTCTCCCATTTTTGGTAATTTAAGTTCTAACTTTGCCATATTGATAATGTAATACTGTATTTTTATTTTGTTATTGCAAAATTAATAAAATAACATTGCTTTGGTTAAATTATTTTTAAATTTTAATCAAAAATAATGACTTCCCCTCTTGAAATTGCATCATCGCTTCCCGCAACAAATTTAGAGTTTTTAGGCAAAATTTTATAGGTTACTGAGTTTAGTTTATCATGATCTTCCATGTAATCAATAATTTTTTTGAAAGTTAATACATTGGAATCAAAGATTATTTCAGAATTATTTTCAATGGCCTTTAAGTCTGATAATAAAATTATTTTTTTTGATAAAACTGCTTTTAAGCTTTCAATTATACCATTAGAAACCAAATAATAAGTGTCAATGATTTTATGCTTCTTAGTTGGTTTTTTTCTTGATAAGTAAACTAACTTAATGCCCAACCAAACCATTGCATCAATAACCATGTTTTTTTTAAAATGTTTTTTATAAAAAATCTGCATAGCACCATAAAAACGACGTGCATAAAATTTGTCTCTTAAAGTGCTTTCTCCTTTAAAATGAATGATAGTTGTTTCACCAAAATAATAATTTTGATATCCAGCTTTCAAAGCCTTATAAGATAGGTCTATATCTTCCCCGTACATAAAATAGTCTTCATCAAAACCTCCTATTATATTGAAAACATCTCTTTTTAAAAACATAAATGCGCCAACTAAAACATCTACCTTTCCTATTTCATTTTCGTTTAAATGGTTAGCATAATAATTATTAGACTCGTGAAACAGTTTTTTTATTGCTTCTTTTATGTAAGGTATATTTCGTTTACTTTCTGGCAAAAAAGCGCCCTTGCCATTTATTAATTTACAACCTACAATTCCTAGTTTGTTCTTGTTTTCAACAAAATTTAGAATTTTATAAAATGTATCTTCAGCAACTACTGTATCTGGATTTAATATACACAGATACTCTCCTTTTGCTTTTTCAACTCCAATATTATTTCCTTTTGAAAACCCAAAATTGTCTTTGTTTTCTATTAAAATAACTTCGGGAAACAAATCCTTTACCATTTTACAACTATCATCATCTGAATTATTATCAACTACTATAATTTCTGCATCCAGTTTAGATATGGCTTCTTGTACACTTTTTAGACATAGTTCTAAAAAGTAGCGTACGTTATAGTTTAATATAATGATTGAGAGTTTCAAATAAATAAACAGTTATAATTTTAGTGAAGATTCAAAAGGGATCCTATTTAAAATACTGCGCCCTAAAGTAATTTCATCGGCATATTCAAGTTCATCACCCACAGAAATCCCTCTCGCAATAGTTGATGTAATAATTTGGTAATCTTGAATTTGCTTGTAAATATAAAAATTAGTTGTATCACCTTCCATAGTAGAGCTTAAAGCAAATATTAATTCTTTAATCTTGCCTTCTTTTACTTTATTTATCAAGGGTTGAATATTCAAATCATGTGGACCTATGCCATCCATAGGAGAAATTTTACCTCCCAAAACATGGTATAAGCCCTTATAAGTACTTGTGTTTTCGATAGCCATTACATCTCTAACGTCTTCAACAACACAAATTATATCTTCAATTCTAATTGGGTTTGAGCAAATTTCACAAAGCTCCAAATCGCTTATATTATAACAAGATTTACAGAATTTCACTTCGTTACGCATGTTTTGCAGAGCCAATGACAGGGCATTGGTTTGCTCTTTTGGCTGCCTTAGCATGTGCAAAACCAAACGCAGTGCTGTACGCTTGCCAATTCCTGGCAATTGCGACATTTCGTTTACAGCGTTTTCTAATAATTTAGAGGAAAATTCCATGACTGCGAATTTACAATTTTAGATTTAAGTTTTATACTTATCAATTGTAATTTGTATTTTGGCTTTGAATTACTTTTTTATGACTGCAACACAAATTCTGCTTTTAATTGCTGCCTATTTTTTGGTATTGATTCTCATATCGTATTTTACAAGTAAGGAAGACTCAAATGAAGCTTTTTTTAAAGCCAATAAATCAGCACCATGGTATTTGGTAGCTTTTGGAATGATTGGCGCTTCTCTTTCTGGGGTTACCTTTATTTCAGTACCTGGAGCTGTAGAGACCAAACAATTTGGCTATCTACAAGTAGTTTTTGGGTATTTATTTGGGTACTTGGTTATTGCCTATGTATTGCTTCCTATTTACTACAAGCTTAATTTAACATCCATATATACCTATTTAAAAGACCGCTTTGGCAATGTAAGCTACAAAACGGGCTCGGTGGCTTTTTTGGTATCTAGAATTGTAGGAGCCTCTTTCAGACTTTTTTTGGTTGCAAAAGTGCTTCAACTTTTAATATTTGATCAATTTCACATACCCTTTACAATAACTGTTATTATCACCATT
This sequence comes from Tamlana sp., assembly GCA_049451635.1. GTDB lineage: Bacteria > Bacteroidota > Bacteroidia > Flavobacteriales > Flavobacteriaceae > JBMTVT01. Next base: position 1,288 of record JBMTVT010000041.1, on the reverse strand, counting down.
GCCTTAATTTGGCTTTATACATTTAAAGGCGGTATTAAAACAATCATATTTACTGATACTTTACAAACACTTTTTATGCTGGTTTCAGTAGTTATTACTATTGTTTTTTTGGCCTCTGCATTAGATCTGAATAATGTTTCAGAAATCTATAGCAATGTAAAGGAAAACGCTATGAGTAAAGTATTTTTCTTTGATGATATAAATGATGCTCAATATTTTATAAAAAGTTTTCTTTCTGGCATGTTTATCACAATAACCATGACAGGATTAGACCAAGATATGATGCAAAAAAACCTTACCTGCAAAAACTTAAAAGACGCTCAAAAAAATATGGTAACGTTTAGTATTGTATTAATTTTTGTAAATATTCTTTTTTTGGTCTTGGGACTATTACTTACCCAATACGCTAACCAAAATGGTATAGTTGCTAAAAAAGACGACTTATTTCCAACCATAGCTATGTTACCCGAAATAGGGGCCTTTACGTCTGCTTTCTTTTTATTGGGACTTATTGCTGCTGCCTATTCTAGTGCCGATTCAGCGTTAACCTCTTTAACAACCTCTTTTTGTATAGATATTATTGAACTGGATAAAAAGCCTAAAGAAATTCAAAAAAAAATTAGAAAACGTACACATATCTTCATCAGCATTATTCTAGTTTTAGTAATTGTTATGTTTGATGCTATTTTTAAAGATGTATCTGTTATTTGGGAACTTTTTAAAGCCGCTGGTTATACCTATGGCCCACTATTGGGCTTATTTGCGCTGGGTATTTTTACAAAAACTCAATTAAAAGACAAATACGTTTGGATAATTGCCATTGTAGCCCCCATAATATCTTTTTTCATCAATAAATACTCGGTTGATTTACTTAATGGTTATCAAATTGGCTTTGAAATTTTAATTATAAATGGCCTACTAACCTTTTTAGGACTAATACTGATTCGTAGAAAGCAGAACTAAGGTACATGATGCTTCAAAAGCAATATGATGTGCATTTAAAATATTGAAAAGTTCTGGTTTTTCAGTACCCGGATTAAAAATGACGCGCTTTGGCTCTAGTGATACTATATGGTCATAATACTGTTTTTGCCTTTTAGGGTTTAAATACAAAGTTACTGTATGGATACCCGTTGTGCATTATGATTTAAAATAAAAAAGTTGTTCATCTTACGGATAATCAGGAAATTGTTTTATCGATAAAACATTAACGATAAACAACTTAAATGCAAATTACAAAAGAATAATGGAAGTATTAAGAAAAATATCAAAAGAACAACTTTTAAGC
>JBMTVT010000040.1:0-23215 GCA_049451635.1 Tamlana sp. | reverse complement strand
TTAATTTATGTAACTCTAAATCTCGCAATCTAATGTCCAGTCTAATGTAGTAATTACATAAACTTAATGACTTGCAAAAAGAACAATTAAAATTGAAATAGCAACAGGAAGTTTTAAAACTTAAAGAGGAAAAAATAAAAACGCAAATGTCCGAACAAAAAGAGAAAGCGTTGAAGCTTAGAAAAGAACAATTAATTCTTTCTTATAAAGAAGCTATTTCATCAAACATTAAATCTTATAATTAGACTTTAAAGGTTTGTGATTGCAATCATGTCATATCAAAGGAAGGTAATGACATTAAAGATCTTTCATAAGAAAGTGTGACTTCTATAAAAAGTTATTATTACAATAGCCTTAAAACATTGGCAACAGATTATTTAAAACAACTTAATTCTTGCGATAATTAAAACAAAACCCACAAAAAAACTTTTGTGGGTTTTGTTTTTATTTACTGGCAAATGCCTTTACATCCTGCTCACTAACTTCTACGCCACCCAAAATAATCAAGCGCTCAATAACATTACGGAGTTCTCTAATGTTACCTGTCCAGTCATATTCTTGAAGTAACTTAATTGCTTTATCAGAAAATGATTTTTTAGCTGTGCCTTGTTCTTCAGAAATTTTTTCAGAAAAATGATTTATGAGTAGCGGAATATCATCGCGTCTTTCATTTAAAGCTGGTACTTTTACTAAAATTACAGCAAGCCTATGGTACAAATCCTCTCGAAATTTACCCGCTTCTATTTCCTTTTTTAAGTCTTTATTAGTTGCAGCTATAACACGTACATCAACCTTTATATCTTTATCGCTACCAACACGTTGAATTCTACTCTCTTGTAATGCCCTCAACACTTTCGCTTGGGCAGATAAACTCATATCGCCAACTTCGTCAAGAAAAATAGTACCCCCATTGGCAGCTTCAAATTTACCTGCTCTATCTTTTGCGGCACTAGTAAAGGCTCCTTTAACATGACCAAAAAGTTCACTTTCTATTAACTCTGAAGGAATAGCAGCACAGTTAACCTCAATCATGCTCCCTTTTGCTCTTTCACTCTTTTCGTGCAGCCAATGCGCAACTAACTCTTTACCAGTACCATTAGGACCTGTAATTAAAACCCGAGCATCGGTTGGAGCTACCTTGTCAATAATATTTTTAATTTGTGAAATAGCATCGCTCTCACCTATCATTTCATACTTTTTGCTTACTTTTTTCTTGAGTATTTTATTCTCAACAACCAGTTCTTTTCTATCTAAAGCATTACGAACTGTATTTAAAAGTCTGTTTAAATCAGGTGGCTTTGATATGTAATCGAAAGCCCCTAGACGCATTGTATTTACAGCAGTATCTAAATCGCCATGACCAGAAATCATAACAATTGGTATTTCTGGTTTAATCTTCTTCACAGCTTCCAATACCTCTACACCATCCATTTTTGGCATTTTAATATCACAAAGAATTAAATCGTAATCATCATTCTTGATTTTCTCAACCCCTTGAACACCATCTTCAGCCTCTTCAACTTGGTAATTATCATTTTCTTCAGAAAGAATTTTAACCAATACGCGCCTGATAGCTGCTTCGTCTTCTATTACTAATATTTTTGACATATTTATATTTTAAATTTGAGACCTGTTCTTAAATAAAACGCATTTACGTCGTCTAATTTAAAAATTTCATCTCTATTTTTATTTCTTAATACATTATTTAATCTGAATGTATAACCTGTATACAAATACCCTACCAAATGTTTTGAAAACAAATATTCGTAACCAAAACCACCAACTGCAACAGATAACGAGATATGATCTACACTTTCACCATTAACCATTGCAGACTCTTGTAAATGAGATAAATAACCATCTAAACCAACAAATATTTGAATGCTATTTGTTTTATTGATGGCATATTTTAAATTAGATTTTGGCACTCCTAAATTAAAACTCCATATATCATTAATCTGCCTATGATAACTTACAAAAGGGAATGGAAAAGGGATTCCCGTAGTGGCATTATAGGTTAATCCTAAAATTAAGCGGTAGGGATGTTTTAGGCTTTTATCCTTTGTTCGGTCTGTAATAAAAAAGAAGCCTCTATTCATAAAATAATCATCAGAATTCAGATTTTTTGTTAATGTTGATGATATTCTTGGGTTAAACTTTACACCAAAGCACCATGTATCATTAACCTTAAAAGTATAGCCAATGGTTAAATCTATAACATAAATTTTATTTAACCCAGATGTGGCAAATGGATAATTATCTTCTAAATTAAGTGGAATACGGTTATACTCTGCCCATACTATTAAATATGAATCACTTTTTAATTCAATAGGATAATTTAAAAGTGCCCTCAACCTAATATATTGATCTTTCGAATTACTTTTTGGGATAAATGAATATTCCAATCTGGCTAAATCTGTGAGTTGTGCATTAACAAATTGACAAAACAAAAAACAAAAGTAAAATCCATTTAAACTTACTGCTTACTATGCTTTTGAAATATTTCGTTTTCAATAATTTGTTTTCTTTATGCAAACTTAATTTTACTCTAGGGTTTTGTAAATGTGAACATCTCTTTGTGGAAAAGGAATAGTTATATTATTTTCCCTGAATAATTTATCTATTTCAAAACGAATATCACTTTTCGGGAAAACGGCTTTAAAACTATCATTAATTGTAAAAACTATTCTAAAATTTAATGAACTATCACCAAAATCGCTAAATATTACCGTAGGTTCTGGTTCGCTTAACACCTCAGGATGTGTGCTTGCCGCTTGTATTAATATTTTTTTAACCAGTTGTACATCGCTACCATAAGCAACTCCAACATCAACAGATTCACGGGTTGTAGTTCCATTCTGTGTCCAATTGAATAAACTGTTCTCTAAATATAAGTGATTGGGTATAACCAAAACCTTGTTATCAATAGTTACGGCTCTGGTTGTTCTAAGTTTAATTTCTTCAACACGCCCTACTTTACCATCAATCTCAATAATATCTCCAACATGCACACTTTGGTCAATAAGAATAAAAACTCCAGATATTATGTCTTGAAACAAAGTTTGTAATGCTAAACCAATACCAATTAAAAGTGCAGCAGACGCCGCAAAAACAGCTGTAACATTAATACCTACAGAGTGTAATGTTATCAATAAAATAATAAGATAAACAAGCCATCTAAAATACCCAAATACAACATTAAATTTCTTTTTATCTGCTTTAGGCAGGTTTCTTGTAATTAGCCTTAAAACGATTCTTAAAATTATGGTAGTTACAAAAATTACTGTGGTAACCACTAAAAGATCGAGTATGGAAATACTTATTTTATCTGTAAAATCAATATGAAGATTAATAAAATATTTTAATTTTTCCCACACGGAACTATCCGTAATTACTTCTTCAATTTTATTTAATTCTTGACTCATATTAATATTTAATCCATTTAATTAACTCTTTATAACTTGGTTTTTTACCATACATTAAAATACCCACTCTGTATATTTTTGCTGCAAACCAGACAGTTAGCATAAAACTACCTATTAATAACAACAAAGAAACCAATTGCTGCCATAATGGTACACCAAACGGGATACGCATGAGCATAACCACTGGGGATGTTAATGGTATAAATGAGAATACTGTTGAAACGGTACCATGCGGATCTTCAATTACGGTAAAAATACCTATGTAAACTGCCAAAACTAAGGGCATAATAATAGGCAATAGAAATTGCTGTGTATCAGTTTCGTTATCAACAGCGGCTCCTATGGCTGCATATAGCGAACTGTAAAGTAAATAACCACTGATAAAAAATAAAATAAATGCTATGATTAAATTGATAATTGGTAAATTATAAAAGGCATGTATCACATTTTCAATTTGAGAATTGACCTGAGGTGTTTCCATAGCTTGCTGTAACATATCTTGCTGTGGAGTTTGCATCATATCAATTCCAAAAATCAATGACACTATAGTCATTAAAACACCCCCTAAAATTATCCAAATTATAAACTGGGTAATTCCTGCCAACGATGTGCCTATAATTTTACCCAACATAAGTTGCACTGGTTTTACAGATGAAATGATAACCTCAATTATCCTACTGGTTTTCTCCTCAATAACACTCCGCATAATCATATTACCATAAATAATGATGAACATAAACAGTAAATATCCTGCTGCGCCACCAAAAATGAGTTTTACTACACTATCAATTTTTGATGTTTTCTCGCCCTCAAAGCTTTCTTGGGCAATATCTATATTTATTCTTGAAGCATTAATCATAGCAACATCTACACCTTGTTGCTGCAATTTAATATTAGTTAATGTCTTTTCCAGTTGGCTTTCTAAACCTGAAATCAAGGTTATTGAAGGTGTCTCTTCTGAATAAAACTTTATATGATTTGAAATCGCATCTATATTATGCCATTTATCGATATACAACAAGCCATAAGACGATGTTTCCTTTGCTATAGCTTTGGCTTCATCAAGAGACATACTTGGCAACACATTATATGTTGTGTTATCAGAATTTTTAAATATGCTTTCAATAAGTCCAGATTCATCCAAAATGGTAATAACCCGAACTTTATCATCATTCAACTGAGATAAGTAAGCTACAACTGCAATAAGTGCGATAAAAATCATCGGACTTAAAATAGTCATGATAATGAATGATTTGTTTTTAACTTTCGTTAAATACTCACGCTTTATAATAAGTGGTAAATGATTCATAAAAATTAATTATTCTTTACAGTTTGAATAAATATATCGTTAACACTAGGTATCAATTCTACAAAATGTGACACTTCTCCTCTTGAGGTTAAATAACTTAACAAATCATTTGGATTGTTTGAATTGAGTTTAATATTAAGTTTTAGTTCATCTTCCAAAGTCTTAAAATTCGCTTTTGACACTTCGAATTTCTCTGATAATTCTTGTCGCAAAGTAGTTTTGTTACTGGTTCTTATTCCAACTTCATAGGTATTAATTTTATATTGCCTTTTTATATCGATCAATTTACCGTCAAGTATTTTGTTTGATTTATTGATTAGTGCAATATCATCACAAAGCTCTTCAACAGACTCCATTCTATGCGTTGAAAAAATCACCGTAGCACCTTCTTCGCGCAAGCGTAAAATTTCATCTTTAATTAAATTGGCGTTTATAGGATCAAACCCCGAAAAGGGTTCATCAAAAATCAATAACTTAGGTTGGTGCAAAACGGTTACCACAAACTGCACTTTTTGCGCCATTCCTTTTGAAAGTTCCTGGATTTTTTTGTTCCACCAGTCTCCAATCTCCAAACGTTCAAACCAATATTTTAAACGGATTTTAGCATCTGCTTTACTTAACCCCTTAAGTTGAGCCAAATAAAGCGCTTGCTCTCCCACTTTCATAGATTTATACAAACCTCTCTCTTCAGGCAAATACCCTATGTCTCTTATATGGTTCTCATTTAATGCTTCACCATCCAAGAGCACGGTACCAGTATCTGGCATTGTAATCTGGTTTATTACCCTAATTAAAGTTGTTTTTCCTGCACCATTAGGCCCTAAAAGACCAAAAATACTCCCTTTAGGGACTGTAATAGAGACATTGTTAAGCGCTTTAAAATTTCCAAAATTTTTAGAAACTTTATTAACTTCCAGTAAGTTACTCATCGGTACTTTTTAATTTACTTGTAGTTGGTAAAGATATTAAATGTTAGGCGAGATGCTTAATGCTTTTGGTATAAATATAAAATTAAGAAGATAAAAAAAATTGATTTTAACAATAAAGAAGCGCTATAAAAATAAAACCCACCCTTAATAAATTAAGGATGGGAAAAAAATTGCTATGAAAAAGAAAAATTATCACTAAAATAAATTAGTGATATTCAAATATAGTTTTTTTTTTGATATTAAAAGTAAAACTATTAGATAAGTTACCATAAAATAGAAAAATTCCGTTATGTAACGGAATTTTAATAAATGATTAAATTATTTTCAACTAAGAAAACATATCCTTAACTTTTTCGAAGAAAGACTTATCAGAACTTTCTGGCTTTGGTTCAAAATGCTCATCATTTTGCATAGCTTCAAAAAAATCTTTTTGTTGTTTATTTAATGTTTTCGGCGTCCAAACATTTACATGCACCAATAAATCTCCTTTCCCATAACCACTGATGCTAGGGATACCTTTTCCGCGTAAGCGCAGAATTTTTCCAGATTGCACACCAGCTTCAACTTTAATGCGAACTTTACCTGTAACGGTATCAATTTCTTTTGACGTGCCTAGAACTGCATCAGGGTAACTTATATATAAATCGTAGTGCAAATTATCTCCTTCGCGCTGCAATTTAGCATGTTGTTCTTCTTCAATCACTACGATTAAATCTCCCGAAATACCATTTCCAGGGGCTTCATTTCCTTTACCAGAAACTTTAAGCTGCATACCATCAACAACTCCTGCAGGTATTTTGATAGACACGGTTTCCTCGGCTACTTTTAATCCTTGTGCATCAGCATCACTAGGCTTTTTATCAATGGTCTGTCCTGCACCACCACAAACATTACATGGCGAAGATGTTTGCATTCTGCCTAAAATAGTATTAGCAATTCTAGTTACTTGACCCGAACCATTACATGTTGAACACGTTTTATAAGTTGTACCTGGCGCTTGAATTTTACGTTTTACTTTTATTTTCTTTTCAACACCGTTGGCAATTTCTTCCAGAGTAAGCTTAACACGAATGCGCAGATTACTGCCTTTTACACGACGTTGACCTCCACCACCGCCAAAGCCTGAAAAACCACCACCACCAAAAGCGCCACCAAAAATATCTCCAAATTGGCTGAATATATCATCCATATTCATGCCACCACCGCCAAAGCCGCCTCCGTTTTCGAAAGCTTGATGACCAAATTGGTCATAACGTGCTTTTTTATCAGCATCACTTAAAACCTCATAAGCTTCGGCAGCTTCTTTAAACTTTGCCTCTGCATCCTTATTATCTGGGTTTTTATCGGGGTGGAATTCAATTGCTTTTTTTCGATAAGCCTTTTTTATTTCTGCGGCTGTAGCACTTTTGTTAACTCCTAATATTTCGTAATAGTCTCTTTTTGCCATGTGTTTTGTTTATTGTCCAATAACAACTTTAGGGAAACGAATTACCTTTTCCCCTAACTTATATCCTTTTTCGATTACATCTATAATCTTTCCTTTTAAATCTTCGGTAGGTGCTGGTATTTGTGTAACCGCTTCATGATTGTCTGCATTGAAAGTATCCCCTTTTTCAACTTTAATCGGTTTTAAACCTTTTTGCTCTAAGGTATTTACCAGCTTTTGATAAATTAACAAAACACCTTTTCTTAATTCTTCTGCTTCCTTGTCTTCTTCTATGTGGCTTAATGCACGCTCAAAATCATCAAGAATTGGCAACAAGGTTTTCATCACATCTTCACTAGCAGTTGAAAATAATTCAATACGCTCTCTAGAGGTTCGCTTTTTATAGTTTTCAAACTCAGCAAAAAGTCTTAAAAACTTATCTTTTTCTTGTTTAAGCTCATCCTGTAATTTTTCCTCAGCTGTTTGTTCTTCTATTTCAACAGTTTCGGTTTGAGAAGTTTCAACTTCTTCATTTTGAATTTCTTCCTTTTTATCCTTTTTACTCATCGCTAAGTCAATTTTTTCAATACTAATTTTGGTTGGCAAAAGTACTGCCATTATTGTAAAAATGCCATAATGTCATTCATTTTTTTTAGCTAAGCTTAATTTTATATTCAAAGGGTAAACTTATTGTTACTAAATATGTGAAATTTACAGATTTTATAATATAAACTTTGAAATATAAAAAATTCAGCTAACTTCGTTTAACAGATGCGATAGTCAAGTAAACTTCCCTCATCTTAGAGATGATAGCGCATTCGCCGAAGGCGAACTTTAATTACTTCGTGCTTTCAACCTAGCTAAGGCTCGTTGTACTAGACGCACTCACGTTCTTAAAGTAAATATGCTATCATCTATAGGCTAAACTACCGTTGGCCATAGTTAAAAGAAATTCTTAAAAAATTACCCAAAAAAATCCTCTAAAGCAGGTTTTAAATAATTGTACTTAAAATAAAAACCTTGCTTTTCAATTTTTTTTGAACTAACACGTTGGCTTTCAAACAACAGTGTATGCATATCACCCAAAACAAGTTTCATGAAAAATTTTGGAATATTGGGCAAAAACAGCGGTTTATTCAAAACATTAGCAATGGTTTTTGTTAGTTCTTGGTTAGTAACAGGGTTTGGAGCTACACCATTGTAAACACCCTGTAATTTGTGCTGTAAAACATAAAGAAACATATTGGCTAAATCATTAATATGTATCCAAGATTGCCATTGTTTACCGTCACCAAAAGCTGCTCCCAAACCAAATTTTATAGGTTTGACAATTTCTTGCAAAGCACCGCCCTGATGGGCTAAAACCAAGCCAATCCTAATTTTTGAAACTTCTATATTTAATTTAGTAAAAGCATCAACTTCATGTTCCCAAATACATACAACTTTACTCAAAAAGGAGGTTTCATTGGTATTAAAATCTTCATCGTAATAATTTATCTGTGAGTCTGGATAAACCCCAATAGCGCTTGCTGAAACTACTTGTTTAATATGATGGTTTTCTCCTTTTAATGAATTGACCAACAATTGTGTAGTCTCTTTTCGGCTATTTAAAATTTCTTTTTTATAAGACTCTGTCCAACGTTTTGAAACCGTTGCCCCTGCTAAATGTATTATGGCATCAACATCATTAAAACAAGTTTTATCAATATCTCCAGTTTTTGGGTTCCAATAAAAACCCTTGTAATGTTCTTCTTTTTGGATTTTAGATTTATTGGTTGTCAAATAACTGACTCTAATACTTCTTTCATGACAAAGTTTTACAATTTCTTCTCCAATTAATCCGGTTGCTCCTGTAATTAAAACGCGCATCTACTTTTTTTTTGAAAAGTTACAAAATACCTATTGGGTTTACTAAACTTTATAGAAGGTTTAACAAACAAATGGCAAATAAGAATTGTTAATTGTTTTGAATTAATGAATTCCCTTAATTGCCCTCAACATTTAGCTCTTTGTCTTACTATAATTTGAATCGCTGAATGTCACGCTTCTTTCCAAGCACGAAGCATTTCGCGCTTTCCTGGTGGCCCTGGCAATTTCTCTACTTTAAAGCCAACAGCTATTAATGCTCTACGCACACTTCCTTTAGCAGAATAGGTAACTAAAATCCCGTTGGGTTTTAAAGCATTGTGCATTTTTTCAAATATAGCTTCCGTCCATAATTCAGGTTGAACACGCGCACCAAAGGCATCAAAATATATAAGGTCGTAAAGATTGATCTCATTAACCTCATAAAATAGTTTTTTCTGTTTGGTTAATTGAAAATTGGCCATAATCTCATGCTCTTTATCCCAAGAAACTTGATGTAGTTTTTTAAAAATAATATCCTTTTCTTTTGTTCCTAACTCTTTTGAATAATTAAGTTGGTCGATTTCATCCATTGACACTGGATATCCCTCCACTCCAACATAATCAATATTGAGCTTTAATTTTTCGGCCTCAAGTAATGTTATAAAAGCATTTAAACCTGTACCGAAACCTATTTCCAAAATGGATATTGATTGATGAAATCCTGAAACAAGTTCTGGATCACAAAAATGATATAAACCGTGTTTTATAAAAACGTGGTAGGCTTCTTGTATGGCACCGTGTTTAGAGTGGTATTGCTCATTCCACTCTGGAAGGTGAATAGTGGTTGAGCCATCTGCAGTGATTACAATTTCCCTCTTCAAGCTATTGTTTTACTAGCACACCATCAGCCTCAAAAGAATACGTTTTTTTAGGCTCTGTAATTTGTGCAATTTCTTCTTTGCTTTTACCAGCATCTTCAGCATAATGACGCAGCTCATCAACAGGCACTTCATTTACAAAAGCTTTTCCATTAACAATAACCTCTTTACCTGTGATATCTTTTGACACAAAAAAACCATAATCCTTAAACTTTACCATGACTTCATTGCCATCTTCAAGATTCAGCGTCATCCAGCAACCTTTTGCTTTACAAACTCCATTAACTTTAGCTATCATTTTTGTATCAATACTGTCGCCAACTTGCATGGTTTTATAGTGATTTGCCATGGAGCTTGCAGCAATGGCATCATCTGTAATAATTTTATTTCCAAAAGAAGCAAAAGCAAATTCTTCTATCTTATCATCAATTTTTTGGGCTTCCACACTTTTGTTTTTGCAAGAATTTAACATTAAAACACAGATAATTAACAAACTAAGGCACTTCATGATGTAAATATTTCAATTTTAACCGATTTCTGTAAATATAGCGCTTTTTTAAAAACGTTTTTAGTTAAATTTGTGTCAATAAATACAAGACTTATGAGTGCTATAATCAATGATATAGAGGTTATAAAAGCAAAAACTACAAAGATTAATGATGTAGATTTTGATAATTTAAAATTTGGAAGTGTTTTTTCAGACCATATGTTGGAATGTAATTTTAAGGACGGTAAATGGCAAGCTCCAAAGGTTGTTCCTTACGGTCCCATTAGCTTAGATCCTTCAGCTAAAATCTTCCATTATGGGCAATCTGTTTTTGAAGGCATGAAAGCTTATAAAGATGTAGATGGGCATATATGGCTGTTTCGTCCTTTAGAGAATTTTAAGCGTTTAAATATTTCATCAAAACGTTTAGCGATTCCGGAATTGCCTGAAAGCTATTTTATGGACGGATTAAAAACTTTATTAGAAGTCGATAAAGATTGGATCCCTAAAAAAGATGGTAGCTCATTGTATATAAGACCGTTTGTTTTTGCATCTGGCAATGGTTTTCATGCTTCACCTGCAAACGAATATAAATTCATTATAGCGACAGCGCCATCAGGTTCTTATTTTGCTGGTGAGGTTAGAGTTTTAATTGAAGAAAAATATTCCCGTTCTGCCAATGGTGGTGTTGGTTATGCTAAAGCCGGCGGTAATTATGCTGGACAATTTTACCCAACGCAATTAGCTATTGATAAAGGCTACCAACAAGTTGTTTGGACAGATGACAATACACACGAATATATTGAAGAAGCAGGTGCCATGAATATTTTTGTACGTATAAACAACACCTTAGTTACTGCTCCTACAAGTGATAGAATTTTAGATGGTATTACTCGAAAAAGTATTATTGAACTTGCAAAAGCTGAAGGTATTAATGTTGAAGTAAGAAAACTAACTGTTTCTGAAGTTGTTGAAGCTGCAAAAAACGGGTCCCTTAAAGAAATGTTTGGGTCTGGTACTGCTGCTGTAATTTCTCCAATAGCTGGTTTTGGTTATAAAAACGAAGATTATGAGTTGCCGAAATTAGATGATACTTATGCTAGTTTTTTAAAGAAACGCATAACCGAAATACAAACCAATAAAACTGAAGACCCATTTGGTTGGCGATATAAGGTTGATTAAATCAATAAAAAAAGCAGCTCAATGAGCTGCTTTTTTTATTGATTTAATATATTTTGAATATTAGGTTTAAAATAATTTGGTCCTTTTAACACCTTACCATCTTCACGGTAAATGGGTTGCCCATCTTCACCTAGTTTACTCATATTACTCCGTTGTATCTCATCAAATACTTCTTCAATTTTATGCTGCATGCCATGTTCTATAATAGTACCGCATAAAATATACAGCATATCACCTAAGGCATCGGCTACTTCAACTAAATCATTATTATTGGCAGCTTCCAAATACTCCTCATTCTCTTCACGCATCAATTTATATCGTAACATATTTTTCTCAATACCCAAATCTGCTTTGGGAGTTTCCCGATAGCCAATTTTAAATGCCGTGTGAAATGCCTTTACAGCTTCTATTTTGTTTTTCATCTAAAGGTTTTCATTAAATTTGCATAAAAATAACTATATGTTTAGTAAAGGTCAAATCATTTTCGGTGTTTTATTTTTTATTGTCTTCGCTATTATCATTGGAATCACTTATCGAAAAGACTTAAAAGTTCACAAACGCTTTTATTCTGGTAGTGTTTGGATTCTTATCGCCTTTATTTCCTTTATTCTTCTTATTTCTGCAATTAAATTTTTGTTTAAATAATTTATTGATAGGTTTTAAAACTATGAAAAAAGTTGGTTTACCTGTTTAATAAATAAAGGTTACTTTTTAACGCAACCTTTTTATAATCCTGCATCTAATTAATAGCTATTTATTATTTGACTTAACAAACTCAAAAAAAATGAAGATTCTATTAATTATTAGTTTTCTGCTAATAATCAATATTTTACTATTGGTTTTTAGTGTTAACAAAAGAACTGACCCTTGAAAAATTAAAACTTTTTCAAAAAAATTAAGTTTAAAAAAACACCTTATCGGCTTTTCGAACAATCATTTTTAATCAAAATTTAAAATGATTATCTTTGGTTTATTATAATCTTCAAAACCAAAAATGAAAGCCTTAAAATATATTTTATTCTTATTGCTTATTATTATTATTGGGTTGGCTATGTATATTGCTGTTCAGCCAAACGAATTTAACTTTTCAAGAAGCAAAATTATAAAAGCTCCAACACCTGTTGTATTCAATAAAGTAAACGATTTTAAAAACTGGCCTAGTTTTTCGCCTTGGATTGAACAAGAACCCAATGCTACTTTAACTTATGGTGATACAACATCTGGTGTAAACGGAAATTATGCTTGGAATGGAGAGATTTTAGGTGAAGGAAGCATGAAAACAACTGCTGTAGAAGAAAACAAATCTATTTCGCAACACATTACATTTATTAAACCTTTTGAGTCGGAATCTGATATTAACTGGACTTTTGAAACTACCAATGAAGGAACCAAAGTAACTTGGGGTATGAATGGCAAACAAGATTTTATGACTAAAATGTACACGACTTTTGCGGGTTCTATTGAAGAAAACACAGCTCCTGATTTTGAAAGAGGCCTTTATAAATTAGACAGCATTGTTACAGCTGATATGAAAAAGTATAGTATTAAAATAGATGGCATTACCCAACATGGAGGTGGGTTTTACTTATACAACACAACGTCTTGCAAAACACCTAATCTTAAAGCCAAAATGCAAGAGATGATACCTAAAGTAAGAGAATATGCCATAAAAAATGGTGTTAAAATAGCAGGGGCACCTTTTGTAAATTATATTAAATGGGACGAAGAAAATAATGCTGTTATATTTTCATGTTGTATACCAACAACAGAGCGAGTTATTACCGCTCCAGAAAGTGATATTCTTACTGGACAGCTGCTACCGTTTAATGCTGTAAAAACTACCCTGAAAGGTGATTACAAAAACCTAAAAGAGGCTTGGGATACTACCATGGATTATATACCAGAAAACAATATGCAAATTGTAAAAGAGGGACCTATGTTGGAAGCTTACCAAATAGACCCAATGAACACACCTAATCCTGCTGATTGGGTTACTGAAATATACATAGCAGTTAAAAGGCCTTAATACAGCATATGAAACAATTTTTACTAGTTTTTTTAGGTGGGGGTTTTGGTAGTGTACTTCGTTACATTGTTGGTAAGCGCTTAAACAGCATAGAAACAGGCATACCTTATGGCACCTTTGCAGCCAATATTTTGGGTAGTTTGCTTATAGGCATTATTTTAGGTTTGGCTATAAAAAACAACACCTTATCCAATAACCAAACACTATTATTAGCTACTGGTTTTTGTGGAGGTTTTACAACTTTTTCAACCTTTGCTTACGAAAACCATGTATTTTTAAAAACTGGTGATTTTACAAGTTTTGCTATTTATACCATTGCTAGTTTTACAGTTGGTTTTTTAGCAGTATTTTTGGGGATGTTTTTGGTGAAGTGACTTTTGAGTTTTAGAATTACTAGATAAAACTAATGCTTATCAAAAACCTTAACCCCAGCTTCAATTCTAGTTTTTAAATAGTTTACTCGAGGCACAATGGGGCAAGAATACTTGTCGTTGTATGCACAGTAAGGATTATAAGCTTTATTAAAATCAATTTCAATTAAATCACCACTAGGGATTCTGGCATCTAAATAACGACCTCCACCATAACTTTCAAAACCATTGGTTTCATCTAAAAAAGGTAAAAACAGATAATCTTCATATCCTTCTTTTTTTATTAAATCTTGGTTTTGGTATATGTTCAACTTGAAATTTTCACCTTTTAAATCAAATGCTAGCTCACCATATTTTACATAAATGGGTAACCTATCCGAAGTAGTTTTCATCTCAAATGGTTTTTCCTCAGGTGTTCTTTTAAATTGCGCTTTAACCACATAAGCTGAGTCAAACTCAAAAAAATCAAGCCCTTTAAAAGTCTTCCTATCCTGATCTTTTAAAGGAGATGTTGAAGCATCTTTATATTCGGCATTAAGTTTTCTTTGAAATTCGGTTTCACCTTCTAAGGGTCTTTTTTCTTGAGCACAACCAAATGCTGTAATTAACAATAATGATATAACTAAGTGTTTCATTTTAAAAAAAATTCAATTCAAAAATACAACTTACAATTATTTTATATTGATTTGAATCAACAAAATTAAAAACATGCGTCGTAACATCACAATTTGTAAAAAGCAATTAACCACCTCTTCAAAGGCAAAGAGTTGGGCTTGTTATATGTTGTGTTGATATGATTATAAAATATTGTAATATGTAAAAGTCCGACTTCACAGTCGGACTTTTTGTTTTTAGCTATTCCCAAGCATCAATGATAAAAACAAACTAATGAAAACACATTTTAAAAACTATATAAATACCTTTAAAGGCTTATCACAAGAAATATGGTGGCTGGCTCTAATAACATTGATAAACAGAGCCGGAACAATGGTTATCCCATTTTTGTCATTATATCTCAAAGAAGATTTAAACTTTGAAGTAGGTGATATTGCATGGGTTATGAGTGCTTTTGGCTTAGGTTCGGTGCTGGTTCATGGCTAGGTGGAAAACTAACTGATAGTTTAGGATATTATAGGGTTATGGTTAGAAGTTTACTTGCTACCGGCATGTTGTTTATAGCACTTCAATTTCTACATACATTTGCTTTTATCTGTTTTGGAATATTTTAGTTATGATGGTTGCCGACACCTTTAGACCAGCTATGTTTGTGGCCTTAAATGCTTATAGTAAACCTGAAAACAAAATACGCTCATTTACTTTAATAAGTCTTGCTATAAATTTAGGGTTTTCTGCAGGTCCTGCAATTGGTGGCCTTATCATAACTGGTTTGGGCTATGGCGATCTGTTTTGGGTTGATGGCATTACCTGCATTTTGGCAACCATAGTTATGGTTAATGTTTTGCATACTAAAAATCAAAGGTTTTAGACAATATTAAAAATGAATATGAATCTAATTATATTATCATTTCAACAGGGTTTTATGATATCCCCAAATTATTGTATGTTCTAGGTGAAAACTTACCAAAAGTAACACATTACTACAAAGAAGCTCATAATTATACATTGCAAAATGTGATGGTAGTTGGCGCCAGTAATTCTGCTGTTGATGCTGCTTTGGAAATTTGGCGAAAAGGCGGCCATGTTACTATGGTTGTTAGAGGTGAAAATATAGGCGAACGTGTTAAATATTGGGTACGACCAGATATTATGAATCGCATTGAAGAAGGGAGTATTAAAGCTTATTTTAATTCTGAAATCACTGAAATAACAACAGCTTCCGTAAACATAAAAACACCTGATGGCACTATTTCTATTCCCAACGATTATGTCGTGGCACTTACTGGATATTTGCCAGATTTTGATTTATTGAAATCGAATGGAATTATTTTGTCTAATGATGATAAAATGATTACAAAGTATAATCCCGAAACCATGGAATCCAACATTAAAGGATTGTATTTAGCATGCGTTATTTGTGGAGGAAAAGAAACCCACAAATGGTTTATAGAAAACTCCAGAATTCATGCCCAATTGATTGCGAAGCATATTGAAGGAATTAAAAAAACTATTTAGCCGGAATCACTTCCTTTTGCTTAACTACTCTGGATAACACTATTTGTGTCTTAGATTCGCCATAAGTAATTAACTGGTCAATAAAAGATTCTAGATGCTTATTATTTTTTAAAACCACTTCCATTACAATATTTTCATCTCCAGTAATTCTATAACAATTAATTACCTCATCATAGGTTTTAACTTTTTCCAAAAAGGGTTTAAGCTTTCCCATAAAAGCCCTAAGCGTAATAATGGCTTTTAGTTGATAGCCGATTTCAAAAGGAGATACCAATGCTTTATAACCTTCAATAATACCCATATCTTCCATCTTTTTTATGCGTTCAGAAACTGCTGGTGAACTTATCCCTACTTGCCTACCAATTTCAGCGTTAGAAAGTCTTGCATTTTCCTGTAAACACTTCAAAATCTTAGCATTAAGAACATCTATGATCATTTAAAAGAAATTTTATTGTAATAAATTAAAATCTAAATCAAATATACGATTTTACTTTAAAATCTAAAGGCAAATATGATTTCTTGTGAGTAATTTTGATAAAATTGCTGAGAAAAAATAATTATGACCTACAATACCCCATTAAACCTATCGGAATTACCGATTTACCAAAAAGCTTTAGAGATTTTTGCCTTATCTCAAAGTATTTCTATGTATTTAACCGATGATTTATCTAGCTTAAAACCTGATGGCACAGAAGACCATAATATTTATTTCTCGGGAGATATTGTGCAACAATCCGTTTCTTTGGCTCCAGAAATCGCCAATGCTGAATTGGAGCGTTTTTCAGAAAAGAAGCATAAGCACATTGCTTCGCTTAAAAGACTTACCAATATGCTTTACAAAAACTCTTATAGATTAGAGCGTTTAAACAGCAATGGTAAGGATTTTTTACCTATTCTTAGAAGTGAATTGAAGAAGTTTAAGAAGCTTCAAAGCTCTTGGATGTTGACTTTATAATAAATTTATTTTAAAGTAAATATCGCCTCAAACTTTCTGTTTTCATCACCATAAAAAGTAACATCAAAAGTTATTTTCCATTTATTAGTTGCTATTTTTTCTCCCGATATAGAACCGGCTGGAATAACATTTTTTTCATCATCATCAGAAAAAAAACAAAAACAATATTTTGTAAAAATAGTTTTTGCAGTTTCTAATTCATCATCTTTAATTAAAAAATTATCCAAATTAGAATCTACTTCAAAATGAATAAATTCAGCATACTCATCATCAGCAATTTGTTCATCATCGTCTCTTATAAACGAATATTTAAAAACCAAATTTTCACCAGTAGAAATGGTTCCGAATTTCATATAAGATCCATCAATTTGTGTAATTGATAATTGACTATTTTCATAAAATTCATATGTATAGACATCTTCTTCATCATTAGTTGAGCATGCAAACACAAATGAAAAAAGTAGCATTAATAAATATTT
The DNA here is from genome assembly GCA_049451635.1 of Tamlana sp. Classification (GTDB taxonomy): domain Bacteria; phylum Bacteroidota; class Bacteroidia; order Flavobacteriales; family Flavobacteriaceae; genus JBMTVT01. Next base: position 5,767 of record JBMTVT010000040.1, on the reverse strand, counting down.
TTTCATATCTAAAAGAATTAAAGTTTATGTTTTTGATACAAAATAAAGATAATGGTTGCGTATAAAATTACATATTCCTACGATACTGACCGCCTACTTCAAATAAAGCATTGGTGATTTGACCCAATGAACAGTATTTACAGACTTCCATTAAAGCTTCAAAAATATTTTCATTTTTGATAGCTTTTTGCTGTAGCTGTTTCAATATCGCTTCCGTATCATTTGCCTTGCGAAGGTTTTGCAAGGTTTTTATTTGAATTTGCTTTTCTTCTTCGGTTGCTCTAATTACTTCAGCGGGTAAAATTGTTGGAGAACCTTTACTACTTAAAAACGTATTCACACCAATAATTGGAAACTCGCCATTATGCTTTAAAGTTTCGTAGTACAAGCTCTCTTCTTGAATTTTACTACGTTGGTACATAGTTTCCATAGCACCTAAAACACCACCGCGTTCGGTAATTCTATCAAATTCAAGCAAAACGGCTTCTTCTACCAAATCAGTCAATTCTTCAATAATAAAAGAACCCTGTAGCGGGTTTTCATTTTTAGCTAAACCTAATTCTTTATTTATAATAAGCTGAATAGCCATCGCACGACGAACCGATTCTTCGGTTGGGGTTGTTATAGCTTCATCGTACGCATTGGTATGTAACGAATTGCAATTATCATATATAGCATATAAGGCTTGAAGCGTTGTACGTATATCATTAAAGTCAATTTCCTGTGCATGTAAACTGCGACCAGAGGTTTGGATATGGTATTTTAACATTTGGGCTCTTGCATTGGCACCATATTTATGTTTCATCGCCTTTGCCCATATTTTACGTGCCACTCTGCCAATAACAGCATATTCCGGGTCGATTCCATTGGAGAAAAAAAACGATAAGTTAGGACCAAATTTATTGATATCCATCCCTCTTGAAAGGTAATATTCTACATAAGTAAAGCCATTAGATAAAGTAAAAGCCAATTGTGAAATGGGGTTTGCCCCTGCTTCGGCAATATGGTACCCAGAAATAGATACTGAATAGAAGTTACGAACGTTATTTTCAATAAAATATTCCTGAACATCACCCATTAAACGTAATGCAAACTCTGTTGAAAAAATACAGGTGTTTTGCGCTTGATCCTCCTTTAAAATATCGGCTTGAACAGTTCCTCTAACTTGAGAAATGGTTTTAGCTTTAATATCTTCATAAATAACTTTTGGCAATACTTGATCGCCGGTAACCCCCAAAAGCATTAGCCCTAAGCCGTCATTACCTCCTGGAAGCTTTCCATGATATTTTGGGCGTTCTTTTCCTTTATAAATTTTAGCTATTTTAGTTTCAATCTCCTTTTCAAGATTATTCTCTTTGATATAAATTTCACATTGCTGATCGATAGCCGCATTCATAAAAAAACCTAAAAGCATAGGTGCAGGCCCATTAATAGTCATGCTAACCGAAGTCATTTCATTGGTTAAATTAAAACCAGAGTACAATTTTTTAGCATCATCCAAACAACAAATTGAGACTCCCGCATTACCTATCTTTCCATAAATATCAGGTCTGTAGTCTGGATCATTTCCATAGAGTGTCACACTATCAAAAGCGGTTGATAAGCGTATTGCAGGCAATCCCATACTCACATAATGAAAACGACGGTTGGTGCGTTCTGGACCTCCTTCACCTGCGAACATGCGTGCTGGATCCTCACCTGTTCTTTTAAAAGGATAAAGCCCAGAGGTAAAAGGAAACTCACCTGGAACATTCTCTTGTAAGCACCATTTTAAAATATCACCCCAAGCTTGGTATTTTGGCAACGCTACTTTTGGTATTTGGGTGTGCGATAACGACTTGATGTGTGTTTCTATTTTAATTTCCTTTCCACGAACTTTAAAGCTGTAAATTGGGTCTTTATACTTGTTTACTTTTTCATACCATTCTACTATTGTTTCCCAATTATGAGGATCTAAGTTTAGTTTTAAACGGTCGAATTCTTTAAATAATAACTTCAAAAAACTTCTGTCATTCTCATTTTGTGCTTGTTGGATAATCTTATCTTGATTTATACCATTTTTGTCAATAAAAGATTGCTTCGTTTTACTCAACGTAACATTTAAAACCGATTCAAAGGTTTTATAAATTCCGTAAAGTTTTTGGGCTACTTCAACTTGTTCATTGGCAGTTTTATCATAAGCTCTATTGTTTTCGGCAATTTCAGATAGATAACGGGTTCTACTTGGAGGAATGACAAAAATCTTTTCACTCATTTCATCAGATATGTGAAATGTGGATTTTAAGTCGGTTTGTGTTTTCTCAACTAATCTATCCATTACTGCTTTATAAAGCTTATTCATACCGGGATCATTAAATTGAGAAGCGATAGTCCCAAAAACTGGCAATTTATCTTGGTCAACATCCCATAAATTATGATTACGCATGTACTGCTTTTTTACATCACGCAATGCATCTAACGAGCCTCGTTTGTCGAATTTATTAATGGCTATCAAATCAGCAAAATCAAGCATATCAATCTTTTCCAATTGTGTAGCAGCACCAAATTCTGGTGTCATTACATAAAGTGATACATCGCTATGCTCAATAATCTCGGTATCCGATTGCCCAATACCAGACGTTTCCAAAATAATTAAATCGTACTCGGCAGCTTTTAAAACTTCTACCGCTTCATTTACATATTTTGAAAGCGCTAAATTAGATTGTCGTGTTGCCAGACTACGCATGTAAACACGAGTGTTATTAATGGCGTTCATACGAATTCTATCACCTAAAAGGGCCCCACCGGTTTTTCGTTTTGAAGGATCAACCGAAATAATACTAACTGTCTTTTCTGGGAAATCTATCAAAAATCGACGCACCAATTCATCAACCAAGCTCGATTTTCCTGCACCACCAGTACCAGTAATTCCAAGAACAGGTGTTTTGGAATTTTTATTTTTTTCATGGATTGTAGCTAAAGTGCTTTTGGCAACTTCTGGAAAATTTTCAGCAGACGATATCACCCTAGCAATATCTTTCGGGTTTTTGTTTGGAAGGTTCTTTACTTCAACAGCTAACTTATCACCAATAGCATAATCTGATTTTTCAACCAAATCGTTAATCATCCCTTGAAGTCCCATTTCACGGCCATCATCAGGTGAATAAATTCTGTCTATACCATAAGCCATCAGTTCCTTAATTTCTAATGGTAAAATAACACCACCCCCTCCACCGAAAATCTTAATATGTCCCACACCTTTTTCTTTCAAAAGGTCAAACATATATTTAAAATATTCGTTATGCCCGCCTTGGTACGATGTTAAACAAATAGCATTCACGTCTTCTTGAATAGCTGTATTAACAACTTCTTCAACACTTCTATCGTGCCCCAAATGAATTACCTCAACCCCAGTAGCTTGAATGATTCTACGCATGATATTAATAGACGCATCATGGCCATCAAAAAGTGATGCCGCAGTAACAATACGAACTTTATGTTTAGGCTTGTAGGGTGAAGATTGGTTCATTCTTAAAGAATATTGAATTTTAAAGCTGCAATTTACGAAATATTCAAAAAAATAAAGTGTTTACGAAAAATTATCTAAAATTTTTATACAAATTCTAACCTGTATTATTTTTAACCTAATTTTAACCCATCAAGATTATTAATAAAATGAATAAAATCACCATTTTAATACATTGTAAAGACCGACCAAATATCATTGCATCTGTGACCAATTTTATTGCTGAAAAAGGTGGGAATATTGTATACATAGACCAACATGTTGATAGAGAACAGAATATCTTTTTTATGCGCTTGGAAAGTGAATTTTTTACGGCATCATTTTCGACTGAAGATTTTAAAATTGCGTTTAAGGATATATTAGCTGATAAATTTGAAATGAAATGGCGCATCTACTCCTCTGAAGCCAAACCAAAAATGGCGCTTTTTGTATCAAAATACGACCATTGCTTATACGATTTATTAGGGCGTTACAACTCAGGAGAATTAAATTTAGAAATTCCTTTTATTATTAGTAACCATTTGGATTTAAAACCCATTGCTGAGAGTTTTAAAATTCCTTTTTACCATATACCTGTTTCCAAAGAAACCAAAGAAGAAGCAGAAAACAAACAGTTAGAACTTTTAGAAAAACACCAAATTGATTTTATTGTTTTGGCGAGATATATGCAAATAGTTTCAGCTAAATTAATTGATAAGTATAACAACAAAATAATTAATATCCATCATTCATTTTTACCAGCTTTTGTTGGCGCAAAACCTTATCATTCTGCTTATAAACGTGGGGTCAAAATTATAGGAGCTACAAGTCATTATGTAACCGAAGAACTTGACGCTGGCCCTATTATTGAGCAAGATGTAACCAGGGTAACGCATGCCCATGCTATTGAAGATTTAATAGCAAAAGGGCGTGATCTAGAAAAGATAGTTTTAGCTAATGCCGTTAAACTTCATGCCAACCGTAAAGTGATGGTTTTTAATAATAAAACCGTTATTTTCTCATAAAGAAAAATTGCTTACTTCTTTAGTAAAATTAAATCCTAAATTTTGGATACTATCCTTTAGCTTATGTGACTCTTTAAGTGCTGGATTGGTATGGTTAAGGTGAATGAAATAAATTTTTGATTTTGTTTCAATTGATTCTTTTTCAAAAAGTTTTACAGTCTCAACAATAAACGAATGAGGTATATCGCTCATAGTCATAGGTCTGGGTACTTCGCCATCTTTAAAAAAAGTAGCATCTGAAAACGCGTAATCAACCTTTTTAACCTCATCAACAATCTGTTTATTCCAAATATTCCATTTATTGATATCTAGAATAAATAATGCAGATTTATTTTTGCCTTCAATTTTATAACTAACCGTTTCAGAAAACTCATCTCTATGGGCACTAAAAAAGGCGTTACTTTTAATTTTGAATTTAAAATAATTGTCGAATCCTTTTTTAAAGGTTGCAAGGCAATATTTTTCAAGTTCACTAACTGTTCCAAGGCTGGTTTTTTTCAATGAAACTTTTCATTTTAGGCATTACAAAAATGGGAATATCACTAGCATTCATAGCTTCTCTTTCAAACTGCATCAAACCTGTGTAATGCCCTATATGGGCATGCGTTAAAAAAACACCGTTAACAATAACATTATTATTTAAGTGGTTCGTTTTTAAATTTTCAAGTTGTGCGGTAATATCTGGTGTTGCATCAAAAATCCATTTTTTTTCATCATCCAAATCAATCAAACCTAAACAAGAAAACAATTTTTTTTCTTCTTCACCATTGTAGAACGATTTACAACATGCCTTTTCACAATTAATTTGAGGAAATCCAGCATCTTGAGCAACTCCCAAAACGGTTATGTATTGTTTAGAATTTGCAATTGCCTTTAAATTTAATGGAGCATCTTTTTTTTATTCATGCAATTGAACAACAAAAGAATGATTAAGAGGCTACATAATTGAAATGATTTCATCTATAAATATCTATATTTGTTAAAGATATATCTGATTATCCGTTTATTATCATAATCCTGTAATGTTAGCAATTACAAGCCTATCGAAGAGTTTATCTTCAAAATATCTTCTATTTAATTTGTAAACAAACTCATTTAGATATAATTGAAGAACCCGTTGTGCATTATGATTTAAAATAAAAAAGTTGTTCATCTTACGGATAATCAGGAAATTGTTTTATCGATAAAGCATTAACGATGAACAGCTAAATACACCTGAAGGAATCAAAAAGATTACAAAAAACAACCTTATGTATTC
>JBMTVT010000039.1:0-23743 GCA_049451635.1 Tamlana sp. | reverse complement strand
TAGGTTTAAATTTTAAAGGATATAACTTCATGCTTTATTTTTTGATATTTTTTTTATCAGATTCAAGACCCCAAAAATTAGTATTTGAAATGGCTCTTAACTCATCTAGGTCTGTAGCCTATCCATTTTTAGGAAAGGCTACAATTGAGTTTTCAAAAAACTGAAGGCCTATTAATAAAACTTCTAATTAATCTAATGTGTTTTTTGTAACATAACAGCGCCAGCCTATGACGACCATTTGTAATTTGTTGGCCTTTGATAAATCCAATTGTTTTTTTGAATAGCTAGGTAATAATGCTTTATTAAGCTTGGCTAAAAATTTGAAAACTTGCTTTTTCACTTTGTTTGCTTCTTGGGACAAAAATAGTAAAACTTATTCTAGACTAAGCTTTACTGTGGTTAGTTTTATCATATCAATGATATAATCAATAAAACTACATCAATTAAAATTTTGACAAGTGTTATCATATTTTTAAGTTTTTAAAGGTTATAATACGGGTATTTATTCCAATGTTTTTTGAAGATATTTATTACCTGATGTTACCGCCAAACGTTTTTATAAAAATCTATGATTTTAAATACTAATTTGTAAGTAAAAAAATCAATTATATTTAAATCTTAATTTTAGTTTTTAACTGTAATTAAAATATATTTTTTAATTATAAATTATAATTATTGTAAGGGTGTTTTGATTCTTTTTTTTAAACCAAGGGGACTTTCGTTTTAAAAATGGGTTTTTTTAATATTTCATTATTTTTATCACATCACAAAAAGTTTTCTCAATTAGTATTTTAATAATACTTGTAAGGTATTTTTTAGATGGTCAGGTGTATATTTGTAAAAAGCATTTTTCATGAAAAAGTATATTATTTTTATCTCAATTTTATCTATAGTTCAGTTAACGTTCCCGCAAATCGTTATTAATGAATTGGATTGTGATACAAGTTTTGAAGGTGATAATATTGACAAACATGAATTTTTGGAATTATTATCAGAAACCCCAAACTTTCCATTAGATGGATTTGTAGTGGTTTTTTTTAATGGGTCTGCTAGTGGTGGAAATACTAGTTATTTTGCCATCGATTTAGATGGTTATGTTACAGATGTAAATGGATTGTTTCTAATAGGAAATAATTCTGTAAGCCCGCTTCCTCAATATATTATTTCAGATAGTACTATTCAAAATGGGGCTGATGCTGTGGCTATTTATCAAGCTGATAATTTTGATTTCCCAGATGGAACTTTGGCAACAATCACTAGTCTAGTTGATGTGTTAATGTATGATACCAGTGATGCAGATGATACAGACATGATAAATATCTTTAATCAAGACACCAGATTTTCATCCCTTCAACAAATAAATGAGGGTTCGGCCAATAATACAAATTCAATTCAACGTTTTGATGATGGTTTGGGCAACCCTAACAGTATAACTTATATATCAACAACACCAACCCCAAGGCAGTTAAACGATGGTAGTGGAATTGTGCTTAATGGTATAGCAATTTCTGTAAATCAAACTCAATATAATGAAGGCGATATTTTCGATATTACGTTTACAACGGAACAAAATGTAACATCAGCTTTAAACTTTGATATAGTTTTAGATTTTGGCACATTCAATACTTCAGATTTTATTGGAAACACATCATTAACCATTCCAGTTGGACAAAATACAACATCAACAACCATAACAATAATTGACGATACTGGTGATGAAGGCGATGAGGTTATGAAAATAAGTTATAATAATTTGCCATCAGAGTATTTAATATTAAATAGTAATTTGCAAATTAGGGTAGTGGACAACGATTATGTAGTTGCTAGTTTTGGCACACCTTTAAATCCAACATTTGGCACAGTAAGTAGCACCCAACCCACTGGCTACTATGATAGCTTAAATGGTTTGTCTGGTATAGCATTAAGGCAAGCATTACAAGATATTATAGCAAATCCAGTAGTGGTTAGGGCTCAAGCCTACGCTGATATTGTTGATATTTTAAAAGAAGCCGACCAAAATCCAGCAAACAGTAATCAAGTTTGGTTGTTATACACAGAGCAAGGTCGCGCTAAGTTAGACTACCAAACAACTTCTGATAATACAGGTAAATGGAATAGAGAACATACGTTTCCTCGGTCTTTAGCGGGCTATAATAGTATTGATGCAGATGATATAGCTGATGGGAAAGATTTATTTTGGGAAACTAAAGCAGATTCGTTAAGGCACGGAAACTCTGATGCCCATGCGCTCAGAGCCGCCGATGGACCTGAAAATAGTATTAGAAATAACCAACATTATGGGCAATATACTGGTCCTTCAGGAAATGCAGGTAGCTTTTATGGTGATGTGGCAAGAAGTGTCCTATATATGGAAATTAGATATAATGGGTTGCAGATTGTAAATGGTTTCCCTAATGTTACTGGTCAGATGGGAGATTTAGCTACGCTTTTAAATTGGCATAGAAATGATCCTCCTGATGATTTTGAAATGAACAGAAATAATATAATTTACACATGGCAGTTTAATAGAAATCCGTTTATAGATATGCCAGATTTAGTTGAATATATTTGGGGCAACATGGTGGGACAAGTTTGGAGCCAATCTTTAGGTTTTAATGAAAATTCAAACCCACAAGTTCAATTATATCCTAATCCTAGCCATGGTGAAATTTTTATAAAAGGACTTAAATCTGAGGCAGAAATTGAGCTGTATTCTATTGAAGGCAAAAAGCTTCAAACCCATTGCAATTTTGAAGAATCATCTTTAAAATTAAACCTTCAACCAGGTATATATTTATTGAATATTAATTTTGATGGCAAAACGGTAATAAAAAAGATTGTTATATTATAAAAAATATATAATCTCCTTAAATTTTTAATTTAAGGAGGTTTGTTTTTAGTTTGTTTAGCAAGCTATTTTTTCTTTTTTGTTGTAATTTCAACTACGCCATTTTTGCCTTTATCGCCGTATTTTTTTAATGGCTTCATTGTCTTTTAAAGCATTCATAGAAGTAATGTTATCTGCATTTAAATTTTTGATGTCATATTTGTTTACTTCTTCACCATCTAAAATATATAGCGCATTATTTAATTCTTCTTTTGTTATTATTTACCATTTAGAATGTAAATAATATTTCTATTCTTTCCAATTGAACCGGTTGCAGTTATTTTTGATGCTCTAAGTACTATTTTTATAGTTATACAATTAAAATAGTAGTTATTTAACTAAATTTTAAGTTTTCAAAAAACTTTTAACTTTTCATTTTTCACTTTTTACTTTCGTTTATCTTCGCAAAAAATTTATTTATGAGTTTACTTTGGGTAATTTTTGGTTTTGTGTTATTAGTAATAGGTGGCGAGTTTTTAGTACGTTCATCTGTGGCATTGTCATTCAAATTCAATATTTCCAAAATGGTAATAGGTATGACGGTGGTTTCCTTTGCTACTTCAGCACCCGAGTTATTGGTAAGTTTGCAAGCCGCTTTATCAGGTTCGCCTGCCATTGCCATAAATAATGTTGTAGGGTCCAATATTGCCAATATTGGTTTGGTGTTGGGTATTACAGCTATGTTTGGTGCCATTTCGGTAGATAAATCATTCTATAAACTCAACTGGCCAGTCATGATGCTTTTTTCAATAGCACTATATTATTTTCTTAAAAACGATAACGTACTCACAGTCGAAGAAGGAGCTGTTTTATTTTTTGGCCTAATAGCATTTTTAATCATATTAATTAGAAGTACCAAAAAGGAAAAAGTTTTAGAAGATGTTGATGAGTCTTTGGCAATAGTATCCAATTTTAAAATTGGATTATGGTTACTTATAGGTGCGGCATCTTTATATTTTGGTAGTGAATGGTTGGTGGCAGGTTCAAAAGAAATAGCCCTTTCTATAGGGGTAAGCGAGGCAGTTATTGGGGTTTCTTTAATTGCCGTTGGCACAAGTGTGCCAGAATTAGCGGCTTCCGTAATCGCGGCGGCCAAACAAGAAAAAGCCATTTCATTGGGTAATTTAATTGGCTCCAATATATTTAATATAGGATCTGTATTAGGACTAACGGCCATCATTAAACCTATACCGGTTACCGAACCACAAATACTATCGAATGATATTTTTTGGATGTTAGGTTTTGCCGCTGTTTTAATACCAATGATTTTTTTACCAAAAAAAATGCAAATTAGCAGAATTAAGGGTTTTGTTTTAGTAATAGCTTATAGCGCTTTTATGTTTTTGGTGTTTACAAAAGGGAAATTTTAAGATACTTTATTATCAGTTAAGTATTTTTTGTTTTAATGAACTATATGGTTCGATAAGTAAAGTTAGCTTTTTAAGAAAAAAATTAAACCTAACGAATAAAATTTCCAAACAAACTTTTTTTACAAAAACCAAGTTCCATAAAAAAAGCACTTACGTTAGGTAAGTGCTTTTTTATGAACAAAACTTGTTGCAGTTATTATTAAACTTTAGCAGATTTTACAGTTTTAATAATTCTCGCTGCAATTTTGTATGGATCGCCATTTGAAGCAGGACGTCTATCTTCCAACCATCCTTTATATCCTTTTTCAACAGCGATTAATGGAATACGAATAGAAGCACCACGATCGGATACACCATATGAGAAATCGGTAATGGCAGCAGTTTCGTGTAAACCAGTTAAACGTTGGTCGTTAAATTCACCATAAACGGCAATGTGTTCATCTACAACTGGACGGAAAGCTTCACATATTTTCTCGTAAATAGCTTTATCACCACAAGTTCTTAATGTTGTGTTTGAGAAGTTTGCATGCATACCAGAACCGTTCCAATCCATATCTTTTCCAAGAGGTTTTGGGTGGTACTCAATATAATAACCATATTTTTCTGTGAGTCTGTCTAGTAAATATCTAGCAATCCATATTTCGTCACCAGCTTTTTTAGCGCCTTTAGCGAATAGTTGGAATTCCCATTGTCCACAAGCAACTTCCTGGTTAATACCCTCAAAGTTTAAACCTGCTTCAATACATAAATCAGCATGTTCTTCTACTAAATCTCTACCGTGAGTGTTTTTCCCACCAACTGAGCAGTAATACATACCTTGTGGGGCAGGATAACCACCAACAGGGAATCCTAATGGTAATTGTGTTCTAGTATCCATGATAAAATACTCTTGTTCAAAACCAAACCAGAAGTCATCATTGTCATCATCAATAGTAGCTCTACCATTAGAAACATGGGGAGTTCCATCAGCATTCATAACTTCAGTCATAACTAAATAACCGTTTACGCGATCTGGGTCCGGGTAAATAGCAACAGGCACTAATAAACAGTCAGATGATCCTCCTTCAGCTTGTCTTGTTGAAGATCCGTCAAAAGACCAGTTTCCTATTTCTTCTAATGTACCTTTAAAGTTTTCATGCTCTTCTACTTTGGTTTTACTTCTCATATTTTGAGTTGGAAAGTATCCATCTAACCAAATGTATTCTAATTTAATTTTTGCCATAGTTGATATTTTATAATTGAAATTTTTATAATTACACAAATATAAATTTTTATACTTTCACACTAAATTTAATAGGGGTATTTTAATTAACATGTAAGTTATTTTTATTTATACCCTATTTTTTTAGGGTATATTTTAAAAAAAGAGTATTAATTTATTTAAAAATTGAAAAAATGTTAATAATATTTTTTTCGCTTTTAAGAATTTATTGCCTATTCATAACTATTTTTGCGTTATAATTTATTTTGATAACATGTCTACATTACGATTTCATGCCATAAAAAAATCATTGGAACACAAACCTTTGATGGTTGAGGAAAAAGAACGACGCTCAAATTTATTTGGTAATAATGTTTTTAACGAGAATACTATGCGTCAATATTTAACAAAAGACGCATTTGTAAGTGTAATGAACGCTATTCAACTTGGTAAAAAGATTGATAGGGCTATTGCCGACCAAGTAGCTTCTTCTATGAAAGATTGGGCTCTAGCTAAAGGGGTGACGCACTATACACACTGGTTTCAGCCATTAACTGGTGCAACAGCTGAAAAGCATGATGCTTTTTTTGAAACTATTAGTGGAGGAATGGCCATTGAAAAATTTGATGGCAACCAATTGGTACAACAAGAACCAGATGCCTCCAGTTTTCCAAGTGGCGGTATTAGAAATACTTTTGAAGCGCGTGGTTACACCGCTTGGGACCCTACATCGCCTGCTTTTATTTATGGTACAACATTGTGTATTCCAACTATTTTTGTGGCTTATACAGGTGAAGCTTTAGATTACAAAACCCCTTTGTTAAGAGCTCTTAACGCCGTTGATAATGCAGCTACTGATGTTTGTAAATATTTTGATAAAAATGTAAAGAAAGTAACCTCCTCATTAGGCTGGGAACAAGAGTATTTTTTAATTGATAAACTGTTAGTTGCAAGCAGGCCAGATATTACATTAACAGGGCGAACTTTGTTGGGACACTCATCTGCAAAAGGCCAACAATTAGATGATCATTATTTTGGTTCTATTCCAAATAGGGCATTAAATTTTATGAGGGAATTAGAAAATGAATGCATGCTTTTGGGAATTCCTGTAAAAACAAGACATAATGAAGTTGCACCAAACCAATTTGAATTAGCACCTATTTTTGAAGAAGCCAATTTAGCGGTCGACCATAATTCTCTACTTATGGATATTATGGGACGCGTAGCATCTCGTCATAATTTAAAAGTATTGTTACATGAAAAACCATTTGAAGGCATTAATGGCTCTGGTAAGCATAATAATTGGTCGCTTTCTACCGATTCTGGAGTTAATTTATTAGCACCTGGAAAAACACCCATGAGTAACCTTCAATTTTTAACTTTTTTTATAAATACTATTAAAGCCGTTCATCAGCATGAAGCACTGCTAAGAGCTTCAATAGCCTCGGCGAGCAACGATCATAGATTGGGTGCTAATGAAGCGCCACCCGCAATTATTTCAGTGTTTATTGGGGAGCAACTTACTAAAGTTTTAGAGGAATTGGAAGGTGTTACAAAAGGTAAATTATCCCCCGAGGAAAAAACCGAACTAAAGTTGAATGTGGTTGGTAAAATACCTGATGTTTTGCTTGATAATACAGACAGAAACCGCACCTCGCCTTTTGCGTTTACGGGTAATAAATTTGAGTTTAGGGCTGTGGGTTCTACGGCAAATTGTGGAAATCCAATGACCGTTTTAAACACTATAGTTGCTAAACAACTTAGGGACTTCAAAGCTGAGGTTGACACTTTGATAGAGAAAAAAGATTTAAAGAAAGACGAAGCCGTTTTTAATGTTTTAAGAGAATACATAAAATCTTGCAGAGACATTTTATTTGAAGGCAATGGTTATGGTAAAGCATGGGAAGATGAAGCCGAAAAACGTGGTTTGAGTAATAATAAAACAACTCCTGAAGCCTTGAAAGCTAAGGTTTCAAAAGAAAGTATTGCGCTATTTGAGGAGATGAACGTTATGAGTAAAATTGAAACCGTAGCGCGTTATGAAATTGAGGTTGAAGCATATATTATGCATATTCAAATAGAGAGCAGGGTTTTGGGGGACATTGCTAGAAATCACATTGTGCCTACTGCCGTTAAATATCAAAATATACTTATTGAAAATGTAAAAGGCTTAAAAGAAATTTTTGATAAAAAGTTCACAAGTGTTTCCAAAGAACAAATAAATCTTATTGAAGAAATATCTAGTCATATCGAAGCTATTAATGCCAAAGTTACAAATATGATTAACGAACGAAGAAAAGCGAATACCATTGAAGATTTAGATAAAAAAGCACTTGCATATTGCAACCATGTTAAAGCTTGTTTTCAAGATATAAGGTATCATTGCGATAAGCTGGAACTTTTGGTTGATGATGAAATTTGGCCATTAACCAAATACAGAGAATTGTTATTTACACGATAGTGTTTAAAACTTCTAAAATCCCGTTTCAAAAAAACGGGATTTTTTAATGTAAAAAAGTAAATTTGTACCTCAATACAACACTATGGGTCAAGAAGTTTCAAAACGTTACGCACAACGTGGCGTTTCAGCATCAAAGGAAGATGTACACAATGCTATTAAGAATATTGATAAAGGGTTATTCTCAAAGGCTTTCTGTAAAATAGTACCTGATTACTTAACAAACAATGGCGACTATTGCCTTATCATGCATGCTGATGGTGCTGGCACCAAATCGTCTTTGGCATATATGTATTGGAAAGAAACGGGTGATATTTCGGTTTGGAAAGGTATTGCCCAAGATGCTTTAATCATGAATATTGATGATTTGCTTTGTGTTGGTGCAACAGATAATATTATGCTTTCTTCTACCATTGGTAGAAATAAAAATCTGATTCCAGGTGAAGTCATTTCAGCTATTATAAATGGTACTGAGGAATTAATTTCAGAATTAAAAAACTTTGGAGTCACTATTCATTCTACAGGAGGTGAAACTGCCGATGTTGGCGATTTGGTTCGTACCATTATTGTTGATTCTACAGTCACAGCACGTATGAAGCGAACCAATGTTATTGATAATGCTAATATTAAAGAAGGTGATGTGATTGTTGGTTTAGAAAGTTTCGGACAGGCTACCTATGAAAAGGAATATAACGGAGGTATGGGAAGTAACGGATTAACATCAGCACGACATGATGTGTTTGGTAAGTATTTAGCTAAGAAATACCCAGAAAGTTTTGATGCTTCGGTGCCAGAAGATTTAGTATATTCTGGGAATATAAAACTAACCGATGTTGTTGATAATTCGCCTATTGATGCAGGTAAATTAGTATTGTCGCCTACGCGTACCTATGCCCCTATTATAAAAGCCATTTTATCAGAATATAATAGCGAAAGCATTCATGGTATGGTGCATTGCTCAGGTGGCGCACAAACTAAAATCCTTCATTTTATAGATGAATTTCATGTTATAAAAGACAATATGTTTCCAATTCCGCCATTGTTTAAATTGATACAAGAACAAAGTAAAACCGATTGGAAAGAAATGTATCAAGTATTTAACTGTGGACATAGAATGGAGCTTTATGTGTCACCAGAAATTGCTGATAACATCATACAGATTTCTAAGTCTTTTAATGTAGACGCTAAAATTATTGGTAGGGTAGAAGCATCAAAAACAAAAAAGCTTACAATAAAATCGCAGTTTGGGGAGTTTACTTATTGATTTTTTATTTTTTTTGTTAAAATGGAATAATTATTGATGAAACTGTAATTTTTAAAAATAATTTCAACTAACCATGAAGAACATTTTTTTACTTGTATTTTGTTTATGCTTTCAGTTTTTAATTGCACAACCAGATTCACTTTTTATAAAAGAGAAAAAAGAAAAATACATTGGACCGCAATGGGAACAAAAAAATAAAGCTTCGCTCTACCTAAGCGAGGTTGCTTTTGTAAACTGGAATGCAGGTGGTACTAATTCTATCTCAGGATTATTGGGTTTTGAAACTTCAAATAACTATTCCGATAAATATTTTACTTGGGACAACAATGCTTTACTTAGGTTCGGTATTAACAAACAGCAAGCAAAAGAGCTTAGAAAATCTGATGATTTAATTGAAATTAACTCAAACATGGGTTATAAGCCAGATATTACATCAAACTGGTTTTATTCTGCAAGGCTTAATTTTAGAACTCAATTATTGAATGGATATAAGTATCCAGACACTAGCAAGCCAATTTCAAGATTTTTGGCCCCAGGCTATCTGTTTTTTGGAGGCGGTATGGAGTATGGCAAAAACATTGAAACTATGTCTTTTTATTTTTCACCAATAACCTTAAAAGCTACATTTGTTTTAGACAAAGACTTAGCTAATGCTGGTTCATTTGGTGTTAAACCTGCCGTTTATGATGATTTGGGAAATTTAATTATTGAAGGTGAACGAATAAGGAGAGAGTTTGGTGTTTTGGTAACAAATAGTTACGAATTGGCGTTGGTAGAAAATATTAATGTTAAAAACCAAGTGAGTTTGTATTCAGATTATATTAATAATTTTGGGAATGTAGATGTTGATTGGAGATTAGATCTTGACTTTAAAGTAAACAGCTTTGTAAAAGCAACATTAGGGTCGCATTTACGGTATGATGATGATGTAAAAACACAGGTGCCAACAGAAATGGAAGGTGAGTTTGATGAAGCAGGAGCTAAAGTACAATGGAGGCAATTTTTAGGTGTAGGTTTTGCTGTAGACTTTTAATCTTGTTAAGCTTAAAAACCCAAATTAAATATACTGTTCTAAGATTCTTCTTTTTATGATTAGACTAATATATATACTTTTTAAAAAGTTATACATACTCCAAAAGCAATAGTGAAAAGGGAATACTCATACAGATATCCATCAAGAATATTGATCCAAAAAGCTTAATTGTTGAAAACCCTAGTTTGTTATAAAACTTAAGCTTCCTTCTTAAAAATGTCTCATGCATTAAGTGCCATAAAGCAATTAACAGAAGAAATTTAACTATTAAGATGATAAATATTTTTAGTTCCAAAAAGCATAATAACATATTAATAAAAAAAGACTAAATAATTAATGGTCTGTAAAAAACAAATATGGAGAAAAACTTACGCATAGTAAAAGTATAACGTTATTTGCTAAAGAATATTTTTTAGAGATATCTTATTACAGTAGTTTATAAACACTGAAAATTGATAAATTATCGTATTTTTACTCCCAATTAAAAAGGCACATGTTAGAGAAATTGCAAATAGTAAAACAGCGTTTTGATGAGGTTAGCGATTTAATTATCCAACCCGATATAATAAGCGACCAAAAGCGCTATGTTGAGCTTAATAGAGAGTACAAAGACTTGCGAGTTCTTATGGACAAACGCGATCAATATTTAGAACTTACCAATAATTTGGCTGAAGCGGAAGAGATTATTTCTGACGGGAGTGACCCAGAAATGGTTGAAATGGCTAAAATGCAGTATGATGAAGCTAAAGAGGGTATCCCAAAATTAGAAGAAGAAATAAAAGTGTTGCTAATACCCAAAGATCCTGAAGATGCTAAAAATGCTGTAGTAGAATTGCGGGCAGGTACAGGTGGTGATGAAGCCAGTATTTTTGCGGGAGATTTGTTTAGAATGTACTCTAAATATTGCGAAAGTAAAGGTTGGAAAGTTGATGTGGTAGATTTTAGTGAAGGAACAAACGGTGGCTTTAAAGAAATACAATTTGAAGTAAGTGGTGAGGATGTTTACGGAACCTTGAAATTTGAAGCTGGTGTGCACCGTGTTCAACGTGTACCACAAACTGAAACCCAAGGGCGTGTGCATACCAGTGCAGCAACGGTTATGGTATTTCCTGAAGCCGAGGAATTTGATGTTGAAATCAACCCCAAAGATGTTAGAATAGATTTTTTCTGTTCTTCTGGTCCAGGTGGTCAATCGGTAAACACTACTTATTCCGCAGTGCGTTTAACTCACATTCCAACAGGTTTGGTGGCACAGTGTCAAGATCAAAAATCGCAGCATAAAAATAAAGAAAAAGCGTTTAGGGTATTACGTTCGCGTTTATACGATATGGAGTTGGCAAAAAAGATGGAAGAGGATGCCGCAAAGCGTGGCAGTATGGTAAGTAGTGGCGATAGGAGTGCAAAAATTAGAACCTACAATTATCCTCAAGGGAGAGTAACAGACCATAGAATTGGTTTAACGCTTTACGATTTAAGTAATATTGTAAATGGTGACATCCAAAGAATAATTGATGAATTGCAACTGGCTGAAAACACCGAAAAACTTAAAGCTAATACCGATGTGATTTAAAATCACGTTCTTTTTTGTTTTACATGAAAAAACTTGGTAAAAATATATTAATTGGTTTATTAATTTTATTATTGATATTAAAGCTTTTTGGAGTATTTAATTTCTTAAATGTTCCTTCTACTTCAAATGAACCTAATTTGAAATTAGGAAACCATTTTTTTGGTTCAAGCTTGTTTGAACCCAAACCTCTTGATTTTGCCTATTTTAAATTTTCTGATAGTCTGCATTGTTATACAATAGTTAAGAGATTAATTGCATTACCGGGCGATAAATTAGAATGTAAAAATGGTATTGTTTATGTTAATAATGTTAATGTTGATGAAAATTTAAATTTGCGTTATTCTTATATGGTTTATAAAGATTATTTTGAAGAAAAGATAAAACCATATATTTTTAAAGAAGATAACATTGAATCGTTTATGACAGCTAGTGACTCAATTTATTTATTCTTAGATAACGACTTCGTGAAAACTCATTCACTTGAAATTAATCGAAAAATCCAACATAATTCAAACAATTTGTCCAAAGAATTATTTAATGGAACTTTAGGTTGGGACGAAAATAATTTTGGGCCAATTATTCTACCAAAAGGGAAATACTTTTTTATGGGTGATAATAGAGATAACTCATATGACTCAAGATTTAGAGGTTTTGTAGATGGAAAAAATATAAAGGGAACGCTACTATTTCAAATTTAGATGACAACAAACCAACTCATACAACAAATCAAAAAAAAGAAATCCTTTCTATGTATTGGTTTGGATGTTGATTTAAATAAAATTCCTGAGTATCTACTTAAAGAAGAAGATCCCATTTTTACTTTCAATAAAGCGATTATTGATGCCACCCATCACTTATGTGTTGCTTACAAACCCAATACAGCTTTCTATGAAGCTTACGGATTAAAAGGTTGGAAATCTTTAGAGAAAACCATTCATTATTTAAATCAAAACTATCCAGAAATTTTCACCATTGCCGATGCCAAACGTGGTGATATTGGCAATACCAGTAGCATGTATGCAAGGGCTTTTTTTGATGATTTAGCTTTCGATTCGGTTACCGTGGCGCCTTACATGGGGAAAGATTCTGTTGAGCCTTTTTTAGACTTTAAGGGTAAACACACTATTCTGCTTGCCTTAACGTCTAACATGGGGGCATTCGATTTTCAAACAAAAATGGTAGGTGAAAAGGAGTTATACAAACAGGTACTAGAAACTTCTAAAACTTGGAAAAACGCTGAGAATTTAATGTACGTGGTTGGTGCCACAAAAGCAGAGTTTTTAGCTGATATCAGAAAAATTATTCCCGATAGTTTTTTATTGGTTCCAGGAGTTGGTGCGCAAGGTGGGAATTTACAAGAAGTTTGTAAATATGGCATGAGCAATAATGTAGGGCTCTTAATTAACTCTTCAAGAGGCATAATTTATGCTTCAAACGGTGAAGATTTTGCACAAGCTGCAGCTATAAAATCCAGTGAAATTCAAAAGGAAATGGAGCAGCTTTTGTCTAAATAGAAGCTGCATCAAAACTACCCTCAAATTCAACTTTGCTAATATCTTCAACAAAATTAGTAATCTTAGTTTCTATTTCTTTTAAAGTTAAAAGTTTGCTTAAATTAGGTTTTATATTTCCTACTTTACATAAATGTGGACCCATAATGTTATTTTTTTACATAAAATACGCGTAAAACTCTACTTAGGATGTCATGTAAAGGTTAAAGAATTGCTAAAAAATTGAGAACAACCTTGTATTAATTTTTCTTAAAAAAATACTTCAGTCTATTAATCTTGTTAAGTAATTTAATAGCGTTGTATTCAGAAATATCACTGAGGGCAGAATCTGTTTGACTAAAATTGTAAGCTTGCTAAACAAGTTGCTTATATTCAGCTTAAAAGCTATTTTGTCGCCTTTTGAAATTTGATATAATATTTCAGTTTCATTTTCCACAGTTTTGTTCTACAATGACGCACAACTTTAATGATAAGGAATCGTTTTAATGTTCTTTATCAGGAGTTAAACCAAGGTAGTTGAAAATTTTTACAAAGTCAAAAAAATCAACTAAAAGTCATGATGGCAAAGAGAGCCATCGCATTATTTTAAGAAGCCATATAATCTTTTTGGATTTCTGTATAGTTCATCATTTCAAAATGAGTTTTCAATTTGAATCATTCAGCATAAACCTGACCTCTATGTGGCTTTAAAGCATCTCTAATGGGTTTCATGTGGGGTTCATCAACAACTAAAAAGGCAATAGCATGAAAATCACTCAAGTTTTTAAAACCAGTAATTTTTATATTAAGCTTTTCTATGGCAATATATTCTTTTAAATGAATTTCATGGTGTTGTGCTGTTTTATTCGCATTTGGGCCATAAAAATCCCAAATCAGTTTAAGTTTTCGCATATGTTTTGCAGCTTTTTAAAATAAAAGGTAACTTAAAAAAGTCAATCAAAGGTAATCATTAAAACACATAATATTTAAGTTGTTAAACCGTTTTTAAAACAACTTGTATTATAGGTTTATATTAGTATTTTTGTAACCGTTCAATAATTTTTAACCCATGCAATTAAGAGATTTTTTCACAGTATTATTTGCTATCCTTTTTTTTAATTTAAATGCACAAACTAATTCTAAAGAAGTTCTGTTTACCGTTGGTGACGAACCTGTTTACACATCAGAATTTTTGAGGGTTTACAACAAAAACCTAGATTTGGTTCAAGACGAATCGCAAAAAGATGTTGATGCGTATTTAAAGCTCTTTACCAATTATAAATTAAAGCTTAAGGAAGCTAAAGCCTTGGGGTTGGATACAAAACCATCATATTTAAGAGAGCTCTCAAACTACAAAAAGCAACTTGCCAACAGTTTTATGAAAAACAGTAAAGTTACCGATGCTCTGGTTGAGGAGGCTTACGAACGCATATCATACGATATCAATGCCAATCATATATTGGTAAAATTATCAGAAAAAGCTAGTCCACAAGATACTTTAATTGCTTTCGACAAAATCATGAAATTACGTGAAAGGGCTTTAAATGAAGGTTTTGAAAAAGTTAGGGAAGAAGTGCATAACGGACAAACCATTTATGGCGAGAAGCTAGGATATTTTTCTGGTTTTAAAATGGTTTACAAGTTTGAAACGGCTGCTTTTAATACCCCTGTTGGTGAAATTTCACAACCTTTCCGTACGCGTTTTGGTTACCATATAGTGAAGGTTTTAGATAAAAGAAAATCTAGAGGAGAAGTTACGGTAGCACATATTATGGTTGTTGAGAAAAAGGGTGATTCACTTGCAGATATGCCAGAAGATAGAATTCAGGATATTTACAAAAAGCTTAATCAAGGTGAGGATTTTGAATCGCTTGCAAAACAATTTTCTGATGATAAAAATTCGGCTCAAAGAGGTGGCATGCTACAGCCTTTTTCAGGAGGGCAATTAAACGCTCCAGAATTTGAAGACGTTTCGTTTTCATTAGAAAATATTGCAGATGTTTCAGAACCTTTTAAAACCAATTACGGATGGCACATTGTTAAGTTATATGGTAAAAAACCGATACCAGAATTTGTGGCGATAAAGCCAGAATTGATTGAAAAAGTAAAACGCGACGACAGATCTAAACTCATAGATGAAGCCTTGGTAAACAAACTTAAAAAGCAATACCAAATAAGCCATAACCAACAGGCGTTAACATACTTTGAGTCTATTTTAAACAATAATTATTTTAAAAGAACTTGGGAACTTCCCGAAAATTTTAAAGCTGATATGCCATTGGTTAAAATAGGAAACAGACAATTTACCTATAAAAACTTTGGGGACTATTTGATTGAGACACAACGTAATCCCATACAACAGACTTCATATCAATCTATAATTACAGATAAATATGAGGCGTTTTTAAGTGAAAATCTTATTAATTACCACGAGGATAATTTAGAAGATGAAAACGAAGAGTTTGCCAATATTGTTGGAGAGTACAGAGATGGATTGCTTTTGTTTGAACTTATGGAAAATACCATTTGGAATACCGCAAAAACGGATTCCCTCGAAATACAAGATTATTACAATACATATCAAGGTAAATATAAATTTCCTGAGCGAGTTGATGCAATCATTGCATCGTCAACAAATCAAAAAACCCTTAAAAAGGTTTCAAAATTATTAAGCCAAGGTATGACTTTAGATCAAATTAAAACGCTTATAAACAGTAACGATAAAATTGGGGTTATATTTACATCAGGTTTATTCGATAAAGACCATCAAGCACTCCCAGAAAAGTTCGATTTCAAAAAAGGTATCTCCAAAATTTATAAGCAAAATAATGCCTTTGTTGTTGTGCAAGTAAAAGAGGTGTTGCCAGAGAGCCAAAAAACATTCGAAGAAGCCAAAGGGATGGTCATAAGTGATTACCAAACCCTTAAGGAAGAGAATTGGGTGAAGGAGTTAAGTGAAAAATATAAAGTGGTTGTAAATGAAAAAGCATTACAACAGGTAAAAACTCAAATTAAAAATCAATAAGTGCAAAATAAGAACATTATAGTGCTACTTACTGTTTTGACTATTGTATCATGCAATATGTTTAGACCAAAACCAGAAGGAGTACCAGTTGCTAGAGTAAATGAATCGTATTTGTATCTTGATAATATAAAAGGGTTAGTGCCAGAAGGTACAGCTAAAGAAGACAGTACGCTTATTGTACAAAACTTTATAACTCGATGGGCAACCCAGCAATTGTTTTTTGATGGGGCTTTGTTAAATTTGAGCATAGAAAAGCAGGAAGCTTTTAATAAGCTAGTAGATCAATATAAAAATGATTTATATTCCAAGGCCTATATTGAAGCATTGGTTAAAAGAAATATTGATATACTAGTTAAAAAGGAAGAGGCTGAGATTTATTATAATAACAATAAAGAAGTTTTTAAATTAAATGAAGAGCTTATAAAGTTTAGATACATTCATGTAGATGATAATATTATTAATTATAATGATATAAGAGAACGTTTTAAACGCTATAATCCAGACGATAAAAAGATTTTAGATTCTATTTCAATCCAATTTAAATCCTATTCATTTAATGATTCTATTTGGATAAAGCTAAGTCAGGCCATTGAAAAAATTCCTGCGGTAACTCCCGAGAACAAAAATCAACTGTTAAAAAAATCTAATTTTGTGCAACTCAAAGATTCATTAGGAGTATATTTGATGCAAATTAATGATGTTTTATTACGAAACGATACAGCACCATTAGAATATGTGAAACCAACTATAGATCAAATAGTGGTTAACAAACGGAAGTTGGAACTTATTAAAGAATTAGAAAAAGATATCACTAAAGATGCTATTAAAAATAAACAATTTGAAATTTACAATTAATTTAAGACACCTATCACTTTTATCCATAACAATATTTACTATAAATGTTATGTCGGCGCAGGAGATTATTGAAGATGAAGTTAAAGAAGTTGCTAAAAAATTAGAAGATACTACCAAAGCCAAAAATATTATAAAAGTAGACGGCGTAGCAGCAGTGGTTGGTGATTACATTGTTTTAAATTCTGATGTATCAAAAGAAAGGCTTCAACTAGAGGCTGGAGGGTATGATACCAAAGATATTATGGATTGTGAACTGTTTGGTAAATTACTGGAAAGCAAATTGTATGCACACCATGCCATTCAAGATAGTATCCAGGTATCTGATGCAGAAATTAGAGCTCAAGTAGATTATACTACTGAGCAGTTTTTGCAACAAGTAAATGGCTCAATGGAACGCCTTTTAGAGTTTTATAAAAAAGAAGATGAAAAAAGCTTTAGGGATGAAATGTTTGAGATTATAAAATCCAATCAATTGGCCCAAAAAATGCAAGCTAAAATTGTTGATGATGTTGAAATAACCCCAGAAGAAGTTAGAGAATTTTTTAATAAAATTCCAGAAGTAGAAAGACCAACATTTGGTACCGAACTTAAAGTTGCCCAAATTGTTGCCGAACCCAAAGTGTCTGAAGATGAAAAGCAAAGGATTGTAGACCGTTTAAAACAGTTTAAAGCCGATATTTTAGAAAATGGCGCCAGTTTTCGTTCTAAAGCAGTGTTATATTCAGACGATCCTGGTTCAGCTAGTAAAGGAGGGAAGTATACTTTAAACAAGAAAAAACCTAGAATGGTTAAAGAATTCAGGCAAGTAGCTTTTGCATTACAAGAAGGTGAAATATCTGAACCTTTTGAAACCGAGTTTGGATATCATATAGTTATGCTTGAAAAAATAAGAGGGCAAGAATATGATGTGGCCCACATTTTACTAACTCCAAAAGTGTCTACTGAAGCCATTAGCGAAGCCAAAGAACGCCTTGAAAATGTAAGACAACGTATAGTAAATGGAGAAATATCATTTGCTGAAGCTGCCAAAGAAGCTAGTGATGAAAAGGAGACGAAATATGATGGTGGACAATTAATAAATCCTACAACACAAGATTATAATTTTGAGTTAACCCGTATGGATCCTGAGTTATATGCTCAAATTCAAAACTTAAAAGACGGCGAAGTTAGTTTAGTGTTAAGTGAACAAGACAGAACGGGTAACATCAAATTTAAAATATTAATGGTAACCGACAGGATTGATGAACACCAAGCAAAATATGCCCGGGATTTTCTTAAAATTAAGCAATTGGCGCTTGATGAGAAAAAAATTAAGGCCATTGAAAAATGGCAAGAAGAAAAAATATTGGACACCTATATTAAAATTGGCGGTGAATATAGAAATTGCAATTTTTCCAGTAACTGGTTAAAAAATTAAACATATGTCTGATGTCGTTGCTATTGAAAAATTTGTAAAGCAGTTTAAAGATTTAAAAACTGAAATAGCTAAAGTTATTGTTGGTCAAGAGGCTGTAGTAAATCAAATTTTAATTTCTATTTTCTCTGGCGGGCATTCTTTATTGGTAGGTGTTCCAGGTTTAGCAAAAACCCTTATGGTAAATACTATTGCACAGGCTTTAGGTTTGGACTTTAAGCGTATTCAATTTACGCCAGATTTGATGCCCAGTGATATTTTAGGAAGTGAGATTTTAGACGAAGACCGTCATTTCAAATTTATTAAAGGGCCTATTTTTGCTAATATCATTTTAGCGGACGAGATAAACAGAACCCCGCCAAAAACACAAGCAGCTCTTTTAGAAGCCATGCAAGAGCGTGCAGTTACTGTTGCTGGTCATCATTATAAATTAAATTTACCATATTTTGTATTGGCAACGCAAAACCCTATTGAGCAAGAAGGTACTTACCCATTACCAGAAGCACAATTAGACCGGTTTATGTTTGCTATCAATCTAGATTATCCATCATTTAAAGAAGAAGTAGAAGTTGTAAAAACAACAACTACTGATACTCAAGCAACCATAAACGCATTATTTTCAGCTCAACAAATCATAGATTTTCAGCATTTAATACGTCGTATTCCTGTAGCTAACAATGTTATAGAATATGCTGTATCATTAGTTGGCAAAACAAGGCCAAATTCTGAAACTGCTCCAGATATAGTAAAAACCTATATAGATTGGGGTGCAGGTCCAAGAGCATCACAAAACTTAATTTTAGCGGCAAAAACCCATGCGGCCATTCACGGCAAATTTTCACCTGATATTGAAAATGTTCAAGCAGTTGCTTACAGTATTTTAAGACATCGAATTATTAAAAACTACAAAGCCGAAGCTGAAGGTATTTCTGAGGAACAAATTATTAAGAGTTTGTTTTAAGCATTACAAAATCCACAGTTAATAAATCATCATTTTTAATTTGAATTTACTGATAATTAGTAAATCATATCAAATAATAATATCACTATAATAATTAAATATAGCTGCATATTGTTATGCAAGCTTTATTTAATAACTTTATATATAAATTTCGTAATTTTGCATAACTTTTAAAAAACCAAACAAAAATATATTTTATGGCATTTGACATTGATATGATAAAAGGTGTTTACACCAAAATGGCAGAGCGTGTAGATAAGGCACGTGAGATAGTAGGAAAACCATTAACACTTTCTGAAAAAATATTGTATTCACATTTATGGGAAGGTAATCCAACAAAGGCTTTTGCTAGAGGAAAGGATTATGTAGATTTTGCACCCGATAGAATTGCCTGTCAAGATGCTACAGCTCAAATGGCGTTGCTACAGTTTATGCAAGCTGGAAAACCTAAAGTTGCTGTACCAACAACGGTACATTGTGACCACCTAATTCAAGCCAAAGATGGAGCTGCAACCGATTTAAAACATGCCAATAATGTAAGTAGTGAAGTTTTTAACTTTTTAGAGTCTGTTTCGAATAAATATGGCATTGGTTTCTGGAAACCAGGTGCTGGCATAATCCACCAAGTAGTTTTAGAGAATTATGCTTTCCCTGGAGGTATGATGATTGGTACCGATTCTCACACCGTAAATGCAGGTGGACTTGGAATGGTTGCCATTGGCGTTGGTGGTGCAGATGCTGTTGATGTTATGGCAGGTATGGCTTGGGAACTAAAATTCCCTAAACTTATTGGAGTTAAATTAACAGGGAAACTATCTGGTTGGACAGCACCAAAAGATGTCATTTTAAAAGTAGCCGATATACTTACTGTAAAAGGAGGTACGGGAGCTATTGTTGAATATTTTGGTCCTGGAGCAACAGCCATGTCTTGTACTGGTAAAGGAACTATTTGTAACATGGGGGCCGAAATTGGAGCTACAACATCTACATTTGGTTATGATGAATCTATGGAGCGTTATTTACGTTCTACTGATAGAGAAGATGTAGCCGATGCTGCAAACGCTGTAAAAGAACACTTAACAGCTGATCCTGAAGTTTATGCAAACCCAGAACAATATTTCGATCAAGTTATCGAAATTAACTTATCAGAATTAGGCCCACTATTAAATGGACCTTTTACCCCAGATTTATCTACTGAGGTTGGTGCTGCTATGACTGAAAAGGCAAAAGCAAACGATTGGCCAATTAAAGTTGAATGGGGCTTGATAGGATCTTGTACAAACTCTTCTTATGAAGATTTATCAAGAGCGTCTTCAATTGCCCAACAAGCGTTAGACAAAAATTTAAAAACTAAAGCAGAGTTTGGTATTAATCCAGGTTCAGAGCAAGTACGTTATACTGCAGAGCGTGACGGTATTCTTGAAGTTTTTGAAAAACTAGATGCTAAAATATTTACAAATGCTTGTGGACCATGTATTGGTCAATGGGCAAGATATAGCGATCCTAAAAATGCACCAAAAAACAGTATTGTACATTCTTTCAACAGAAACTTTGCAAAACGTGCTGATGGAAACCCAAATACGCATGCCTTTGTAGCTTCACCTGAGTTAACTGCGGCAATTGCTATAGCTGGTCGTTTAGATTTTAATCCGCTTAAAGATAAGTTGATTAACGAAAATGGTGAGGAAGTGATGTTAGATGAACCAACAGGGTGGGAATTGCCACCAAAAGGTTTTGAAGTAAAAGATAATGGGTATTTAGCACCGGAAGCAGATGGAAGCCATGTTAATGTTGTTGTTAAAGATGATTCAGAGCGTTTACAATTGTTAAGGCCTTTTGAACCAATAGGAGATTCTATTACAGGGGCAAAATTGCTAATCAAAGCTTTTGGTAAATGTACAACCGATCATATTTCAATGGCTGGTCCATGGCTACGTTTTAGAGGTCATTTAGATAATATTGCCAACAATACATTGATTGGTGCTGTGAATGCCTTCAACCAAAAAACAAACTTTGTAAAAAATCAATTAACAGGTGAGTATGGTGGTGTTCCAGATGTACAACGTGAATATAAAAAGGCAGGAATTAAAACTATAGTGGTTGGAGACCATAACTATGGTGAAGGCTCTTCCCGTGAGCATGCTGCAATGCAACCAAGACACTTGGGTGTTGCTGCAGTAATTGTAAAATCGTTTGCTCGTATCCATGAAACAAACCTTAAAAAACAAGGTATGTTGGCATTAACGTTTGCCAATGAAGCAGATTACGATTTAATAAAAGAAGATGATACATTCAATTTCTCAGATTTAAATGAGTTTGCTCCTGATAAACAGTTAACATTAGAGGCTATTCATTTAGATGGGACAAAAGATTTAATCAAATTAAACCATACTTATAACAATGCTCAAATTGCATGGTATAAAGCGGGTTCTGCACTAAATCTTATTGCTGCTGAAAATGCTTAATATTTTAGATTATAAATAAATAAAAATCCAGCTTTTAAGCTGGATTTTTTTGTTTCAAAAGAATTTAAAACTATATATAATTGTATTTTTACGAAAACACTTTTTCATGAATTCTAGAGAAAATCAACTAAAAGCTTTTGATAGGTTATTAACCATAATGGATGAGTTGCGTGAACAATGTCCGTGGGATAAAAAACAAACTATGGAAACCCTACGCCATCTAACTATTGAGGAGACTTACGAACTTGGTGATGCTATTTTAGACAATGATTTAGAAGAAGTAAAAAAGGAATTAGGGGATGTTTTATTGCACATTGTTTTCTATTCAAAGATAGGAAGCGAAACTAACGATTTTGATATCGCAGATGTTTGCAATGCAATTTGTGAGAAGTTGATAAGTAGGCATCCTCATATTTATGGGGATGTGAAAGTTGAAAATGAAGATGATGTCAAGCGTAATTGGGAAAATTTAAAATTAAAAGAGGGTAAAAAAAGTGTATTGGAAGGGGTTCCCAATAGTTTGCCTGCTTTGGTAAAAGCAAATAGAATTCAGGAGAAAGTAGCAGGAGTTGGTTTTGATTGGGAGAAACAAAACCAAGTTTGGGAAAAGGTAGAAGAAGAACTTCGTGAGTTTAAAACAGAAGTAGAAAATGGTAATAAAGATGCTATGGAAAGCGAATATGGCGATGTTATGTTTTCTATGGTAAATTACGCTAGATTTTTAAATATAAACCCCGAAAATGCTTTGGAGCGCACCAACAAAAAGTTCTCAAAGCGATTTCAATACTTAGAGAGTAAAGCGAAAAGCTTGAACAAACCTCTAAAGGAAATGTCACTTGCAGAAATGGATGTCTTTTGGGAAGAAGCAAAAAAACTTTAATAATTTTACATTTTATAGTGTTTTTAATCTTCAACATCGGATAGATTTATTAAATCAAAAAATAATCATTTTCTTTAAAGGTATTTTAATGTTTTTAAATGAATAAAAAAGTAAGGGTCTTATATAGCGTCTTTTTTTTGCTAACAATTGCTTGTTGGTCACAGAATGTAGCACCTACCTTAACGGCAACTGGAAATCAGGCTTATTGTCCAAAAACCCAAATTAATATTGTAACCGATTTTAATATAACAGATCCAGATGATACCGAAATTGAAGCTCTTTTTATTCAAATATCTTCTGGATATGTTCAAGGAGAAGATACATTAATACTTACAGGTTCTCATCCAGCAATAATAACTTCATGGAGTGCAAATGAGGGCAAGCTTACATTGTCTGGGGTAACATCGGCTTTGGTAAGTTATCTGGATTTAATAGCTGCAGTAAAAGATGTGGTATTTAAAAGTACAAGTAATAATCCTACTAATAAATTTTTCTCAATTACCATAGGAGATGCTAATTATTTACCAAAGACAGGTCATTATTATCAATATGTTTCTGCATTAGGTATTACTTGGTCTGATGCTAAATTAGAAGCAGAATCATTATATTATTATGGTTGGCAAGGGTATTTAGCGACTATTCTTTATCCTGAGGAGGCTCAATTAGCTGGAGAACAAGCCGCAGGAGCTGGTTGGATTGGTGGTAGTGATGCACAAACTGAAGGCGTTTGGAGATGGGTTACTGGACCTGAAGCAGGTACTATTTTTTGGAATGGTGGACCCAATGGTTCTACACCAAATTATGCAAACTGGAAAAATGGTGAACCAAATAATTTAGGTGATGAAGATTATGCTCATGTTACTTATAATG
>JBMTVT010000038.1:0-24461 GCA_049451635.1 Tamlana sp. | reverse complement strand
TTTTTTTAACCTAACACAACTCCCTTGTTTACTGTAAGTTATAACCTGTTTTTGATGATGGCCTGTATGGAATAACCAAAAAACAACGCATTTGTAATCTATTATGACACCAAAATCCATTTCTGGACAATGGGCTTTTTCCTATTTTCCTACAACCCTTTCTGAACCAATAAACTTTTCGAGTACTTTTTCAGTTGTGTTAGGGATAGGAAATGCATCTTTTTTTTAGGTCCAAAAAAAGATGTAGTGAATGGATCCACGCTTTTTGACCAAAAAAGGGAACAAAACTAATATTTAATATGAATTATTGTATACGCTTATAAATAGATACATATATATTGTGTGTATTTGTTTATACTATTATCTTTGCAGCCGGATTATAATTTATTTTAATGATAAAAATAACATTACCTGATGGCAGTGTGAAAACGTTTAATGAGGGCGTTACACCAATAGATGTTGCTAATAGCATTAGTGAGGGATTTGCGCGAAATGTAATTTCGGCCAAATTTAATGGGGTTACCATTGAGATTGTTACACCTTTGACCACTGATGGTTCCTTAATATTATTTACTTGGAGGGATGATGAGGGCAAAAAGGCTTTTTGGCATTCATCTGCACATGTTTTGGCACAAGCTATTGAAGAATTGTATCTAGGGTCTAAACTAACCATTGGTCCCGCAATTGAAAATGGTTTTTATTACGATGTAGATTTTGGTGAGCACAGTATTTCTGAGAAAGATTTCAAGGCTATTGAAAATAAAATGTTGGGGATTGCTCGTGAAAAGCACGATTTTAAAATGCGTTCTGCGAGTAAAGCTGAAGCCTTAAAGCTATATGAAGATAATGCGTTCAAAACTGAATTGATTGAAAATCTTGAAGATGGCACGATTACTTTTTGTGACCACTCAACTTTTACAGATTTATGCCGTGGTGGACATATACCAAATACAGGCATCATTAAAGCTGTTAAAATTTTAAGTGTTGCTGGTGCTTATTGGCGAGGTGATGAAAATAAACCACAGTTAACTAGAGTTTATGGTATTTCTTTCCCTAAACAAAAAGACCTTACTGAATATTTAGAGCTTTTAGAGGAAGCTAAAAAACGTGACCATAGAAAACTTGGTAAAGAGTTAGAACTTTTTACGTTTTCTCAAAAAGTTGGCCAAGGTTTACCTTTGTGGCTTCCAAAAGGTGCTGCCTTACGCGAGCGTCTAGAAAACTTTTTGAAAGCTGCACAAAAGAAAGCTGGATACGAAATGGTGGTTACCCCACATATAGGGCAGAAAGAACTCTATGTAACTTCGGGTCATTATGCTAAATATGGTGAAGATAGTTTTCAACCAATTAAAACACCTAAGGAAGATGAGGAGTTTTTACTAAAACCAATGAACTGCCCACACCACTGCGAAATTTATAAAAGCAGCCAATGGAGTTATAAAGATTTACCTAAGCGTTTTGCCGAGTTTGGAACGGTTTATAGATACGAACAAAGCGGTGAGCTTCACGGATTAACACGTGTTAGAGGATTTACTCAAGATGATGCCCATTTATTTTGTACCCCGGAACAATTAGATAAAGAGTTTAAAGATGTTATCGATTTAGTCCTTTATGTATTTGGTTCTCTTGGGTTTGAAAATTTTACGGCACAAGTTTCCGTAAGAGATCCTGAAAATCCCGATAAATATATAGGTGATATAGCGAATTGGGAAAAAGCAGAACAAGCCATTATTAACGCAGCTACCGATAAAGGTTTAGATTTTGTTATTGAAACTGGTGAAGCTGCTTTTTATGGTCCGAAGTTAGACTTTATGGTGAAAGATGCTCTAGGGAGACGTTGGCAACTTGGCACCATTCAAGTTGATTACAATTTACCTGAACGATTCGAACTAACTTATAAAGGTAGTGATAACGAACTCCATAGACCCATCATGATTCATCGTGCTCCCTTTGGAAGTATGGAACGTTTTGTAGCGTTATTATTAGAACATACGGGAGGAAATTTTCCGCTTTGGCTGATGCCAACCCAAGCTATTATTCTTTCAATTAGTGAGAAATATGAAAAATACTCTCAAAAAGTTTTAAATTTGCTAGAAAATGACGAAATTCGCGCCCTCGTTGACCACAGAAATGAAACTATAGGAAAGAAAATTCGGGAAGCCGAAATGCAGAAACACCCCTATATGATTATCATTGGTGAACAAGAAGAGCAAGAAAACAAAATTACTGTACGCCAGCATGGTGGTACAGATTTAGGTATGATTTCTGTTGAAGAATTCAATAAAATAATAAAAAAAGAGATTAATAAAACGTTAAAAGCGTTTAAATAAAAATAAAGTTTAATTTAAAACCATAACGCCATAGCAATTAGAAGACGACAGGAACCTAGAAGGGTTTCACAAGAGGATAAACATAAAATAAACTCTAAGATTACCGCTCAAAAAGTAAGAATAGTTGGAGACAACGTAGAAATTGGTATTTATACCAAAGGTGATGCTATGAGAATAGCGAATGAGCAAGAATTGGATCTTGTAGAGATTTCACCAAATGCAGAACCTCCTGTTTGTAAAGTTATGGATTATAAAAAGTTTCTTTATGAGCAAAAGAAACGCGATAAAGCTTTAAAGGCTAAGGCTACTAAAGTGACCATCAAAGAAATTCGTTTTGGCCCTCAAACTGATGACCATGATTACGAATTTAAAAAGAAACATGCTGAAAAGTTCTTAAAAGAAGGTGCAAAATTAAAAGCTTTTGTGTTTTTTAAAGGACGTTCTATCATATTCAAAGAACAAGGTCAAATTTTATTGTTAAGATTGGCACAAGACCTTGAAGAATTTGGGAAAGTTGAGCAAATGCCTCGATTAGAAGGTAAACGTATGACTATGTTTATTGCTCCAAAAAAGTAAGTACATATTTCTAATTCAGAAAAAGGAAAAGAAATTAAAAATAAGATGCTGAAATGAATTCAGCATTGAAGTAATTAAGCGATAATTAAAAACTAGGAGAAAAAATGCCTAAAATGAAAACAAAATCTAGTGCCAAAAAACGCTTTAAGTTAACTGGTACTGGTAAGATTAAAAGAAAGCACGCTTTTAAAAGCCACATCTTAACAAAGAAGTCTAAAAAGCGTAAACTTGCTTTAACTCATGATACCTTAGTGGATAAGGCAGATGAGAACAATGTTAAAACCATGTTACGTTTAAAGTAACAACGTTTTAACCGGTTAAAACAATTTATAAACCCTGGAGCTAGGCAACATAAAAGTGTTAAGCAATTAACCGCCTACTACAAAAAACAATTAAATTATGCCAAGATCAGTAAATTCTGTAGCAAAAAGAGCCAGAAGAAAAAAGGTTCTAAAACAAGCAAAAGGCTTTTTCGGACGTCGTAAAAACGTTTGGACAGTAGCAAAAAATGCGGTTGATAAAGCGATGCAATACTCGTACAGAGACCGTAGAAACAAAAAGAGAACATTCCGTGCTTTATGGATTGCCCGTATTAACGCTGGAGCCAGAGAACATGGTTTATCTTATTCTCAATTTATGGGAAAATTAAAAGCTAATGATATTGAACTAAACCGTAAGGTTTTAGCAGATTTAGCTATGAATAACCCTGAGGCTTTTAAAGCTGTAATAGAGAAAGTAAAATAAGGCGTTTCGCCTATTGTAAAACATATTTTCGCTTAATAAAAATCCAATTCGTAAGAGTTGGATTTTTTATTTGTTAATTTTCTGGAAACTTTGCTTTAATTAAGAAACAGTAAGTTTGTAGACTTGCAATAAAAAGTCGGACATTTTTTTTAAGACCTATGCCACGTTTTTAATTTGATAAAATTCTTGTTCTACTTCATAAGGAGTTTTATACCCTAAAAAGGAGTGTAAACGTTTCCTATTGTACCATATTTCGATGTACTCAAAAACAGCAGTTTTAGCCTGCTCTATGGTTTTAAAATCATCACCATAAATAAGTTCTACCTTTAATGTTTTAAAGAAGGATTCAGCAACAGCATTGTCCCAACAATTTCTCTTTCTACTCATAGATTGGATTACCAAAGGATTGGATTTAATAAATGTTCTAAATGTTTTTGAAGCATACTGTATGTATCGGTCTGAATGAAATATTAAATCTACAGCAGAACCCTATATGCAGGACAGCATATAAATGTTGGTCAAGTTTCTGTTAGAGTTCTTGATACAAATTATGAGATTACATATAGCATTACCTACAAAAACTTCTGTTTAACCTCTACTCTTTTATCTGTTGTAGATAATCCAAAAAATTCCCGATGTCTAAAAGTGGAAATCCAAAGAAAGGTCAATTAGAGTATGGAGATGATGAATTAGAGTGTACTTACACGATTTCCTACTTAGTTCCTATGTCAAAAGGAACCTACATAGCTGCATATGCTGTGGTTAGTTCGAAAGCTGATTCAAAAAAACAATTCTGAAACTGCTTGGGGAGATGGGTGTAATTTTCCTGGTAATAATTGGGCAACATATTTTCAATTTTTTGCCTCGGAAGAATGTTAAACAAGTTTTTAATGTAAAATATCCTAATGGATACTATTGTATAACTTAACTTTATTTCTAATTCCTAAAGAATAATATCATTAAACTCCAAAAGTCGTAATTACTATTTTTCTGGAGCCCCCAAAATTCCTATGCTCGCACAAATAAATACCTTGCCAAATACCCAAATTTAATTTTCCGTTGGTTATAGGAATTTGAATTGAAGCACCAAGCAATGAAGCTTTAATATGTGCTGGCATATCGTCAGAACCTTCAAAAGTATGTTTAAAACATGGTTCATTTTCTGGGACCATTTTGTTAAAATGACTTTCAAAATCTTCTCTAACGGTGTAATCGGCATTTTCATTTATTGTTAAGCTTGCCGATGTATGCTTAATAAAAACTTGTAATTGCCCTTTATTTATTTGATTTATTCCCGGAATCGCCTCAAGTATTTCATTAGTAATTAAGTGAAATCCACGTTTATAGGATTTTAATTGAAGTTCTTTCTGAAAAAATTTCATGCTTATCGTTAAGTTTTCTGCTTTTTCTTTCTGGCGGCAGGAAATAATACATTGTTTAAAATAAGCCTATAACCTGGTGATGTTGGATGCAAATCGAGTTCTGTTTTAGCATCTCCTACCCTATGTTGATAATCTTCTGGATCGTGCCCACCATAAAAAGTAAAAAAACCTTTTCCTTTGACACCATGAATATATTTGGCTTCTCCATTTGCTTTTGTTTCACCCATAATCAATACATTTGATTTTATTTCGTCTCTGGCAAAAGATGTTGTTTGTCCCATAAAACCTTTTACCAAAGCTGTATGGTTTTGGCATAACATAGTTGGAATTGGATCCCATTTAGCTGAGAATTCCATAAGTGAAAAATAATCTGAAGTTTTTGGAATCATACGCTTTCTGGTCATATCTATTGATGAAAACTCATAAATTAATGGACTACGTTCCAGTGTATAATTTGTAAAGGCAAACGTATTATTATAATCTATTTTATTTTGATAGCCAGGGTCGGTTCCATCACCATCAAACATGGGTTCACAAATATCTACGCCCTCAGCTGACAATGCAATATCAAAACTATCAGTAGCACTGCACATAGCAAACATAAAACCACCACCAATTACATAATCTCTTATTTTTAAAGCAACCGCCAATTTTTCATCTGATACTTTATTGTAACCTAATTTTTCTGCTAAGGCCTCCGCATCCTTTTTTTCTTCCATGTACCATGCATGGGCCCTGTATTGTGCGTAGAATTTGCCAAATTGACCAGTAAAATCTTCATGGTGCAGATGCAACCAGTCAAATAGCAACAGCCCATCGTTTAATACTTCTTCATCATAAATAGTTTCATACGGTATTTCGGCATAAGTTAAAACCATGGTAACGGCATCGTCCCAAGGTTGCTTTCCGTTAGGTGTATAAACTGCTATTTTTGGTGCTTTTTCTAAAACTACAGCTTCCATATTTTGGCTAGGGCTAGAGATATCTTCCAAAATGTTTGCAGCTTTTGCATTTG
Source organism: Tamlana sp. (assembly GCA_049451635.1). Taxonomy (GTDB): domain Bacteria; phylum Bacteroidota; class Bacteroidia; order Flavobacteriales; family Flavobacteriaceae; genus JBMTVT01. The sequence continues at coordinate 18,414 of JBMTVT010000038.1, read as the reverse complement.
AAATAACCTCAAAAGACACTCCTCTAATCTGGCATTCTCGCTGAATTTCCTCGGTATCAGGAAGCAAAAAAGAGCCGCCTCTATAATTCAAAAGCCATTTTACTTTTAGCTGCTTATTTAATGTCCAATAAGTAATTCCGTAAGCTTTCAAATGATTTTTTTGTCCTTCAGCATCCATTGGAATAAGAATGTAGGATGCATGAATTTTGCTAAAAAACAATAATAAAATGATGATCAGGGTCTTTTTCATAGACCGAAAGATAACTAAATTTTACTTGTTTATGCGGAGTTTAATAGTAGTTTGTTTAAAACGGTACATCGTTATCATCATCGTCATTAAAAGAACTACCAAATGCTTGATCTGGGCTTGCTCTAAAATTATCAGATTTAAAAGTATCATCGTTTGCAGCAGCATTCATTTTAGAATGAAACTCAAAAGGTGAATCAAAATCATCTAAATTATCGAACTTACCTAAGTGACCAATAAATTTTAAACGGATATTATCCAAACCTCCATTACGGTGCTTAGCTACTATAAACTCTGCTTGACCCTCAGTTGGAGAACGCTCTTCATCATCCCACTCATCAATTTTATAATACTCGGGTCTATAAATAAAGCTAACAATATCGGCATCTTGTTCGATAGCACCCGATTCACGTAAATCTGATAGCAATGGGCGTTTGCTTCCACCACGAGTTTCAACCGCACGCGACAGCTGTGATAATGCAATTACTGGAACATTCAATTCTTTAGCTAAAGCCTTAAGATTTCTAGAAATCATCGATATTTCCTGTTCACGATTTCCACTGTTGCTACTTCCTCCAGTCATCAATTGCAAGTAATCAATCATAATCAATTTTATGCCATGCTGTGATGATAATCGTCGGGCTTTGGCACGTAAATCAAAAATAGAAAGCGAAGGTGTATCATCAATAAATAATGGTGCTTTTTCTAAATCTTTCACCTTTACATTAAGCTGTTCCCATTCGTGTTTTTCTAGTTTCCCTGTTCTTAATTTTTCAGAAGACAACCCAGTTTCACTCGAAATTAAACGTGTAATCAACTGTACTGATGCCATCTCAAGAGAGAAAAAGGCAACTGGTATGTTTTGGTCAACGGCAATATTTCTAGCCATTGAAAGTGTTAACGCCGTTTTACCCATACCAGGACGTGCCGCTACAATAATTAAATCGGATGGCTGCCAACCCGAAGTTAATTTATCAAGCTTGGCAAACCCTGTTGGAATACCGCTTAATCCTTCTTTATTTGAAATTTCTTCAATTTTCTTTTTTGCTTGTATTACTAAATCTTGAGCTGTTTCACTGGATTTTTTAATATTGCCTTGAGTTACCTCGTATAATTTAGCTTCGGCTTTATCCAATAAATCAAAAACATCCTTAGTTTCATCATAGGAGTCTTCTATAATTTCACTTGAAATTTTAATCAAACTACGTTGGATAAATTTTTGCAAAATGATTCTGGCGTGAAATTCAATATGCGCAGAAGAAGATACTTTTTGAGTTAAAGAAATTAAATAAAAATCACCCCCAACAAGTTCTAATTTTGAATTTTTCTTTAACTGGGTTGAAACGGTTAATAAATCAATTGGTTCGCTATTTTCGAATAACTGAAATATTGCTTCAAAGATATGTTGATGTGATTCTTTGTAAAATGCTTCAGGGCTTAAAATATCAATAACCTCATCTACCCCTTTTTTATCAATCATCATAGCACCAAGTACAACTTCTTCTAAATCAAGTGCTTGAGGAGGTATTTTTCCCTTTTCTAGACTTATTATTGTGCTTTTATCAACTTTATATCCTTGTAATTGGTTGGGTTGTTTCATAGCTACGAATGTAATTAAAAAGAAGATGTTTTTTAGCAGAAAATAGATGATGATTGTTCACCGTTAATTAACAATATAACTGTTAATAACTTACAAATATTGTCAATAAGCATAAAAAAACCTGAAGCATCAAACTTCAGATTTTATTATGTAATGATTTTTAAAGTATTAGTCTTTATAGACGCCCATAGAAGCATATTTTTCCATGCGGTTAGCCACTAAATCTTTTGGTGATAAGTTTTTAAGTTCCTCATAGCATTTAACAATGGCATGACTGACTGATGTAAATGTTTTTTCTCGATCACTGTGTGCGCCACCAATAGGTTCTTTGATAATCTCGTCAACTAATTTGAGCTTTTTCATATCGGCAGCCGTTAATTTCAAAGCTTCAGCAGCTTGTTCTTTATACTCCCAACTGTGCCATAAAATAGAAGAGCATGATTCAGGCGAAATAACCGAATACCATGTGTTTTCCAGCATCAAAACTTTATCTCCTACACCAATTCCCAATGCCCCGCCAGAAGCTCCTTCACCAATAACTATAGTTATAACTGGTACTTTTAAGCGAGTCATTTCTAAAATATTTCTAGCAATGGCCTCTCCCTGGCCACGTTCCTCAGCTTCCAAACCTGGATAGGCACCTGGCGTATCAAGAAGTGTAACAACAGGGATTCCAAATTTTTCAGCAGATTTCATTAAACGTAATGCCTTTCTATAACCTTCTGGATTCGCCATACCAAAGTTTCTATATTGACGCATTTTAGTGTTAACTCCTTTTTGCTGTCCTATGAACATAAAACTCTGGTCTCCAATTTTTCCCAAACCTCCTATCATAGCCTTGTCATCCTTAAAGCCTCTATCGCCATGTAATTCTAAAAAAGTTTCTCCGCAGATGGCCTTTATATAGTCTAAAGTATAAGGTCTGTTTGGGTGACGCGATAACTGTACACGCTGCCAAGGCGTTAGGTTTTTATAAATATTCTTTTTAGCGTCTTTAAGTTTATTTTCGATTTGTGCACATGTCTCGGTAACATCAACTTCGCTTTCCTCACCAATTACTTTACATTTTTGTAGCTGGTCTTCTAGTTCTTTTATTGGGAGTTCAAATTCTAAATATTCCATAAGAATTTTATTAGTTTGTTTACATTTTGGTTAGTGTACAAATATAAAAACTTTAATTTGCATATAGGGTTAAGTAAGATTACTTTTTAGTTTTCTTCTGTATTTTAAAATAGCGTTCAATAATACTACACTTATTATAATCGCAGTACCATAATAAAAATTAATGCTCATTTTTTCTTTTTCAGGAAACAGAATTATGGCCAATATAATTCCATAAACTGGCTCCAAATTATAAGTTAAAACAACTGTGTAGGGCGTAATTAATTTCATAACATAAACAGCCGCTATAAATGCATAGGCTGTACAGATTGATGCTAAAATAAAAAGGTATATAAAATCTGGTTTACTTATATTAAAAAACTCTTTTGAAAATCCTTCACCAAAAAACAAAATATAAATTGAAATGAACAAGACCCCACTTAAAAATTCATAAAATGAAATAACAGTAGCTGTATGCTGCTTTAAAAAACTCCCATTTAATACTGCAAATAATGAGGAAAGAAACGCAGAAGAAATCCCTAAAATAATACCTGTTAAGTACTTCATCTCACTTTGAGTTATTATAAAAACCCCAGCAACTACAATTATTCCAAAAATAATCTCATACCAAATTATTGCGCGTTTGTATATAATGGGCTCAATAAAAGACGCAAAAAAAGCGCCTGTAGAAAACATAGCCAAAGCTATGGATATATTGGCTTCATCAATGGATCCAAAAAAAGTAATCCAATGCAATGCTATTATAATACCTGCTATGAAAAGCCTTAGTATGGCTTTTGGTCTTATCTGTAATTTAACCTTAGCTACTTTAACATAAATAAAAATTAAAAATGCAGCCATAAGCATTCTATACCAAACCAAAGCTACTGCCTTAATGGTAATCAATTCACCCAAAATAGCCGTAAAACCAGCAATAAAAACTAAAAAATGTAGATGTAAATAATTCTTAAGATTAGCGTTTGGCATTATACAAAAGATATATTGCTAAAATACCAAAAATGAAGTTAGGAAACCATACAGCAATGATTGGTGAAAAATCGGATTGTTCTGCCATGACTCCAAATATTTTATCAAAAAATACAAATACCATTGCTATACATATACCAACTGCGAGATTAACTCCCATACCTCCACGTCTTTTTATTGAAGACACCGCCACAGCAATAATTGTGAGAATAAATACTGAAACAGGTAAACTCCATTTTCTGTAAAGCACTAATTTAAAACGTCCAACATTTGATGAACCCCTAGCCTCTTCCTTAGCTATAAACCGTTTTAAATCGCCATACATTTTTGTTTCAGCAGCGTAAATAACGGGGATTAAATCATCAACTTCAAAATCAAAAATAGTGTCTTTTCTTCTTTCAATTTCCAATTTATCTTCATTGACCCCAATATCTCTTTTAACATAATTAGTCAATCTATAAAGACTGTCTTCCTCTATATATCTAATACTATTTGCTGATATTTTATATTTAAGCTCGTTGTCTTCAAAATGTTCTAAAGTAAAGTTACTTCCCAAACTATTTTTTACATCAAAACTACTAACATAAATAATTTCATTATCATTTATTTGCCTAAATACATTAGTGTTATTAACTGCTATTGTTCCTTTTTTAAAGTATTTATAACTGAAATCATTAAAGCCTTCACTTGCCTTAGGCGCTAAAAATAACCCCAGTAATATAGCTAAAATACCAACAATAAAGGCGCCAATCATGTAAGGTCTCAAAAAGCGGGAGAATGATACACCAGAACTTAAAAATGCAATAACCTCGGTATTATTGGCAAGTTTTGAAGTAAACCAAATAACTGATAGAAATAAAAACAGAGGGAATAAAAGGTGAGCAAAGTAGATGGTAAAATCATAAAAATACCAAAGTACTTCGCCAATAGGAACTTCATTCTCTAAAATCTTTCCAATTTTTTCCGCTAAATGTACTGTTATACCAATAGGGATAAACAACAGTAACATCATGAAAAATGTAAACAAATATCTTTTTAATATGTACCAATCTAAAATCTTCATATTTATTTACAAACGTTTATCCATTTGTTTTACCATGCTATCTTTCCATGTTTTAAAATCTCCTGCTAATATATGTTTTCTTGCTTCTCGAACCAACCATAAATAAAATCCTAAATTGTGAATGGTTGCTATTTGGGCGCCCAATCTTTCGTTCACTGTAAATAAATGACGTAAGTAGGCTTTTGAGTAATCGGTATCAACCCAAGTTATATCCATTTCATCAATTGGTGAAAAATCTTGCTCCCATTTTTTGTTTTTAATATTAATGGTTCCATTAGCTGTAAACAACATACCATTTCTGGCATTTCTAGTTGGCATAACGCAATCAAACATGTCTACACCTAACGCAATATTCTCCAAAATATTGATAGGTGTACCTACGCCCATTAAATATCGAGGTTTATCTTCTGGCAAAATAGCGCAAACCACATCAGTCATAGCATACATGTCTTCAGCAGGTTCTCCAACTGATAATCCTCCAATAGCGTTACCAAAAGCTCCTGCATTAGCAATATATTCAGCAGATTGCTGGCGTAGATCTTTATATGTACTACCTTGGACTATTGGAAAAAAAGCTTGATTATAACCATATTTTAAAGGTGTTTTCTCTAAATGATTGATGCATCTGTCCAACCATCGGTGGGTCATATGCATTGAGCGTTTTGCATAATTATAATCGCAAGGATAAGGTGTACATTCGTCAAAAGCCATAATAATATCTGCACCTATAGTTCGTTGAATTTCCATAACATTCTCTGGAGTAAATGTATGGTAACTACCATCTATATGCGATTTGAACTTAACGCCTTCTTCTTTAATTTTTCTATTTGCCGACAACGAATATACTTGATAACCTCCAGAATCGGTTAGTATATTTCTATCCCAATTCATAAACTTATGCAAACCCCCAGCTCTTTCTAAAACTTGGGTTTGGGGACGTAAATACAAGTGATAGGTGTTTCCTAAAATAATATCCGGATTGATATCGTTCTTTAACTCCCTTTGATGAACACCTTTTACAGTAGCCACCGTACCTACTGGCATAAAAATAGGTGTTTCAATAACACCATGATCTGTGGTAATATTACCTGCTCTTGCTCTACTTTGAGAGTCTTTCCCTTTTAATTCAAACTTCATTTGTAATTCTCTATAAATAGATGGCAAACCTACATATTTTTTTAATTTAAAAATAGGTTTCCTAGGTTAATATGAGGTTCATTGACTCTCATTTATAAAATGAAATTTAGAAGTAAAGATAAATAACTGAAAAATGAAAATGATTCAATGAAAGAAAATAATATGCTTTTGGCAACGTTTTTGATAATATTTACAAAATCTTAAAAACGAACATTATGAGAAATCTATTTTTTATTTTATTGATTGCCATCATTATCCCAACAACAGTAATCTCGCAATCTGCAACTGGTATTGGCTTAAAAGCTGGTTTAAATTACAATACCAATGGAAACTATTTTGAATCGGTTAGTGCAAACGCAAAAAATCCGGACAGAAATGTTGGATACCACATTGGCATATTTGGTAAAATTGGAAATCAAGTATATTTTAAACCAGAACTGGTTTATACCAGTACCAAAAGTGATTACAACGATGATAGTTTTAATATGAAAAAACTTGATGCGCCCATGTTGGTTGGTTTAAAAGTTTTAGGTCCGGTGAGTGTATTTGGAGGCCCCTATTTTCAATATATTTTGGATTCAGAGTTTGATGGCATTGCCATAAATGATGTTGAAAATGATTTCACAGTAGGCTTGAATTTTGGCATAGGCTTAAACCTTAACAAACTTGGTATCGATTTAAGATACGAACGTGGTTTTAGTGATAATGAAGCTACTTTTTTAAGTAATAATGGAATTGGCACTAGTAGACTAGATACAAGACCAGACCAATTGATTTTGAGTTTGTCGCTTATACTATAAGTATTTGTGGATAATTTATTAAAACAAAAAACCTCGCAAATTGCGAGGTTTTTTGTTTAATTATTTCTATTGGATTCTATATCATCTCTATCTAGATAATTAGGTATACTATTACCATTGGTATCATCATTTGTTGGATCCCCATCTTTATTAATGTCTTCATAAATCGTTAAGATACCATCTCCATCATCATCTGAATCAACATAGTTAGGAGTTCCGTCTCCATCAGTATCATCGTCGGTATCATCAGTTAAATCAGCATAATTAACTATATATTCCCCATCTCCATTTAGGTCTTCTAAATAGGAAGGAATGCCATCATTATCATGGTCATTTACAAACATATGATACAATTCAAACTTAAATATTAAAGGGGAATACGCTGGAATTAAACCCGTTGCATTCGAAAAATAGCCTAAGCCCGAAGGTGCAAACATAACACCTGTTCCATGGTTATAATAAGCTATTGTTCCATCTCCCAACTCATCAAATCCTTCTGCAGTTTCAAACTGCGGAATAACCTTTCTCCAAATAGGCACTAAACCAAATGTCGTTTGACCATTTCCCACCAAATCAAAATCTACTTCAGTTACGGCACTGTCAAATACTTTATCATCAAGGGTAAATCCTTCATAAATTACACGAACAGTATCTGAAAAATTTGGAGAACCTTCTCCTCCTCCTTGGTTTATTCTTAAAATATAGTATTCATAATCTGTATCGGCATAGGCTACTGTATGGGTTTCAACAGCATTGATAAGTAACGAATCGGCATCGCTTGAAATAACTTCGTCAGTAATTTTAGTTATTGTTAAATCTGCTATTTTAGGATTGGTGTTTCCTTCAAACTCACTTTTGTTGTAGTAATGTGTCTCCAAATAAGCAAGTATAGAATCGTTATCAATGATTTGCTGTTCTGCTCTATCTCTTATTACAATTTCAGGAACAACTAAAACATCATCTTTTTTACATGACAAAAAACCAACAAATAAACATAAAATTAATAAAGCTACTTTTCCTTTTTTCATTTGATACAATTTATTTCTTTTTTTAGCAGTCATATGTAACATTCAAACAAATAATTTTATAGGTGAATAAATTTTTTAGTTATGAGTGTTTCATTATTGCTTATTTTTGAGGTCGCAAGATACAATTTTAATATAATCTTGCACAACAACATTAACGTAGTTTTTAGAATAATTATATGCGGATAGATAAGTATTTATGGTGCATGAGATATTACAAAACAAGAACGCTTGCTACAACAGCTTGCAAGAAGGGGCAAGTTCGCATAAACCAAGATATTGCAAAACCTGGCAGAGAAGTTTATGCCCAAGATATCATTGAGTTAAGAAAAGACCAAATAAACTACAAGCTTACCGTTAATGATATTCCTGAAAGTAGAGTTGGCGCAAAATTAGTTGATATTTATAGGACTGATATTACTCCAAAAGAACAGTTTGAAGCCAAAGAGCTTTTAAAATACTCGAAAGACTACTACAGAAAAAAAGGAAGCGGTAGACCTACAAAAAAAGATAGGAGAGATATTGATGATTTTACAGATGAAAATGAGTAATTTTATAATTTAACTTTTTAATCAAATTATTATGACCGTTAAGAATAATGTTATCCTTAATCATGATGAAATTAATCATAAAATTAGGCGTATAGCTTTTCAAATTTATGAGACCAATGTCAATGAGAAAGAAATTATATTGGCTGGTATTGATAAGAACGGTTATGTTTTTGCGAAAAAATTAAAAACGGCACTTCAAAAAATATCTAATATCAATCCAGTGCTTTGTAAAGTTAGCATCAATAAAAAAAATCCGTTACAAGAAGTTAAAACATCAATTCATGAAGATGATTACAAAAACAAATCCGTCATACTTGTTGATGATGTTTTAAACTCAGGAACCACACTAATATATGGCGTTAAACATTTTTTAAATGTACCATTAAAGCAATTTAAAACTGCTGTTTTGGTTAATAGAAACCATAAAAAATATCCTGTAAAAGCCGATTTTAAAGGCATTTCACTTTCCACTTCATTACATGAGCATGTAAATGTGGTTTTAGAAGGCAAAAACTTTGAAGCCGTTTTAGAATAGCTTTAAAACTATTTCTTCAACAATTTCCTTTTTACTTTTACCATCGGTTTTAATATGAAATTCAGATTGATTGTAAAATTGTACACGCTCAAACAAATGTTTCCCAACAAATTCAGCCAAAGCTTCCTTAGTCTCAATATGAGCAATTAAAGGTCGCTTATCTTTTTTCTTCATAAGGTTTTTAACCAATTTTCCTATTGAAGCTTTCAAATAAATACTTGTTACATCTTGTACCCCTAATATGATTCCCATATTATTTCCAAAGCAAGGTGTGCCTCCGCCCAAAGACAAAACAATATTGCTTTTTGATTGAAGTAACTCTTTTAAATAGAAAGTTTCCTGTTTCCTGAAATAAATTTCGCCTTTGTTTTTAAAAATATCCGCTACAGATAAGTTTTCTTTTTCTTCAATAAAATCATCTAGATCTATTAATTTATAATTCAATTTCTTAGCCAATTTTTTCCCAATAGTAGACTTTCCAGAAGCCATATACCCAATTAAAACTATTATCATTTTTATGCTATAAATTGATTATTAAAAACATAGACCAACAAGATGCAAAAAAACGAAAAATTCTTTAAAAAAAGTATGGTTTTATTAATTAAAGATTTTATATTTGCACCCGCAAACGGGAAGATGTTGTATATTACAAATGACCTGGTAGCTCAGTTGGTAGAGCATCTCCCTTTTAAGGAGAGGGTCCTGGGTTCGAGCCCCAGCCCGGTCACAAAAAGACTAAATAAAAACCTTGATAATTTATTGATTATCAAGGTTTTTTCTTTATGGTATTTTTTACAAACTCATATAGATAAGATTATCTTTATTTGTTTATGAAATTGGTGAGTAAAAAGGATATTGATTTTTTTTAAATGAAATAAGTTTCATTATGTAACTTTTTCTATTTTAGCCATCTCATTTTAATGCGCACGTGGCGGAATTGGTAGACGCGCCAGCTTGAGGGGCTGGTATCCGTTAAGGATGTGGAAGTTCGAGTCTTCTCGTGCGCACTTCTTAATAAGATATTTTTATTTTCACTTTGGTAAACAAAACTTTTTTACTTTTTACTATGACTTTTAGCAAGTAATTTACAAAGTTTACATTTTTATGTTTATTTTTGTTTAACATAAATTAAATATTAATGAACAATATTAAGGTAAATTTTAGTATTAAAGATTTAGAAAACCTTACTGGAATTAAAGCCCACACTATCAGAATTTGGGAAAAACGATACAATTTATTAAGTCCGGATAGAACAGACACCAACATTAGAAATTATAGTTTAACTAGCTTCCAAAAGCTTTTAAACATATCTTATCTAAACAATAATGGGCTGAAAATTTCCAAAATTGCAAGTTTAAAGGAAGAAGAAATACCTATTAGAGTTAGGGAAATAGCGTCGCGGGCGAAAGTTGAAGACCATGCCATAAATGCCTTAAAAATGGCCATGATAAACTTCGACCAAGTTTTATTTTACAGCACTTATAATAATCTTTTAGAAAATAAAACATTTAGTGAAATATTTTATTCAGTGTTTTTACCCCTTCTAAATGAAATTGGATTGCTTTGGCAAACCAACACAATTACTCCGTCTCATGAACATTTTTTATCTGTACATATCAAGCAAAAAATTCTAATAAACATAGAAAGATTACAACTACTAGAACCAAAACCTACAACTAAAACATTTGTTCTCTTTTTGCCTGAAAATGAAATTCATGATATCGGTTTATTGTTTGTGAATTATCAACTTAGAAGTAAAGGCTATCATACCATATTTTTAGGTGAAAGTGTACCCATGGAAAGTTTAACGGATTTATTGGACTTTTTTGAAGAGGTTACATTTTTATCTTATTTTACGGTGTATCCTGAAGCAGAAAATATTTCTGAGTATATTGATAAATTTAATAATTTATTATTAGAGAAACATAACACAAATTTCATGCTTTTAGGCCCTAAATTAATTGATTTTAATGCTGATAATATTCCTCAAAAAGTAAGTATATTTAATTCCATTGAAAAGCTAGTTGAACAATTGTAAATATTTTTCTTTTTTTGTTTAACTTCAAATTATATTTACTAAACAATATGTATAAAACAATAAGCATTATTGGTTCTGGATTTTCTTCATTAGCCGCATCATGTTATTTAGCAAAAGCAGGATATAAGGTAACAGTTTTTGAAAAAAACGACACTATTGGTGGTCGTGCTAGACAACTAAAAAAAAATGGTTTCACATTTGATATTGGCCCAACTTGGTATTGGATGCCCGATGTATTTGAGCGTTTCTTCTCAGACTTTGGTAAAAAACCAACTGATTATTATACACTCGAAAAGTTAAATCCAGCTTACAGTGTTTATTTTGGGAAAGATGATTACATAACCATTGAAGATACCTTAGAAAAAATCAAAAAAGCTTTTGAAAAAGAAGAAGCTGGGAGTTCTAAAAAACTCAATAAATTTATTAATAAAGCCAAAAACAACTATGATATAGCAATAAAGGATTTGGTTTATAATCCAGGGGTATCGCCACTAGAACTTATTACACCTGCAACCATTAAAAAAATCAACCAATTTTTTAGCACCATAAAAAAAGATGTTAGAAAGGCTTTTAACAATGAAAGATTAGTAAAAATCCTTGAGTTCCCAGTTCTCTTTTTAGGTGCAAAACCTAGCGACACACCTTCTTTCTACAGTTTTATGAATTATGCTGATTTTGGCTTAGGTACTTTTCATCCGAAAAAAGGTATGTACGAGGTTATACTTTCCATAGAAAATTTAGCAAAAGAACTAGGCGTTACAATAAAAACCAGCTCAAATATTGAAAAAATAATTGTTAAAGACGGGAACGCAAAAGGATTAATTTCAAATGGAGAAGAATTCAAGTCTGATATTGTTGTGAGTGGTGCAGATTATCATCACACAGAAACCCTTTTAGATTCTCCATATAGGCAATATTCCGAAAATTATTGGAATAAGAAAACATTTGCACCCTCCTCCCTACTTTTTTATGTTGGTTTTGATAAAAAATTAATAAATGTAAACCATCATACACTATTTTTCGATGTCGATTTTGATGTTCATGCAGAAGCCATCTATGATACTCCTAAATGGCCTGAAAATCCATTATTTTATGCAAGTTTTCCCAGTAAGACTGATGAAATTTCTGCTCCGAAAGGTAAAGAAGCTGGTATTTTTTTAATTCCATTGGCTCCGGGTTTGGAAGATACACAAGAATTAAGAGACTTATATTTTAACAAAATAATGACCCGTTTTGAAAACTTAACCTCCCAAAATGTCAAAAATCATATTATATTTAAGGAAAGTTTTTGTGTTAATGATTTTGTTAAAGATTACAATTCATACAAAGGTAATGCTTACGGAATGGCAAATACCTTAATACAAACGGCTTTTTTAAGGCCAAAATTAAAAAGTAGATTGGTTGAAAATTTATTTTTCACGGGTCAATTAACTGTTCCAGGACCTGGTGTACCACCATCATTAATATCTGGAAAACTAGTAGCCGATTTAGTAACAAAACATCATAACAATTTAGTATGAAAACATTATTTGATACCGTATCATACAGCTCTAGCAAGTTGGTTACAAAAACATATAGCACGTCTTTTTCACTTGCTACAAAAATGTTATACAAATCTATTAGAAGCGATATTTACAATATTTATGGTTTTGTTCGTTTTGCAGATGAGATAGTTGATTCGTTTCATGAGTTTGATAAGGAAGCCCTCTTTAATAGGTTTTATGATGATTTAGAATTAGCTTTAAAAAATAAAATCAGTTTAAATCCTATTTTAAACTCATTTCAACATACCCATCACAAATACAATATCGATAAAGCACTCGTAGACGCCTTTATGAAAAGTATGCGTACAGATTTGTACAAAAACACCTATTTAAATGAAGAGGAATTTAAAGCTTATATATATGGCTCTGCTGATGTTGTGGGACTTATGTGCTTGAAAGTTTTTGTAAAAGGCGATAATGAAAAATATGAAGAACTTAAGGATACTGCAATGGCTTTGGGTTCGGCTTTCCAAAAGGTGAATTTTTTACGAGATTTAAAAGCTGACCATGATAATTTGAATAGAACCTATTTTCCAAATACTGATTTGAATAATTTAAATGAAACTTCAAAGCAAAGTATTATCGATGATATTGAAAATGATTTTGAAAAAGGATTAAGTGGTATAAAAAAATTACCTATCGAAGCCAAATTTGGAGTTTTTATGGCCTATAGATATTACAGACAATTATTAAAAAAACTTAAAAAAACCCCAGCTTTAAAAATTAAGGACTCAAGAATTCGGGTATCCAACCCAAAAAAAATTGAGCTTTTAATGAGAAGTTATATAAAATATCAACTAAATTTAATGTAAATTTTAAATGATGCACACTTTATTTTGGATATTAGTATTCTTAGCAACCTATTGTTTTATGGAATTTATGGCATGGTTCACCCATAAATACATTATGCATGGTTTTTTATGGAGTTTGCATAAAGATCATCATAAAAAAGACCACGAGAGCTGGTTTGAGCGTAATGATGCTTTTTTTCTGTTTTATGCAGTAGTAAGTGTTGGCTTTTTCTTGTTATGGAAATACACGAGTTTTTGGGCAGGTTTACCCATTGGGCTAGGAATTTTTGCATATGGATTATCGTATTTTTTGGTTCATGATATCTTTATACACCAGCGTTTTAAATTATTTAGAAATGCCAATAATTGGTATGCAAGAGGCGTAAGGCGTGCACACAAAATCCATCATAAGCATTTAGGGAAGGAAGATGGTGAATGCTTTGGAATGTTATTTGTACCTTTCAAATACTTCAAAAAATAATAATCAAATATTTAAATGTTAGATAATTACCATTTCGATTATATTATTATTGGAAATGGTTTAGCTGGTTTACAATTAGCGTTAAGGATGGTTTCTGATACTTATTTTAAGGATAAGCAAATAGCCTTAATTGATCCATCCAAAAAAAACACCAATGATAAAACCTGGAGTTTTTGGGAAATAGATCCTTCTAAATGGAATCACATCACTTATAAATCTTGGAAACAAGCTTCTATAATTACATCAGAAAAAACCATTGATTTAGAGTTAAAACCTTACAGTTATAAAACCATAAGGTCCATTGATTTTTACAATGAGGCAAAATCAAAACTAAAATTATACAATAACATTCATTTTTTTTTGGAGGAAGTTTTATCTGTTCAAGGTAATCCTGAAATAATTGTTAAAACCAACAAACAAACCTACAAGGCTTCACATGTTTTTGATAGTAGAATTCCTAAAGAGTTTTTAAAAGATTCCAAAAACTACCTCAAAATAAATCAACATTTCAAGGGTTATATCATAAAAACCAACCATGATGCTTTTGATGAAACTAAAATCATCATGATGGATTATCGTTTGAAACATGGCAATCAAACTACATTTACTTACATTTTGCCTTTTTCTAAGAGCAAAGCCTTGGTAGAGTTTACTTATTTTACCGAAAATTTGATCAGTGAAAACACTTATGATATCTACTTAAAAACCTATATTAAAGACTATTTAAACATTAAGGATTATACGATTATTGAAACTGAAAAGGGTAACATACCTATGACCAATTATCCTTTTGAAAAGTTAAACTCACAAAACATCACTAAAATAGGCACAGGTGGTGGTTGGGTAAAAGGCTCAACAGGTTATTCATTTAAACATACCGAAAATAAAATTTCAAAAATAATTGAGAATATAAAAGCCAACAAAATGCCTTCAAAAGACTTATCTAAAAAAAAACATAAGTTTTATGACACAGTTTTCCTAAAAGTTTTAAAAGATGAAAATTACAAAGGTGAATGGATTTTTAAACAATTCTATAGTAAAAACTCCATAGAAACTATGTTTAGGTTTCTTGATGAGGAATCTACTTTTTGGGAAGAATTAAAAATTATGTACTCGCTTTTTTCATGGACTTTTATAAAAGCTTTTTTTAAAACGCTCAAATAAAAAAGCATAGTTTCATCTGTTTAAATTTTATTGTTTTTATTCGTCAGATGTAATTTGCAAATAAACATAATCGTTACCTAAAGCTTCTAACCCATTCAAATTTAGAGTTAAACTTGCAGTTGTTGGTTCATTATTGTCATCATTACTAAAGGCAGTTGCAAAAATTCCAATTACTAAAACTGATAAAATCATTTTTTTTAATCATAGTATAATTTTTAAATTTTTAAGTAATTCAAAACTATACCATGTATTCATTATAAAATGTTAGCCAGCTAACACTAAGCAATATTTTTATAAATTCTTATTTGCTTTTTGTTAAATTCTATTAGTTTTTCATGTTTTAACTCATTTAACAAAATGTTTAATGTAGGTCGGGAAGTACCTTTAATGAGGCTGTATGGATGATTTTATCGCCTGTTTTTTACAATCATAACCATAATCGGAGCATAATTCTTCAAGAAACTCCAATAGTCTTGTTTTGACTTCATTATACATTAGAAGTTGGAGTCTTCTTTCAAGTTTCTGGAGCTTAAACCCAATAAACTTATAAACCCGGAAACTAAAAGATTCATTTTTTCTCATTAAATCGTGCATGGTATCTACACTTATTAGGCAAATACTTGTGGTATTTTCAACGGATTGAGCAAATTCATCACGCTTTTCTTCACCAAAAATGGCTTTTTCACCGAATAGTTCTCCGCGAGATAGAATAGCTTTTACAACCTCGGTACCATCTTCATTATAATAACCAATTTTCACTTTTCCTTTTTCAATAAGAAATACTTTATTTGATGAGTCTTCTTCAAAATAGATATAATCTTGTTTTTTATAGGAATCAAATCATGGTTCATTTTGTATTCTTTGAATTTGTGTGGGCAAAGTATTTTAAAAAGATTTACATCTTCAAAAAACCAAAGTGTATTCATGGTCAATAATTTTTTTAGTTTTAAAATAGTCGATAGCAATTAGATTAGCTTACAAAAAAACATAAAAAAACCTCCTTAAAAAAGGAGGTTTTTATAATTTAATAATCAGAATTTCTTATTCTTCCTCATCACTGGGTTTTTCATCTTCATTAGTTTCCAATAAATCTAGCATATTGTGCTTCTGCAATAAATTGTACCACTGCAATACTTTTTTAATATCGCTAGCATATACTCTATCCTCATCATAATCGGGTAATACATCAAAAAAGTATTCTTCTAATTTGTCTTTGCTTTCTTTTGGCGAAACAGTTGATGCTTTACCGCTTTCTTTCTTTTTAATATTTTCAAAAACTTGTTTCAGAGGCACTTCTTCGGTTAGGGTATAAATAGCTATTTCACTTAATACACTAACATTACTCTGTACGCTAACGGAAATACGTTTGCTATCTATTAAAGATTCTGCTACGAAACCTCCACGCGTTTGTGCTACTAATTTATATAACCCCGGTTTTCCGGATATTGACAAAACTTTATCTAAACTCATACATTATTTTTTTTGAAAAGCGCAAATATCTGCTGTTTATTGATGTCTTGCAACTATTATCGTTTCTTTTTTTGCTCAGGAAAACGCATACGATAGTCAACTTTTATCTTCCCTTTAGATATGTTTGAAAGTCTTCCCTTTATTAATCGTTTTTTTAAACTTGATAATTTGTCTGTAAACAAAACACCTTCAATATGGTCATATTCATGTTGAATAACCCTAGCGATCAAACCATCAAAAGTTTCTTTATGGGATTCAAAATTTTCATCAAGATACTCAATGGTAATTTTTGGCTTTCTAAAAACATCCTCTCTAATATCTGGTATACTCAAGCAACCTTCATTAAAAGGCCATTCATCACCAGTTTCATCAGTGATTTTAGCATTAATAAAAATACGTTTAAAACCTTTTAGAGTATTTTGTTCTTCTTCCGTTAAATCTTCATCCTCTGAAAAAGGATTGGTATCTACTAAAAACAAACGTATGGGCAATCCAATTTGTGGAGCAGCTAACCCAACACCATAAGCGTTGTACATGGTTTCGAACATGTTTTTTAAAAGCTCCTGAAAGTTAGGGTAATCTTTATCTATATCCGTGGCTTTCTTTTTTAAAACAGGGTCTCCGTAAGCTACAATCGGTAATATCATTAATATATTTTTTTGATAAGTGCAAAAATACTAACTTATATTTTATTGATAGTATTTATAATAAATTATTAAATATAGATAGGCTATTTCGAATACAGATAACTTTGCAAAATAAGCGTAGCACTAATCTCGTCTATCAGTGCTTTATTTTTTCGTTGATTCTTTTTTAGGCCACTATCAATCATGGTTTGAAACGCCATTTTAGATGTAAAGCGTTCGTCAACTCTTTTAATAGGTATACTTGGGATTTCTTTTTCTAACTTTTTTATAAAAGCGACTATATGTGTTTCACTTTCAGAAACCATATTATTCATTTGTTTTGGCTCTCCTATTAAAAACAAATCAACAATTCCATCTTTAACATAAACTTTTAAAAATTCCATTAAATCTTTGGTATCAACTGTTGTTAGTCCTGATGCGATTATTTGCAGTTCATCAGTAACAGCTATACCTGTTCGTTTGGTTCCAAAATCTAAAGCTAAAATTCTACCCATAATTTTGGCAAAAATAGACAATAAATAACAAAGGCTATCTTTTCAGATAGCCTTAATTAAGAAATTAAGCTTAAATTATTTAATATTTGAACATTATTATTAAGCTTTAACAGCTTTATTTATTTTTGGGAATATAAAACTTATATTACCTGCATTTCTTTTACGAGTTAAATAAATTTTGATATCGCTAGCACCTCGTGCAATTGTAGCTTTTAAGTGTTCGACACTAATTAAAGAATCATTTTTCTTTACAGTATTAATAATATCAGTAGAGATAGTATTTTTATCGTCATTAGAAACAGATATGGTATTGTTAGTTTCAACCTCAACAACCTCAGATGTGCTTTGTGCATTTCCTATTGAGAAAGAAAACAATAAAATTAATAATATGTAAAAATTTGTTTTCATCTGTTTATCAATGTTTGATGGTTCAAATATATATTGAGATGTCTGTTGACACACAAAAAATTAGTTATAAACCTTGTATTTTCGATTATAAGTGAAGTGGCTTTTTTTATCGATAAACAGTTTAAATACCGTTTTTAAGGTACGAAATACACAAAAAACGCATTTCATCGATATAATTTTAAAAGACATGGAGGAAATTGAAGCTCTCAACACAAAAGAAATCATTAAAAAAATATTAGAGGTCAGTAGATAAATTCATAACTTGTATGTCAACAAAACTAATGTTTTAAACTCGTTGTGCATTTTAAATAATGCTGATTTTAATATTGTT
>JBMTVT010000037.1:0-25005 GCA_049451635.1 Tamlana sp. | reverse complement strand
ATAGTGTTACCTTAGGATTAAAGAACCGTAATAAAAGTGTTAGGTTAATGTTAAGATTTGGCCCTTATTTTTTTAAGTTCATTACATTTAGTTAACATAAAATCAGTACTTAGTTTCTATGCTATAATAAGTTGATGCCAAATAAAAAAGCAACTTTCATTTTAATTGAAAATTGCTTTATTAAATATAAGTGTTTGTTTAAGTTTACTATCTGCTTGAAGTGTCGCTAATATCGGCGCTTGTAAAAGTGGCAACCAAATCCTCTAAAGAAATTGAACTTGCGCCCAAGCTAAGTTTTATATTGGTAACAGTGTTAGGCGTTATTTTAGTTTCATATGCTTTGGTTTCATAACCAACAAAACTAGATACTAAAGTATAGGTGCCTTCCGCAAGGTTTTCAAATTTAAAATTACCTTTTTCATCTGATAATGTTTCAGCGCCGGTTTCTTTAATAAATACTTTTGCAAACATTAAAGGCGCATTGCTTTCTTCAACATCTAATACTTGTCCTGTTATCGAGCATGTGTTTTGAGAAAACGATAACGCTGATATTAAAAAAGCAATTATATATATAACTTGTTTCATTATTTGAAATACTAAATTTCACTGCAAATAAACTGCTTTAGTATCATCAAGATGTTACCAAAAGATTAAACAACCGTGATTAAAATGTTATGGTAATGTTAACTAATTTTTTATTCAATTTTTATTAGGAAATGTTATCTTGCTTGCACATAAATTTTTAGTATGAACTGGGAGCAATTACTATCCTTAAAACGTTTTGGAGACACTAATAAACGCATAAGAAAAGAACAAGACGAAACCCGCTTGGGATTTGAGGTAGACTACGATAGGGTTATATTTTCGTCAGAATTTAGAAGTCTTCAAGACAAAACACAGGTCATTCCGTTATCGAAAACCGATTTTGTCCATACACGATTAACCCACAGTTTAGAGGTAAGTGTTGTAGGGCGGTCTTTGGGGCGTCTTGCTGGGAAAAAAATATTGGAAAAATATCCACATCTACAAAATATACATGGCTACCAAGCTAATGATTTTGGGGCAATTGTTGCCGCTGCGGCATTGGCTCACGATATTGGAAACCCACCTTTTGGGCACTCAGGTGAAAAAGCTATTGGGGAGTTTTTTAAAACTGGTGAAGGAAGAAAGTACAAAGACCAATTAAGCCCAAAAGAATATCAAGATTTGTGTGATTTTGAAGGGAATGCCAATGGCTTTAAAATTTTAACCGAAAGTAGGGCAGGTCGTGATGGCGGACTTCGTTTAAGTTATGCAACACTTGGAGCTTTCATGAAATACCCAAAAGAGTCGCTTCCAAAAAAACCAACAAACCATATTGCTGATAAAAAATATGGGTTTTTCCAGAGTGAAAAAGAGGCTTTTACTGATGTTGTCAATGAGTTAGGGTTATTAAAAAGAACTAGCAAAGATTTAAGTTTTTCACGCCACCCACTTGCGTATTTGGTTGAGGCAGCCGATGATATATGTTACACAATCATCGATTTTGAAGACGGTATTAACCTAGGTCTCATTCAAGAAGAATTTGCCTTGGAATACTTGATTAATATTGTACGCGACAAAATTAAGACCAAAAACTATTATGCTCTAAAAAGCAAACAAGACCGCGTAAGTTATCTGCGGGCTTTAGCAATTGGCACTTTAATTGATGAAGCGGTTGATATTTTCATGAAAAATGAAGAAGCTATTTTAAACGGTGAGTTTAGTTGTTCCTTGTTGGATAAAAGTAAACATGAAGCCCAAATAAACGATATTATAAAAATAAGTATCGAAAATATTTACCAGTCCACAGAGGTAATCGATAAAGAAATTGCAGGCTTTGGAGTTTTAAACACACTTTTAAAAACCTACACCTCAGCCATAAATAATTGCTATAATAATAATGCTTCAAATTATGATAAGCTTATTTTAAAAGGTTTGCCAAAAACTATAAAGATTAATGATAATAGTTTATATAGCCGTTTGTTAAGTGTTTGTTATTACGTGTCATTGCTGTCGGATAGCAAGGCGATATTAATATTCAATAAAATTCAAGGAATCAACATAAATTGATAATATTTAACATAAATATTACCTTAAAAATGTATATTTACAAATCTGTTATTAATTTTTAAAGCTAGAAAATGAAAAAAACTTTACTGTGCTTATCAAGCATCTGTGTTGTAGTTACTATTGGGTTATTTGTATTAGATAACACGAATGATTCAGACAGTAAAATATCAGATTTAAGAAACCAACATGAACAATTTTTAAAGAATAGCCCGTTTAAAGAAACGCTAAAACTCTCAAAAAAGGAGCGTAAGGCCAATGGGCTTCCTCCAAACAAATACTCAGAAAGAATTTGGGAATTAACCATGAACCCAAACACTGGGAAACCAGAACCTGAAAAACTGTTTGAAGTTCAAGAGAAATTAAGAAAAAAGGCATTATTTGCAAAAGTTCCTGGAGAAAATTCTAATGACTGGGTAGAAAGAGGCCCAAATAATGTTGGTGGTAGAACCAGAGCCATTATGTTTGACCCTAATGATGCTACCAATAAAAGAGTTTTTGCTGGCGGGGTTAGTGGAGGTTTATGGGTTAATAATGATATCACTGATGCGAACTCTTCTTGGGCTGAAGTTAATATTCCCCAAAATTTGGCAGTAACTTCAATCACATTTGACCCAAACAATACAAATATTTTTTATTTGGGAACAGGTGAAAGTTATGTACAAGGTGATGTAAATGGAAATGGTTTATGGAAGTCTACTGATGCTGGGACAAGCTGGACAAAAGTTTTTGGAGGAGTAACGGGGGAAACCACTTTTTCTACAAATGCTAAGGTTACTGTAAATAGCCCTGTTGGTATTGCAGGAGATTATTTTGCTTTACAGTCATCTTATGGTTCTGCATTAACTAATATTACTGGAAATTTAGTTTTAGTTGATGACAGTTCAGGATCTCCAAATCAAGGATGTAATGCACTTACAAATGGTTTATCAATAGCAGGAAATATTGCAGTAGTGGAAAGAGGTGGTTGTGATTTTACAGTAAAGAGTCAAAATGCACAAGATGCAGGAGCAATTGCCGTTTTAATTGTTAATAATGTTGCAGGCCCGCCAATAGTAGCTGGAGGTACAGACCCTGGAACTTTAACTATTCCAACAATTATGATTTCAAAAGAGGATGGACAGAATATAATTGCTCAATTAGGTAGTGGGGTAAACGCCACACTTCAATCTACTTCAGCGGCTGCCTTAGGGAGATATTTAACCCCTGGGATTCATCATATAAATGATGTGGTTGTAAGAGATAACGCTGGTACTAGTGAAGTTTTTGTGGCAGCTGCATCTGCATTTTATGCTGATGGTTCACCGGCATCTATTTTTGGAATAGAAGATTATGGGCTTTATAAAAGTTCAGATTCTGGTGTAAGCTGGACCAAAATAGGACTACCTTTAATAATAGGGGGCACAAATTATTCTCCTAATGATATAGAGATAAGTGCTGACAATACAGTTTGGTTAGCTACAACAAATAATATTTATGGAGCAGGCGGAGGTACGATTCTTTCATCAAGTGATGGGACTTCATTCAGTGTTGCTACAACAGTTGCAAATGGGGTTCGTACTCAAATAGCGGTGTCAGGAACCAATGCTAACAAAATTTATGTCCTTGCTCAATTATCATCTGGAACAAACGCAGTTGAAATTTTAGAAACAGATGATGCGTTTTTCTCTCAGACATCGTTACCCCTACCAAATGATGCTGATACTGATATCGATGCTACAGATTTTACAAGAGGGCAGGCATTTTACGATTTAATGTTAGAAGTAGACCCAACCAATGATAATATAGTTTATACTGGAGGAATAGATTTGTTCAAATCTGTTGATGGAGGAACTACATGGGGTCAATTATCGCATTGGTACGGGGGTTTTGGTTTTCAATATGTTCATGCAGACCAACATGCTTTGGCATTTGGAAACAATTCATCATCTACTATGATATTTGCTAACGATGGAGGGGTTTATTACTCAAGTAATTCAGGCACAACAATTTCAGCTAGAAATAAAGATTATAATACAATCCAATTTTACACTGGAGCAATAGGTCCAGATATAAACCCAAGTGAGAGAATTCTTGGGGGCGCTCAAGATAATGCTAATTTAGAATCGGGAACATCTACAACATCTGGAGTAAATTCTTTTAGTGATATACGTAACGGTGGAGATGGAGCCTATGTGTTTATTGATAGGAATAAGTCGTATATGATTAGTTCTTATGTTTACAATAATTTTTATTATCATAATTATAATAATCCTAAAAATGCAATTGCATTTTATGAGATTGTAGAAGATGATACCACAGGAGATTTTATTAATCCAGCGGGGTTAGATGATATAAATGATGTTTTATATACTAATGGTACCTCAGGAGCAGCCTATCGTATAAACAGATATGTAATTGGAGTTGGTTCTGCTACTGCTTCCAGTATAAATCATGCTTCATTAACTAGCTCTCCAACAGCTTTTAAAACATCTGATAATACATCAACAACTTTATTTGTTGGTACTGAAACAGGAAAGCTTTTAAAAATTGTTAATGCGAATACATCACCTGTTTGGCAAGATTTAACAGGTCCAGATTTTTATGGAAGCATTTCTTGTATAGAGCTAGGGGCAACAGATATGGAAATATATGTTACATTTTATAATTATGGGGTAACGAATATTTTCTATACTAATGATGGTGGAACAACATGGCAAAACAAGGAAGGTAACTTTCCAGATATTCCTGTTAGAGCTATTATGGCTAACCCTTTAAATACTAACGAGGTTATTATTGGAACTGATTTAGGTGTTTGGGGTACAACTGATTTTAGTGCATTAACTCCAACTTGGGTTCAATCACAAAATGGAATGAAAGATGTTGTAGTTACAAGTTTTGACTTGAGGGAATCAGACAATACCGTTTTAGCTTCAACTTATGGTAGAGGAATGTTTACTGGGCAGTTTACTGCAGACCCAAGTACACTTGCTGTTGAAGATATCGAATTTAAAGATATAATTAAAGTATACCCTACAGTTTCAGATGGTAATTTTAAAATTGCAGGAAGAAATGAAGTAAGTGAAGGGGTTTTAAGTATTTTTGATTTAAATGGAAGAGAAGTATATGCTTCTAAAATAAACTTTAATATTAATCGAATTCAAGATATTTCTCTTAACACTTCCAGTGGAATTTATATTGTTAAGTTTAAGTCAAACAATAAACTATTTACTCAAAAAGTTATTGTAAAGTAACAGATTAAATTGTTTTACAAAAAAAGGGAAACTAATTATTAGCTTCCCTTTTTTTGTAATCTAACAATAATTTTTTTAATACTCTCCGCATCCAATCCAATAGATTGTTGCAATTCATCAACGCTTCCATGCTCGATAAGCACATCAGGAATCCCCAGATTTTTAATGATGTTTTTATAATTATTTTCTGAAGCGAACTCTAAAATAGCACTTCCAAAACCGCCTTTAATACTATTGTCTTCAACAGTTATAATAGTGTTGTAGTTTTTAAAAATATCATGAAGTAAGTCTTCATCCAAGGGTTTTACAAAACGCATATCGTAATGCGAAACATCTAAGTTTAAAATTGCCTCACTAACATTTTTGGCAATGGTTCCAATGGTTAAAACCGCTACTTTTTCACCTTTTTTAAGTTGTAGGCCTTTTCCAATTTCTATTTTACTAAAAGGTTGTTTCCAGTTAAAAGTAACACCTCTACCGCGTGGGTATCGAATAGCAATGGGATATTCTAAACCTATTTGTGCGGTGTACATCATGTTACGCAATTCCACTTCGTTTCTTGGTGCAAAAATGATAAGATTAGGAATGCATCTTAAATAGCTTAAATCGAAAACTCCGTGATGGGTAGCGCCATCCTCTCCAACTAAACCAGCTCTATCCAAACAAAAAATAACGGGGAGTTTTTGTAAGACCACATCATGGATAATTTGATCGTAAGCGCGTTGTAAAAATGTTGAATAAATATTGCAAAACGGTATTAATCCTTGGGTTGCCATACCTGCGGCTAAAGTAACAGCGTGTTGTTCGGCAATCCCCACATCAAAAGCACGTTCTGGAATTTCTTCCATCATGTATTTTAATGAACTGCCAGTAGGCATAGCTGGTGTAATGCCCACAATATTTTTATTTTTTTTTGCCAATTCAACTATGGTGTGCCCAAAAACATCTTGGTATTTTGGAGGTAGTTGAGAGGTGGGTTTAGTAATTAAATCACCTGTTTTAGAGTCAAATTTACCAGGTGCATGATAAGTAACTTGGTTTTCTTCTGCCTGTTTTAAACCTTTCCCTTTGGTGGTAATAACATGCAAAAACTTGGGGCCTTTAATGGTTTTTAATCGGTTTAATTCGGATATTATTTTATCCAAATCATGGCCATCAATAGGCCCTGAATAATCAAAATTTAAGGCTTCAAAAATATTGTCTTGTTTTTGGGAGCCTTTTTTTACGTTGGTTAAATATTGTTTTAAAGCACCAACACTTGGGTCGATACCAATAGCATTGTCGTTTAAAACAATTAACAAGTTAGCGTTGGTTACTCCTGCATGGTTTAGGGCTTCAAAAGCCATTCCTCCAGCAATACTGGCATCACCAATAACAGCAATATGATGTTTTTCAAAATCACCTTTTAATTGGCTTGCAATAGCCATTCCTAAAGCAGCCGAAATAGAAGTAGAAGCATGCCCAACTCCAAAAGCGTCATAATTACTTTCATCTCGTTTTGGAAATCCGCTAATTCCATGAAGTTGACGATTGGTATGAAAAAGGTCTTTTCTGCCAGTTAATATTTTATGGCCATATGCTTGATGGCCAACATCCCAAATCAATAAATCTTTAGGTGTATTGAATACATAATGAAGCGCAATGGTGAGTTCTATAACTCCTAAACTGGCTCCTAAATGGCCTTCTTTTGTGGCAACAACATTAATGATAAATTCTCGTAACTCTTTGGCAAGTTGCGGCAAGTCTTTTTTGTTTAAAAGACGTAATTCTTTTGGGGAATTTATTTGATTTAAAATTGAATTATGCACAAAGCAAAAGTACGAGATTGAATTTGTATTTTTGCTATTATGATACAACCTTTTGACGACACCTATTTTATGAAAAAAGCTCTTCAAGAAGCTGAACAAGCTCTTGATAAAGGCGAAATTCCTGTGGGCGCCGTAATTGTTGTTGATAATAAAATAATTGCTCGAGGCCATAATTTAACGGAAACATTGAATGATGTTACCGCCCATGCCGAAATGCAAGCTATAACAGCCGCTGCTAATTTTCTTGGGGGTAAGTACCTAAAAAAATGTACTTTGTACGTAACTCTAGAGCCTTGCCAAATGTGTGCAGGGGCGTTGTATTGGAGTCAAATTTCCAAGATTGTTTATGGAGCTAGAGATTTAGAACGTGGTTGCTTGAATTTGAAAACAACCTTTCATCCAAAAACCACTATTACTGGGGGTGTTTTAGAAGATGAGGCTTCAACGCTTTTAAAGCGTTTTTTTATTGAAAAACGAAATTTGAATTGATACAAATTCTCTCAAATTTATATCTTTAGAAATGCGTTAGTGATTGCAGCAAGTTACCATGTAACGCGGAAAGCACGACCCGAAGGGGAACGCTATTATTAGTATTTTTTATCTTTTTGTGCTTTTCGCATTTTATCTAAGTTTTCTTTGGTAAGCATGTAGTCTTTAACATCTTTGTTTTTCCAATGATGGTAAGAAAATAGAGGGAACACTATAAAGAATAGACCAGCAACTCCATACCCAATTAATTTTTGAGAATAATCAGTATCTAAATAATAGCCCAAAGCAATACTTGTTATGGAGGCTATAAAAAAGAACCCAATGAGATATTTCATTAGTTTGTTAGGTTAATAAGTTTACGCCTGTAAACCGTTAATAATTTCGATTTTGAGATAAAGCCTACGTAAGCATCATTTTTTATAACAGGTAAATTCCAAGCGTTGCTATCTTGAAATTTTTTCATAATCGTTGTCATTTTATCTTTTTCAATATCGATTATTTCAGGTGGATTTTGCATAACTTCTATAGCTTTAACTTCATTGTAAAGACTTTGGTCAAACATAATGGGTCTTATGTCATCAAGCAAAATAACCCCTTCAAGAGTTTTGTTTTTTGGATTTATTACTGGAAAAATATTACGGTTTGATTTTACCACTGCTTGATGTACAATCTCACCTAAAGTCATCTCAGGTGTTAAGGTAATAAAATTAGTTTCTACAACGGTGTTAATATCCATTAGGGTTAAAACAGCATGGTCTTTATCGTGTGTTATGAGCTCACCTTTTCTGCCTAATTCCATGGTGTAAACCGAATGCGGATAAAAATACTTTGTAATACCGAACGAAATAGTGGCCGTTAACATAAGCGGTATAAACAATTCGTAACCACCGGTAACTTCAGCAATTAAGAAAATAGCAGTTAAAGGCGCATGTAAAACACCAGCCATTAAACCAGCCATACCAACCAATGTAAAATTACTTTCAGACACGCTTGCGCCAATGCCCATGTTGTTAATCACTTTAGCAATACAATTACCCATAATGCTACCCATAAATAAGGTTGGTGCAAAAATGCCACCAACGCCACGAGCACCAAATGTAATGGCACTAGCTATAATTTTAAAAAACACCAAACCAGCCAAAAGTGCAATAACAATCCAAATATTACTTAAATCTAAATGAAGGGCATTATTAACCAAGGCTTTTTCTGGATTTCCGGCAATAAGGTTGTTCATAACATCAAATCCTTCTCCATATAGTGGCGGAATAAAATATACCAAAACACCAATGGCTATACCGCCAATAACAACGCGCTTTATGGGGGCGCCTATTTTATCAAATAATTTTTGAATCCTATCATAAGCCTCTGTGAAATACATAGAGGTAAAAGCGGCAAAAACACCCAAAATAGCATAAAAAGGGATATCTGAAATAGTAAATGTATCAACTATTTTAAATGGCAAAAGGATGTCGTTTCCAAAGAAAAAATATGAGGTTACTATGGCCGATAAAGACGCCAATAATAATGGTAACATGGAGGCAATGGTTAAATCTAAGCTAAACACCTCAATGGCAAAAATGATGGCTGCTATAGGGGCTTTAAAAATTGACGACATCGCACCAGCAGCAGCACAACCAATTAAAAGATTTTTGGTTTTTTGGTTCATGTGAAACATTCTGGAAATGTTTGAACTTATGGCAGCTCCTGTTGCAACCGTAGGACCCTCTAATCCAACCGAGCCACCAAAACCAACGGTGATTGGTGCCGTTAAAATAGAGCCAAACATTTGGTAACGTTTCATCATGCCTTTTCGTTTTGCAATGGCATATAAGGTTGATGGAATACCGTGGCTTACTTTGTCTCGAATCACATATTTTATAACCAAATACACGAGTGCAAAACCAATAATTGGGAACAAAAAGTAAAAGGCATGATGGTACTCCTGAACTAAATTACCTTCTAAGATATGCTGAATAAAGTGTGTGAGGTTTTTTAGTATAACAGCACCAACTCCAGATGTAAAACCCACCAATACACTAAGAATGTAAACAAATTGCTTATGTGAAATGTGTTTTGCTCTCCAAATAAGAATACGTTTGTAAAGTGGTTGTTTAGGCATAATTAAAACTACTAAAAAATCCTGCATAAAGCAGGATTAAAATTATGGTTTTATGTTAAGTTTTAAGCTTAATTCTTCTAATTGTTTATCATCGATAGGTGCTGGTGCATCTATCATAACATCACGACCTGAGTTGTTTTTGGGAAATGCAATAAAATCGCGAATAGTTTCTTGCCCACCTAAAATAGCTACCAACCTATCCAATCCAAAGGCTAAACCTCCATGTGGAGGCGCGCCATATTGAAAAGCATCCATTAAAAAACCAAATTGTGCTTTTGCTTCTTCAGGAGTAAATCCTAAATAATCAAACATTAAAGATTGCGTTTTTTTATCGTGAATACGAATAGAACCACCACCAATTTCATTGCCGTTTAACACCAAATCGTATGCATTGGCCTTAACTTCGCCAGGGTTTGTTTTTAGTAATTCTAATTGCCCTGGTTTTGGTGATGTAAATGGGTGGTGCATGGCATGATAACGCATGGTTTCTTCATCCCATTCCAAAAGTGGAAAATCCATTACCCAAAGAGGTGCGAATTCTTTAGGATTTCTAAGGCCTAAACGTTCTGCCATTTCCATACGAAGCGCACTTAATTGTGTTCTTACTTTATCTTTATTTCCTGAAAGCACACAAATTAAATCGCCAGGTTTAGCGCCAGTAACTTCTGCCCATTTAGCTAAATCGGTTTCATCATAAAATTTATCTACAGAAGATTTAAAAGAGCCATCTTCATTACAACGGCAGTAAACCATTCCTAAGGCTCCAATTTGTGGGCGTTTTACCCAATCAATTAATTGGTCAATCTCTTTTCTAGTAAATGTATTTGCTCCCGGAACAGCTATTCCAACAACCAATTCGGCATTGTTAAAAACACCAAAATCTTTGTGTTGAGTGACTGCATTAAGCTCACCAAACTGCATCCCAAAACGAATATCTGGCTTATCGTTACCGTATAAACGCATGGCATCGTCGTAAAGCATTCTTGGGAATTTTTCAATTTCAACACCAACCACTTCTTTAAGTAAATGACGGGTTAAACCTTCAAAAGCATTTAAAATATCTTCTTGCTCAATAAACGCCATCTCACAGTCTATTTGTGTGAATTCTGGCTGTCTGTCGGCTCGTAAATCTTCATCTCGAAAACATTTTACAATCTGGAAATATTTATCCATACCGCCTACCATAAGCAATTGCTTAAAGGTTTGCGGGGATTGGGGAAGGGCATAAAATTGACCTTCGTTCATTCTACTTGGTACCACAAAATCGCGAGCACCCTCTGGTGTCGATTTAATTAAATATGGGGTTTCAACTTCAATGAAACCCTCTTTAGAAAGGTAATTCCTAACTTCTTGGGTTACCTTATGTCTAAAAATTAAATTGTTTTTTACAGGGTTACGCCGAATATCTAAATAACGATATTTCATTCTAATATCTTCACCACCATCGGTTTTGTCTTCAATAGTAAATGGCGGTAGCAAAGCTTCGTTTAGAATAGATAGTTCAGAAACCAATATTTCAATGTCGCCACTAGGGATGTTAGCGTTTTTGGAAGCGCGTTCAATAACAGTTCCTTTCACTTGAATAACGAATTCTCGACCTAAGTTTTGTGCTTGCTCAATTAAATTCTTGGAAGTACGCTCTTCATCAAAAACCAATTGCGTAATACCGTAACGGTCGCGTAAATCTACCCAAACAATAAAACCTTTATTTCTTGATTTTTGAACCCAACCTGCTAAGGTAACTTGTGTATTAATATGCGATGCTCTTAATTCACCACAATTATGACTTCTGTACATAGTAAAATTTTGATTTGCAAATTTAGTAAGATATCTTTTTATAAAATCACGATTTAATATCTAATTTTCATATTGCGAATATTTCAAAACTTTAAATTAAAAACAATTTTTAATTTAAAGTAATTATTGTAATAAGCAAGATATTAACTAATTCAAGCACTTATGAAAAAATTATTACACTTTAAAATGCATTTAATTGCTCTTATGATTTTTCCTTTAAGCATAATAGCTCAAGGAACAATTACTGGTACAATTACTGAGGCCAGTAGTAACTCGCCTTTACCTGGTGCCAATATTGTTGTAAAAGGCACTACAACTGGGACTATTTCAGATTTTGATGGAAACTTTAGTTTAAATGTAGATGCTTTTCCTGTTACTTTGGTAGTGTCTTCGGTAGGATATAATACCAAAGAAGTGAATGTGTCTTCTGCTGGAAATATTAGCACTTCAAGATGGCGTAGCGTTGGATGAAGTAGTACTTATTGGATCTAGAAACCCAAGTAGAACTGCTGTTGATACGCCAGTACCTATTGATGTTATTGATATTTCGGTATTAACTTTAAATTATTCCAATTGCTTATTCATATTAAAAGTCGTGACTGGAGAAGGTTCAGGATATGAAGCAACCCTATCTTTATATAACCACATTTTAAATTTAGTTACCAAATAAAATAGAATAGGCACCACAATAAGTGTTAAGAATGTAGCTACTAAAAGCCCATAAATAACAGTCCAAGCTAGTGGCCCCCAGAAAATAACATTATCACCACCCACATAAATATTTGGGTCAAATTCACTAAACAAAGTAAAGAAATTAATGTTTAAACCAGTAGCTAAAGGAATTAAGCCTAAAATAGTAGTGATGGCTGTTAATAATACGGGGCGTAAACGGGCTTTTCCTCCTTTGATAATAGCTTCCAAAAGATCAATGTTTTCAATGTATTGGTCGTCTTCTAAATCGTGTTCCACCTTTTTTCTATCAATTAAAAGTTGGGTGTAATCTAAAAGAACCACACCATTATTTACCACAATTCCAGCTAAGGAAATAATACCCATCATGGTCATCATAATAACAAAAGACGCTCCAGTGATAATCAATCCACCAAATACCCCAATTAAACTTAAAAAGATAGCCAACATGATAATTCCAGGTTTTGAAACCGAGTTAAATTGAAAAATTAAAATGAAGAAAATTAATCCTAGACCCGTAAAAAAGGCCCCCATCAAGAAAGCCATTTGTTTATTTTGCTCTTCAATTTGTCCTGTATAATCCGTTTTAACACCATTTGGCATGTCTTCAAACGACTGCATTTCATGTTGGATTTTAGATACAATAGCACCAGCATCGGTAAACCCAGGGGCTAAAGCAGAGTAGAGTGTTACCACTCGGTTAACATCTCTATGTTTTATAGCGCTAAACCCAGAATTGTTGTTTTGACTGGCAACTGTTGATACAGGAATTTCTTTAATCTGGCCAGTTGCCATATCCCTAAAGGTTATTTTCTGATTGAAAATGGCACTAGTGTTATATCTGTTTTCTTCATTAAAGCGCACATAAATATCATAGTCTTCTCCAGCTTTTTTATAAATACCAGCTTTAGCGCCAAAAATGGAATTACGTAATTGTTGGCCTACTTGACCCGAAGTAACTCCCAATTCTCCAGCTTTTTTTCTGTCAATATGAACTTGCACAGAAGGTTTTGATTTGTTTACGTCAATCTTCAATTCATCAATACCTTGAATGTTTTTCGAGTTGATATAATCACGCATTTTTTCAGCAGTAGTAATTAATTCCGTATAATCATCACCTTCCAATTCAATATTAATAGGGTAGCCAGCAGGTGGACCAACAGCATCTTTTTCAACAGAAATGGCAACACCAGGATAAATATCTTTTAAAGCTGCTTGCACTTTTTTGAGGAGCTCATTACTGTCTGTACCTTTTCTAAATTTATATTCGCGCATGGTGGCGGTAATTTTTCCACGATGAGGCATTTCAGCAGCTGAACCGCCATCAGTTTGTGGGTTTCCAGCACCTTCACCTACTTGCGACACAGCACTTTCTGTTAGGTAATTAAAATCACCATCCATATACTCAGGGGCGTTTATAATTTTATAAACACGCGCTTCAATATCCTTGGTAATGGCATTGGTTTTTTTAATATCGGTGCCTTCAGGGTATTCTATATAAACAATAATTTGGTTAGGCGTGTTGTCTGGAAAAAATTCCACTTTGGTACGTTGGCTACCAACGGATGCGCCAAAGCCCATAAAAGCAACAATAAGTAAAACGAATGTACCAATGGCTATGAAAGCTGGTTTTTTACCGCTAAGGGCACCACGTAATGTACTTTCATAAAAATTTTCCAAACGAGGTAAGGTTTTATTTTGGAAGTTGTTGGCCCATTTTCTAAGGAATAATCTATAAATCCAAAGCAAACCAACAGTTACAATCATCAAGGTTCCTAAACCTCTATAGCTTGCGCCGAAGGCGAAAATTAAAATACCAATAATGCCAAATATTACAGAAATCCTGATGATTTGTTTCAAAGGCATATTTTTATCTTCAAGGGTCATAAATTGTGATACCATAACCGAGTTGAAGAATATAGCAACAAATAAGGAAGATCCTAAAACAACTGATAAAGTTATTGGGAAATAAATCATGAATTGCCCCATAACCCCTGGCCATAAACCTAGAGGCACGAATGCTGCTACCGTAGTTGCAGTTGAAATGATGATGGGAAAAGCAATTTCACCGATTCCTTTTTTGGCGGCTTCAACTCTACTCATGCCTTCATCCTCCATAAGGCGATACACGTTTTCAACAACCACAATTCCATTATCTACCAACATACCCAAGCCCATAATGAGTCCAAAAAGGATCATGGTGTTCATAGTATATCCCAAATAATTAAGAATCATTAAAGACATAAACATAGACATAGGTATAGCGAACCCCACGAATAAGGCGTTTTTAAAACCTAAAAAGAACATTAAAACCGTTACTACCAGAATGATACCGAAGATGATATTGTTTACCAAATCATCTACTTGACCAATGGTTTTAGAAGATTGGTCGTTAGCGATGGTTACTTTTAAGTCTGGCGGGAACACATTATCAACAGCATCTTTTACAATAGCTTGAATTTGTTCAGCGGCGGCTACCATGTTTTTACCAGCACGTTTTTTTACATCGAGCATCACAACAGGGTCCCCAAATTCTCTGGCATAGGTTGTTCTATCCTCGTCCTTAAAAGTAACTTTGGCAATGTTCTTTAAGTATATAGGATTATCTCGCTCAGATTTTACCACAAAGTTTTCCAGTTCGCTAGGGGCCTCAATTTCTCCTAAAATTCTAATAGTTCTGCGTTGTCCGCTTGTAATTAAATTACCTGCAGACATGGTAATGTTCTCTCTGCTAATGGTATTTATGATATCATCAAAACTCACCTGGGCAGCCATCATTTTATAAATATCAACAGCTACTTCAACTTCTTTTTCTTGTGCACCTCGAATATCTACTTGCTTGATTTCAATTAAGCCTTCAATTTCATCTTCCAAATATTCGCCATATTCCTTAAGTTTATCTACTGGATAATCGCCTGAAATATTGATGTTAAGAATGGGTATTTCTTCAGACATACTTAAATCGAAAACATTGGGCTCTACTTTGGCACCATTGAATGTGGGCCAATCTTCGCCTGAAGTTTCAGAATCCACTTCATCTTTTACTTTTTGTTTTGCCGCTTCAACCGAAATATTTTCATCAAACTCAACAATAACAATAGAGTAATCCTCTTGAGATGTTGAGGTAATTTCAACTACATTACTTACCGTTTTTAATTTATCCTCAATGGGGTCTGTGATTAGTTTTTCTATATCTTCGGAGGTATTACCTGGGTATATAGAGCTTATGTAAATTTTGGTTTCTTTAATTTCTGGGAAACTTTCACGGGGCATGCTAAAATATGCGCCTGCACCTAAAAATAGTATCACAACAAATAAAACATACATAGTTGTTTTGTTGTTGATAGCCCAAGAGGATAAACCAAATTCCTTGTTTACTTTTTTTTCTTTTAAATCCTTTGTCATGGGTTGTGTCTTTTTCTATTATTTGGTATCCTCTAATACAAGAATTTTAACTTCTTGACCTTCTTTAACACTGCGAGCGCCTTCATCAATGATTTCCTCCCCGTTTTTTATACCGGAAAGCACTTCTATATAATCGCCTTGGGTACGTCCGGTTTCAATGATTTCACGTTTTACAATAGCTTTATTTTCAGATTTATCAATAATGGTGTAGACATATTGTTGGCCTTCGGCATTTTCGGAAATGATACTTTGTGGAATTAAAATTGCTTTCTCATTGGTATAATCATTAATCTTAAGTTTTGCCGTAAGGTTGGGTTTTATGGACGCATCTTTATTGGGAATGGCAACTTGTACTTTAAACGTTCTGTTTGCAGGATTTATGAAGTTTCCCGCTTGGCGCACCGTGGCATCCATTTCTTTAGCTAAAACAGGGAATTCCACTTTTACCTCTTTGCCTTTAGTGATGTCTGAAACATAACGCTCGGGGACTTCGGTTTCAATGTACATATCGTCCAGATTTACAATTCTAAATAATTGCGATTGCCCAGGCAAAACTACCGATCCTTGTTCGGTAATTACATCGTCAATGGTTCCCGAAAATGGCGCGCGAACCAATGTTTTTCCAACTTGTTGTTCTAGTTGATTGACTGCTTGTTGTTGCGCCTCATAACTAGATTTGGATTGTAAATATTGAATTTCACTACCTATTTTTTGATCCCAAAGGCGTTTTTGACGTTCAAAAGTAGTTTTTGCCAAATCTGCTTGAATTTTTAACTGCGCCAATTGCTGGCTTAAACCGCCATCATCAATTTTTGCTAAAATTTGACCTTTATTAACTCTTTCCCCCTCTTTTACATAAACACGTGTTAAAACTCCTGAAAACTCTGGATGAATCACTAAATTTTGCTTAGTACTTACACTTCCTTGTAATTCAACAAAGTGAGTAAAAACACTTTCTTTAGCTTCAAAAGTGGTTATTAATGGCACTTTTTCTTGAGGATCTAGTTCCTTAATTTTTTCTTCAAATTGCTTTAGTTGAGCAGAAAGTTCTTGGGCAGTGGCATCAAGTTCCAATTTTTTTTGTCTGACAAGTTCTAAGTTATCTGAAGCTAAAATATCTTCAATGGATTGCTTCTTGTCACCATCGCCACATGAAATTAAAATAAGCGTTATTAATAAAAGGTAATATATATTTTTCATTTTTTGGTTGATTTTAATTGTTAGTAGTGTTTAAAATAGTTTCAAGAGATGCTTTATTGTTAATAACATCCAGCATGGCCTGTAAAAATTCTTGTTGCGCTGTATAGAGTTGTATTTGTGCTTGCCTTAATTCAAAACTTGAAGCTATACCCTCAAAAAACTTTGTTTGATTTTTGCTTTCAATACGTTCTGCAAGATTTAAATTTTGTTTTTTGTTTTCGTAATCTTCAATGGCGAATTGATAATCGCTTTTAGCTGAAGCTATTTGTAATTGAATTTTTTGTTCGGTTTCAATTAAGCCGTCTTTGGCTTTCTCTAGATTTATTTTCGCCCGCTGGGTGCCAGCTATTCTGCCAAAAGAACTAAATATGGGAATGTTTAAACTAACCCCAAGTAACGATGACCCAAACCATTTTTGGTTTTTACTTAGAAATTTAAAATCGTCACCAAAACCAGAATAGCCACCATTAATAAATGTGTTTAGGGTTGGTAGGGCTTTGCTTTTTTCAAGCTTTAATAAAAGTTCTTTTGACACTTTATCATTTTCAGCAATCCTATAATCAATAGTGTTTTCAACAGTTTCTTCGGCTTCCAGTAAACCTAAATTTATATGTTGTTTTGTTAAGCTTTCTAAAGTGTCTGCCAATATGGTCGGGTTGTTTATATTTAAACCAAGTGTTATGTTAAACATTTGATATGCTAAATCTTTTAACCTTGTTGTATTTTTAAGGTTACTTTGCACACCAGAAAGCGTTATTTGTAATTGCTCAACGCTTTCTTCTTCTTCCAAACCATTTTCATAGGTTTTTTTAATCTCGAAAAGATTTTTCTCTAAAGTTTCAAGATTTCTGTGTAAAACAGTTAAGTTTTCTTCGGCTAATAAAACATTTCCGTAGGCATTAATAACTGCTTTTCTTACTTCTAAATCTGTTTTCTCTTTAGCGTTTTTTGAGATTTCCAAATACACTTTTGCCGATTGTAAACCAACAAGGTAAGATCCATCAAAAAGTTTTTGGGTTAACGTTGCAGTAGCGTTTATACTTTGTTTTGTGCCAAAAGTAACTTCGGCAAATTCGCCAGGGTTACCACCAAAAAACTCAGCAGGTATTAAAGACACTTGTTGTTTTAAAAAGTTTTGATAGTCAATGGTTGCGCTTATTTGAGGTAACCCAGTAGCTGTGGTTTCCCATTTTTGCTGTTTTGCCGCTTCAATATCGCGGGAGGCATTTTTGGCTGTTCTGTTATGTTCTAAAGCAAAATCTATAGCTTCTTGTAATGTAAAACTTTGTTTGTTTTCTTGCGAAAATCCTTTAATTATAATTAGTAAACTAAAGATTAAAATTAGTTTGTACTTCATGTTTTAAGACTGATTGGTGTTTGTGTATTTTGTTAATATTTGTAAGCCCTTAGGGGTGCAAATACCTCTAAGGTGATATTCTAAATAATTTTCCATGAGCTCGTTCATAGAAAAATTTTTAAGAGGAAAAAGATCTTTGTCCTTTAGGCATATCATACTGTTAATGTATAATCTCGATATAAAATCTATGTTAATAGTATCTCTGTATAATCCTATTTCAACACCTTTTTTAAGATTATTTGTTACACAATCTTGCATCACACAAGTTTGTTTTGATTTTAACGACTCAAAAATTTTAGGATAATATTTTTGTAATTGATATTGAGGTGAAGATTTTTCATCCTTTAAGTGCTGCATTACAAATTGCTTGATTTTAAAGATCTCTTCAATAGGGTTTTTGTCTAATGCACAAATACAATCAATGCCATGCGAAATAATTTCAAACATGTGTAATGTAGTGGCTTCAACTAATTTGGTTTTATTATCAAAATGTTGATAAATGGTTTTTTTTGAGATACCAATTTTGTTGGCAATATCATCCATTGTAATGCTTTTAAAACCAAAGGTTAAAAAAAGCTCAGCCGCGTTTGTTAAAATTTTTTCTCTCATAATTGAGCGCAAATGTACATATGGAAACTTTAAAAACAAAAAAAGTTTCCATGGTTTCATAATTATTTAACATATAATTTACAAGGCAGCTGTTTCATATAGCTTTTTAATTTATTTTTGTGTCATGTTTTCAATAGAAGAATACCAACAGCAATTTGTTGCTTATTTAAAAAAATATGCAACTAGTAAAGAGCCTGAAAACCTTTACCAACCCATAGGTTATATATTGAAATTAGGGGGGAAACGCCTAAGACCAGTTTTAACCTTAATGACATCTGAAATTTTTAATTCTAGCTATAAAAAAGCATTGGATGCCGCTTTAAGTGTTGAAGTGTTCCATAATTTTTCATTGATGCATGATGATATTATGGATGATGCCCCTTTGCGCCGTGGAAAAGAAACTGTTCACGAAAAATGGAATATTAATACAGGAATCCTTTCTGGTGATGCCATGCTAATTATGGCTTATCAACTTTTTGAAAATTACGATGCAGATACGTTTCAAACTTTAGCTAAATTGTTCAGTAAAACAGCATTGGAAGTTTGTGAGGGGCAACAATATGATGTAGATTTTGAAACTAGAAACGATGTAACCATTCCAGAGTATTTAAAAATGATTGAATACAAAACAGCAGTTTTGCTTGGAGCGGCTATGAAAATGGGTGCTATTGTGGCAAAAGCATCTCTGGAGGATCAAAACAGTATTTATGAGTTTGGTAAAAACCTTGGAATAGCATTTCAGCTGCAAGATGATTATTTAGATGCTTTTGGCGACCCATTAACGTTTGGGAAGCAGGTTGGGGGAGATATTATTGAAAACAAAAAAACGTATTTGTATTTAAAGGCATTAGAATTTTCAAATGATCACGATAAAGCTGAATTAATTAGATTGTTTTCTTCAAATCCTGAAGATGTTTCAACAAAAATTCAAACAGCAAAACAGCATTTTGAATCGTCAGGATCTGCTGAAGCCACAAAAAAAGCCATAAGCGACTACACCAATAAAGCTTTTTCGGTTTTAGAAGTCTTGAATATTACTGAAGACAAAAAAGAATTGCTTAAAATTTTTGGGCAACGTTTAATGAATAGAACTGTGTAATGCAATTACCAGCTACTTTTGAAGGATTAATTGATGAAGCCAATAAGCTAGACCTATATAAAAAATTGGTCGTTCAGTTAAATAAAGATTTTCAGTTGGCTAATATCGATTTAAATTTTCATGAAGCTATTTTACCATCTAGTTTAAAACTTTTACTGCATGAAACAATCTATAAATTAATCCAAGAGAAATTTATAGATTATTTGAATTTACTATATATTATTGATGTTCCTGAAAAACAGGTTAAGGCATTAGATGGGGAGGATACATTAAAGTTATCAGAAGACGTATCGTTTTTAATCTTAAAGCGCGAATGGCAAAAAGTATGGTTCAAGAATAAGTATTCTTAAATACTAAAAATAAAACCTTACAAAAGGAGCCCATGCTTCAGTGTAGATACTTTTTTCTCTATTATACAGCACATCATACCTAATGCCAAAAGCAACATTACCTGTTTTGTAACCAGCTCCTATAAATAGAGCAGGGTGCCAATAATTATCATTGGGAAAATTCAAATTGGCATCGTACTTTCTGTTAATATTAAGTTTTTCAAACTCTGCTGAAAGCTGTATCTCAGGTATCACATTATATAGCCCAATTAAGCTTCCGCCTAAAATCGTCGATTTATAAAAATTCTTTTGGTTATTAAAAGTGGCATTCAGCCCTAAGCCCAAAGCAAAAGCATCATCAAATTGATAAATGGCACTTGGTGATATGGTTGCGCTAAAAAAACTGTCCCCAAAGCTTAACCCAAGTCCACCACCATATTTTACATGACTCCAAAAATTGCTATTTGAACTTTGTGCTTTTGCTATTTGAAAAGATAATAAAGCAACTATAAAAGCAAGAATAAATTTTCTATTAACTAATAAAATCAAGTTAGCCATAATACGAAATTATTAAAAATTTAACATGGGTTTACAGCTTACAGGTTAAATTGAAATTATAAGTTATAAATATACTTAAAGAAACATCTAATTTTAGTAAAAGTTGTATTTTTGAAAAATATTTTGACGAACCTACAAGGGACTAAAAGAAACAATGGATAAATTTTCCTTCTTAAACGCGGCTCATACGGCTTATTTTGCTGATTTATATGACCAATATTTACAAAACCCAGACACTGTAGAACCCAGTTGGAGAGCTTTTTTTCAAGGCTATGATTTTGGTAGCGAAAACTATGGATTAAACGGCGAAATAATTGAAGGTGTATCAACACAAATACCAGAGCACGTTCAAAAAGAATTTCATGTTGTAAGGCTTATTGATGGTTATAGAATGCGAGGGCATTTGTTTACTAAAACCAATCCAGTTCGCGATAGAAGAAGCTATTCTCCATCGCTTGACATTCAAAATTTCGATTTAACTGAAAATGATTTAGACACTGTTTTCAATGCAGGAGAAATTTTGGGTATTGGTGCCCAATCCTTAAGAGAAATTGTCAAGCATTTAGAAAGCATATATTGCCAGTCCATCGGGATAGAATACATGTATTTACGCAACCCTGATGTCATTAAATGGTGGCAAGAACAGCTCAATAAAAATGATAATCAACCTAATTTTTCGGATGAAACAAAAAAATATATTCTTTCAAAATTAAATCAAGCCGTAACGTTCGAAAACTTTTTGCAAACCAAGTACGTAGGCCAAAAACGCTTTTCGTTAGAAGGTGGAGAGTCTTTAATCCCTGCATTAAGCAATGTGCTTTTTTATTCGGTTGAAAAATATGGCGTTAAAGAATGTGTTTTAGGAATGGCACATCGAGGTCGTTTAAGCACCTTGGTTAACATTTTTAGAAAACCCTTGCGAGAACTTTTTAGCGAGTTTGATGGCAAAGATTTTGAAGACGAAAATATTGATGGCGATGTTAAATACCACTTAGGTTTAACACTTGATAAAACTTACCAAAATGGTAAAAACATCAAGATGAATTTAGTGCCAAATCCATCACATTTGGAGACTGTTGCTCCTGTAGCCGAAGGGATTACCAGGGCAAAAATTGATAGCGATTATCATGGCGATAATTCTAAAATCATTCCTATCATAGTGCATGGAGATTCTGCCATTGCTGGCCAAGGTGTAGTTTATGAAGTCGCACAAATGAGCCAGCTAAACGGGTATAAAACGGGAGGGACCATTCATATTGTTGTGAATAATCAAATTGGGTTTACAACCAACTATCTTGATGCGCGTTCCAGTACCTATTGTACCGATGTTGCTAAAGTTACACTTTCGCCAGTATTACATGTAAATGCTGATGATGCAGAAGCTGTTGTACATGCAGTTGAAATGGCCTTGGAATACAGAATGTGTTACAAGAAAGATGTATACATCGATTTGTTGGGTTACAGAAGATACGGCCACAACGAAGGCGATGAACCGCGCTTTACGCAGCCAAAACTTTACAAGGAAATAGCAAAACACGAGAATCCATTTAAAATTTATTCAGATAAATTAATTGCTGAAGGAACTATCGATAAAGCATATTTAGATAAAATTGTAGAAGATTTTAAAGAAACGTTAGAAACAGAATACGAAAAATCTAAACAGGCAGATTCCTCAAAAGTAAGAGAATTTATGCAGAAGCGTTGGAAAGATTTTGAAAGAAAAGGCATTGATGAAATGCTTGAATCTGTTCAAACTAATTATCCTAAAAACAAACTTGAAAGGATTTCAAAAGTTGTTTCCACAGTTCCGGAAGGGGTTAAATTTTTACGTAAAGCTGAACGTATTTTAGAAGGGCGAGCAAAAATGGTTTTTGAAACCGATACCCTAGATTGGGGAATGGCCGAAACATTAGCTTATGGAAGTTTAATGGAAGAAGGTTTTAATGTGCGAATCTCGGGTCAAGATGTTGAGCGAG
Source organism: Tamlana sp. (assembly GCA_049451635.1). Taxonomy (GTDB): domain Bacteria; phylum Bacteroidota; class Bacteroidia; order Flavobacteriales; family Flavobacteriaceae; genus JBMTVT01. The sequence goes on along the minus strand of JBMTVT010000037.1, from coordinate 2,248 downwards.
GAACTTTCAGTCATCGTCATGCTATATTACGTGATGAAAAATCGGAAGAACGCATAAACCTATTAAACACCAATCCAGAGAACAAAGGTAAAATGGATATTTACAATTCATTATTATCAGAATATGGGGTTTTGGGATTTGATTATGGTTATGCCATGGCAAACCCAAATACATTAACCATTTGGGAAGCTCAGTTTGGGGATTTTAGTAACGGCGCCCAAATAATTTTCGACCAATACCTATCTGCTGCAGAGGATAAATGGAAATCCCAAAATGGTATTGTAGTGTTGTTGCCTCATGGTTATGAGGGTCAAGGTTCTGAGCATTCATCGGCAAGAATTGAACGTTATTTACAGTTATGTGGGCAGGATAATATGATTGTTGCAGATTGTACAACACCTGCAAATTTCTTCCATTTACTGCGCCGTCAAATGAAACGCAATTATAGAAAACCTTTAGTGGTATTTACACCAAAAAGCTTGCTGCGCCACCCAAAGGCAATTTCATCAATTAATGAATTGGCAACAGGGGAATTTCAAGAAGTCATCGACGATACTGTAAATCCAAAAGGTGTTAAAAAAGTAGTATTTTGTACAGGTAAATTCTATTACGATTTACTTGAAGAGAGAGAAGTATCAGATAGGAATGACATTGCTTTGGTAAGAATTGAACAATTATTTCCACTCCACACCAAAAAACTACAAGATGTTATAAACAAATATTCCAATGCAGAAAAATATGTTTGGGCACAAGAAGAGCCTAGGAATATGGGTGCTTGGAGTTATATGTTACAACGTATGGATTTGGTTAAACTTGAAGTTTGCTCAAGGGCATTTAGTTCGGTGCCTGCACCAGGATCGAGTACCAGGGATAAAAGAAGACAACAGCGTGTTATAAATGCTGTTTTTGATAAAGAATAGATTAGAAATTAAGATACATTAAAATTACAAGGAATGATTTTAGAAATGAAAGTGCCTTCACCAGGTGAATCTATAACCGAGGTAGAAATAGCAACATGGCTAGTAGAAGATGGAGATTATGTTGAAAAAGATCAAGCCATTGCCGAAGTAGATAGCGATAAAGCAACTTTAGAACTACCTGCTGAAGCCAGTGGAACCATTACGCTTAAAGCAGAAGAAGGCGATGCTGTAGCTGTAGGGGCTGTAGTATGTTTAATTGATACGGATTCAGAAAAGCCAGAAAGCAGTGAGTCTTCAAAAGAAGATAAAAAAGAAGACGCTCCAAAAGAAGAAAAACCACAACCAACAACTTCAGAAACTAAAACATATGCAACAGGTACTGCTAGTCCTGCTGCAAAAAAGATTTTAGATGAAAAAGGAATAGATTCAAAATCAGTTTCAGGCACTGGAAAAGATGGTAGAATTACCAAAGAAGATGCTGTTAAAGCAGTACCTTCAATGGGAACGCCTACAGGAGGTAACCGTGGCACTTCAAGAAGTAAAATGTCCATGCTACGCCGTAAGGTTGCAGAGCGTTTAGTTGAAGCAAAAAACACTACGGCAATGCTTACAACTTTTAACGAGGTAGATATGTCCCCAATTTTTGCTTTGCGCTCTGAATATAAAGAAACGTTCAAAACCAAACACGGGGTTAGTTTAGGGTTTATGAGCTTCTTTACTTTAGCCGTAGTAAGAGCATTAAAAATGTACCCAGCAGTTAATTCAATGATTGATGGTAAGGATATGATTTCTTATGATTTTTGCGATATCAGTATTGCAGTTTCTGGCCCTAAAGGACTTATGGTACCAGTAATGCGTAATGCTGAAAATTTAAGTTTTAGAGGTGTAGAAAGTGAAGTGAAACGTTTGGCAATTCGTGCTCGCGACGGACAAATAACCGTTGATGAAATGACAGGTGGAACATTTACCATATCTAACGGTGGTGTGTTTGGTAGTATGTTATCAACACCAATTATTAATCCACCCCAAAGTGGTATTTTGGGGATGCATAATATTGTGGAGCGTCCCGTAGCTGTTAATGGTAAAGTGGAAATCCGACCAATTATGTACGTTGCTTTATCTTATGACCATAGAATTATTGATGGAAAAGAAAGTGTTGGCTTTTTGGTAGCTGTAAAAGAAGCTCTGGAAAACCCTATTGAATTGTTAATGGACAACGATGTTAAAAAGGCGTTAGAATTATAGTTTAAAATATATTGTAATAAAAAAGGTGTTGACCTCCTCCCAAATTACGTACCGGTCAAAACTAGAGATTCTGGACTATTTTG
>JBMTVT010000036.1:0-25521 GCA_049451635.1 Tamlana sp. | reverse complement strand
TGAATACATAAGGTTGTTTTTTGTAATCTTTTTGATTCCTTCTCATAGGTGTATTTAGCTTTGTGTTACAGGTTTCAAATAAGTTGAGCTCTATTTGTGTTGATAGATACCCTCTATCCCCAATTAAAGTGCAATCGCTCATTTGTGCTTTAATATCCTTAAGGTAATTGATGCCGTGTACCGAAGCAGGACTCAAATCAACACTTTGAAAAACACCATTTACAGAACAAACAGCCTGTAGTTTATAACCGTAATAATAGAACTCTGTGCTGCACAATAGCCTTTGTCAGGAAAAGCATAGGTATCCTCTTCAGACTCTCGAACGGGATCTTCTCGATAATTTACATAGCTCTAAAGGCATACTGTCCACTATAAAATAATCTTCAAATTCATTAAAATGAGAGGCTAATATTAATCGGATATCATCCATGTAACCTACCAATTTACGTCTTCTTCGATTGTAGACGCTCCTGTCTATTTTTGAGGCAATAATAACAGGAAGCTTTCTAAATAAATCATTCTCACTATCTATTCCCATAAATTCAGCTGTTAAGCTTAAACAAATCAGTTCCAAATCACTCAGCTTCGGTCGACGTCTTTGATAGTCCAAAAGTTGTTCTTTTGATATTTTCCGTAATACTTCCAATATTCTTTTGTAATTTGCATTTAAGTTGTTCATAATTAATGTTTTATCGCTAAAAAAATTTACTGATTATCAGTAATATGGACAACTTTTTTCTTTTAAATCATAATGCACAACGGGTTTAATAAGTGAATTAATAAAAGAGCCCTAATATTTAATTAGGTTTTTTTTATTTTATGTGTTGAAATAAATCTTCAAGTGAAACTTTAAACTGTTCACCAGAAACCATGTTCTTCAGGGAATATGTATTGTTCGCCATTTCCTCCTCACCAATAAGTACTACATAAGGAATATTGCGTTTATTGGCGTGGTTCATTTGCTTTTTCATTTTAGCAGCATCAGGGTACAATTCAGCATTAATACCTTGCAACCGTAAATGCTTAATCGCTTTTAAACAGAAAAGCGCCTCTTTGTCACCAAAGTTTATGAATAACACTTCAACATTGTTATTAACGGTCTTAGGAAATAAATTTAATTCTTCTATAACCAAATAAATTCTATCTAAACCAAAACTAATGCCCACACCACTCATGTTTGGCATACCAAAAATACCCGTCAAATCGTCATATCTTCCACCGCCACCAATAGAACCCATTTGTATAGTTTTAGGTGCAACTACTTCAAAAATAGCACCAGTATAGTAATTCAATCCGCGAGCTAAAGTCACATCCAATTGCAAAGTTGCTGTGTTTAAACCCAATTCGATTATCGCGTTATTAATAAACGCTAATTCTTCAATCCCTTTTTTACCTTCTCCAGAAGTATTTAATATAGATTTTAAGCTTTCAATTTGAGATTCAAAAGAACCTGATAAGGTAAATAATGGTTGTAATTTAGAAATACCTGCTTCTGAAATTCCTTTACCAAGCATTTCTTCTTTCACCTTCTCTTCGCCTATTTTGTCCAGCTTATCTAAAGCCACAGTAAAATCAATTAATTTATCAGAAGCACCGATTATTTCAGCAATGCCAGACAGTATTTTACGATTATTGATTTTAATGGTAACGCCTTCAAGTTTTAATACGGAAAAAACTGCATCATATAATTGAATAAACTCGACTTCTTGCCAAAGAGAATCACTACCAACAACATCAGCATCACATTGGTAAAACTCTCTAAAACGCCCTTTTTGTGGTCTGTCTGCCCTCCAAACAGGTTGTATTTGGTATCGCTTAAATGGAAATTCTATTTCGTTTTGGTGTTGTACCACGTAACGAGCAAACGGTACAGTTAGGTCGTAGCGAAGGGCTTTATCGGAAATACTAGATGTTAATTTATTTGAATCTTTCTCATTATAAGCAACTTCATTAGCTTTGGCCAAAAAATCCCCAGAATTTAAAATCTTAAAAATCAATCTATCACCTTCATCACCATATTTCCCCATTAAGGTATCTGAGTTTTCAAAACTTGGGGTTTCAATGGGTTGAAATCCAAAACGCTCAAAAGTACCACGAATGGTATTAAAAATATAATTGCGTTTGGCAACTTCTTCTGGGTTAAAATCTCTGGTACCTTTTGGAATACTTGGTTTTTGAGCCATTTAATGAATTTAATTAATAAACACTTCGACTACGCTAAGTGAGACAAAAATAAATAATTACATTCGTCATTACGAGCTTTTTTAGTAGAAAAAGCGTGTAATTTTTTTAATTGAAGTTAAAATCAAAGACGATCAGATTGCCACGTCACTATGTTCCTCGCAATGACACTAGTTTATCAACTTATAAAAAAACTTAAATAAATCGCCTTTGGTAATAATCGCGCCTTGTTCAATCATTTTAAATTTATCCAAATTTTTATCGTCAGTGTAATCTTTATCCGCCTGTAAAAACTCTACCCTTTCATCCATCAGGTTTTCACGAAGCCAGTTATAACCCTCAGTTGTTGTGATGTCAATTTCTTCATTCTTAACATTTACAACTATAGCATGCATGTTATTTTCATCCAAATGAAACAGATACATGTGCTGTGGTGCAAAGTGTTCTAAATATTCAGCTTTATTTAAAGCACCTTCCCAAATTAAATCGCTAAACATATCCAACTCTGTTTCTGCCAATTCCGGTTTGTTTGCTTTTAAGTTGGTCCACTCACTAGCGGTTATGGATTGTGTTGCCAAAAAGTTAATGAACTCTTGGTGTAACTCTTCAAATTGCTCTTTTGTAAGTCTTGCGTACTTCATGCTGTTACTTAATATTTTTTTGATAAGAAATGCTTAATAATAACAAAAAAGCCCCAACAATGTTGAGGCTTTTAAACTATACTTTATAAAATTAGTTTTGTGCGATAACCTCAAAAGGAAAATCGAAAACTACTTCACGATGCAAACGCACAACAGCATTGTACTGCCCTAATCGTTTGATGTTTCCTCCAGTAATGGTAACAAACTTTTTATCAACTAAGTGTCCTGCTTTTTCAAAAGCTTCAACTAAATCTGCTTTTGTTACAGAACCGAATAATTTATCACCTGCTGAAGCACCTTCAGTAGCCTTTGCAGTAATTTTAATATCTAATGCTTTAATTGACTCAGCCATTTTATTAGCGTCATCAATTAACTTTTTGTCTTTAAAAGCTCTTTGCTTTAAGTTTTCTGCTAATACTTTTTTTGCAGAAGGCGTAGCTAAAATTGCCTGCCCTTGTGGAATTAAAAAGTTTCTACCATAACCGTTCTTAACTGTTACAACATCGTCTTTAAATCCTAAATTTTCAACGTCTTGTTTTAATATAAGCTCCATTGTTATTGGTATTTTATTTTAATAAATCTGCTACGTAAGGCATTAAAGCTAAGTGACGTGCTCTTTTTACAGCAACAGAAACTTTTCTTTGATACTTTAATGAGGTACCTGTTAAACGACGTGGTAAAATTTTACCTTGCTCGTTAACAAACTTTAATAAGAAATCTGGATCTTTGTAATCGATATACTTAATTCCAGATTTTTTGAAACGACAGTATTTTTTAGTTTTGTTTGTTTCAATGTTAAGCGGAGTTAAATATCTAATTTCTCCGTCTTTTTTTCCTTTAGATTGTTGTTCTATAGATGTTGACATGATTACGCTTTTACTTTAAGTTTTTCTCTTCTTCTTTCTGCCCATGCAACAGCATGCTTGTCCAACGCTACAGTTAAATAACGCATAAAACGCTCGTCACGTCTAAATTCCAGTTCTAAAGCGTTGATAACTTCGCCAGATACAGTATACTCAAATAAGTGATAAAAACCACTTTTTTTGTTTTGAATTGGGTATGCTAATTTTTTTAGCCCCCAATCTTCTTTAGCTATCATCTTCGCGCCGTTAGAAACAAGAAAATCTTCGTATTTCTTTACTGTTTCCTTTATCTGGTCATCAGATAAAACGGGATTTAAGATGAAAACAGTTTCATAATGATTCATAAAAATCTATTTTATTGTTAAAAATTGGCTGCAAAAATAATTAATATTTGTATATTACACAACTAATTACCTACCTAAGTTAAACATAAATTTAACAAGACGAATTATGTTAAAATTATGTTAAAATAAACATTTCAACGATGTTTTTTGGTTTTTAACCGAATTTTTTATACTATTGTCGGTATCTTAACCGAAATAATATAAAATGTTATGACTTTAAACTGTGTAGTAGTAGACGATTCGGCAATACAACGTCTCTCTATTGTTAAGTTAGTCGAAAATCACCCTTCACTAAACTTAGTAGCAGAGTACAGTAGTGCTTTAGAAACAAAGAATGGTTTAAATACGCATCAAGTTGATTTAATTTTTTTAGACATTGAAATGCCAGTGCTAAATGGATTTGAACTTTTAGACGTATTAAACAAAAAACATCAAATTATTTTTGTAGCCGGTAAAACCGAATATGCTTTTAAAGCATTTAATTACGATGCCACCGATTATTTACACAAACCCATCACAAGAGAACGTTTTAACATCTCTGTTGAAAAGGCTTTAGAGCAACATAGATTGACTCAGGACTTCAACGAGGAAGAAGGCAAACATATTTTTGTAAAGAGCAATCTTAAAAAACGTAAAGTCTATATTAAAGACATTAAATGGATAGAAGCTCTTGGTGATTATGTAAAACTTGTCACAGAAGAAAATAGCTTAGTTGTATTATCTACAATGAAAGCATTTGAAGCTGAATTACCGGAAGGTAAATTTTTAAGAATCCATAAATCTTATATCGTCAATCTTGACAAGATTGATCGATTTAATAGTAAAAATGTTGAAGTTGGTGCTTATGAAATTCCTTTAAGTAGAAATAAAAAAACACAACTTGTTGATGCTTTAAACAATATTTAAACCTCAAACAACTAAATTTAAAAGTTATCGACATTTAAAATTACTTTAACCGACCGAAAATCTTTTATACTCTGGAAGCTATTATTTATTTTAATGATAGCTTCCTTTGTTTTTGACAATGATTGCTTTTTAGGGATCTTAACCAAAATATTTTTATGAAATTGGTTTCTTATACGAGCTATTGGTGGCGACTCTGGCCCTAAAATATAATCACCAAAAACCTGTCTTAAAGATTTTGCAAACCAAATGGATGCATTTTCAACCCTAGAATAATCTTTATGCTTTAAGGTAATCTTAACCTGTTTATATACCGGTGGGTATTTGTAATTATACCTATCGTTCATTTGCTCCTTAAACATATCTATATAATTATTGGTTGATACCTGTTGCAATATATTATGATGTGGGTTATAGGTTTGGATTAATACCTTGCCCCGTTCTTCGGTTCTCCCTGCCCTACCTGATACTTGCAACATTAACTGAAAACTACGTTCATGCGCCCTAAAGTCTGGAAAGTTTAACATATTATCAGCATTCATAATACCCACCAACTTGACATTTCTAAAATCCAAACCTTTGGTTAGCATCTGGGTTCCCACTAAAATATCAATTTCCTGTTGTTCTAAAGCAGTTATAATTTTTTCATAACCATACTTACCACGTGTTGTATCCAAATCCATTCTGGCAACCTTACTATCTGGAAATAAAAGTTTAACCTCTTCCTCAATTTGTTCGGTTCCAAAGCCTTTGCTATCCAAATCTTGGCTACCACAAGCCATACAATCTTGCAACATAGCCATGTTGTAACCACAATAATGGCAACGCAACTGGTTTCTATATTGATGGTAGGTTAAACTCACATCGCAATTAGGGCATTGTGGTGAATGCCCACAGGTATTACACTCTACTATTGGTGAAAACCCACGTCGGTTTTGAAATAAAATAATTTGATGTCCTTCGCTAAGTGTGTCTCTTATTTCTTCAATTAATCTGTCGCTAAAATGGCCCTTCATGCGCTTTCGTTTCAACTTATCTTTAATATCAACTAGCTCAATATCCGGCATCAAAACGTTATTATATCTGTGTACTAGTTCAACTAAACCATATTTGTTTTGTTTGGCATTAAAATAACTCTCTAAACTTGGAGTAGCAGAACCTAAAAGCGTTTTAGCTTTGTAAATGTTTGCCAAAACTACTGCAGTATCGCGTGCATGATAGCGAGGTGCAGGGTCGAATTGCTTGAAAGATTGTTCGTGTTCTTCATCGACAATAATCAATCCCAGATTATTAAAAGGCAGAAAAATGGATGATCGCGCCCCTAAAACTATTTGAGCTTTTGATGAATTATTTAGAACATTATTCCAAACCTCAACCCGCTCATGTGTTGAATATTTTGAATGGAATATAGCCACTTGTTCTCCAAAATAATTTTGCAACCTAGAAACCAATTGGGTTGTTAAGGCAATTTCAGGAAGCAAATACAATACTTGCTGCCCATTATTTATAACGTTTTCTATTAGTTTTACATAAATCTCTGTTTTTCCTGATGATGTTACCCCATGAAGCAAGGTTACATTTTGGGCTTTAAAAGACGCCTTTATTTCAGCTAAAGCTGTTTGTTGATAGGTGTTTAATTTTTTTGAATCTTCGTTTTCATCTCCAGAAAATTGGACTCTATCTGTTTGAATATAATATTCTTCAAGAACGCCTTTATCTATTAAAGTCTTAATAATTGCTGAAGAGGCACCACTTTCATTTGATAAATCTGAAACCTTTACTGGCTTTTTGGTTTTGGCTGAAATTGAAAATAATATGAGTATAACTTCTTTCTGTTTATTTGCCCTCCCCAAATCTTCCAATAGATTTTGAAGAGCTAGTTCCGACGAATAATTATTATGCAACCTAACATATCTTACCAATTTAGGCTTGTATTTTTCATACACTTCTTCTTCAACTGAGATAACCTCTTTTTCTATAAGACGCTTAATAATTGGAAGCACATTCTTTTTATCAACAATGTTTGAAATATCATGAATTTTCAATGAAGATTGATGATGAAGCGCTTCATAAACCAAAAATTCATCATCCTTTAAAGTAGATTCATCAATAGCTTTGTTTTTACTTTTTGTAATAATAGTTTCACTTTCAAGTATAAAAGCACTCGGCAATGCAGCTCGCATAACATCACCTAATGTACACATGTAATAACTAGCTATCCATTGCCATAATTGCAATTGCATTTCATTTACAATAGGACTGTTATCCAATATCTGGTTTATATCTTTTGCCTCATAAGCTGTTGGCGCGTTATTGTGCAATTTATATACAATACCCGTGTATATTTTCGATTTACCAAAAGGCACTGAAACACGCATTCCAGTCTTTAAAAAACTGGATTCTCCCTCAGTTATACTATAAGTAAAGAGTTTTTGAAGTGGAACGGGAATAATGACGTCGATAAAATTTGGCATACCCAAAGGTAATAGGTTTGTTTAAAAAAATTAAACTAAATAAAAGTCAATTGTCGTCTTTTTTAGGATACTTTCTTAAAAATTGTAGTGATGCATTAAGCTCATATCCCAATAATAATATATTGGAATTAAGCCATAAGTAAAAAAGCAAAATTAATAGAGCGCCTATGGAGCCATATAATTTATTGAACTGCCCGAAATTTTCAATATAAAGTCCGAATAAATATGATGTTAATATAATCAGCAGTGTTGTAAACAGCGCACCTATGGAAAAAAACTTTGAATGCCTGCCTTCTTTGGTGCCAAAATAATACAAAACGGCAGTGGCTAAATATATCATGATTACAAAAAATGCATATTTAACCACATTGGCCCAAAATATATTGTTGGCATCAACTTGAAGGCTACTGTTTTTTAACGCATCAATTAATTGATCTACGACATAAATTTGAAAATACCCTAAAACTGCAATAGTAATTATAAGTAAAAAAGCAAGTATTAACGCTATACCCAAAGCGTACAAATATTGCCTAAATACGTTTCGGGTAAGTTGTTCGTGATAAGAGTTTTCAAAACCTGAAAATACAGCATTGACACCATTAGCCATAAGTAAAAGTGACAATAAAAATACTGACGATAATAACCCTCCGCGCTGCGTTTGATCTATATTTTCAAAAATATTTTGAAAGAAAAAATCAGAAGTTGTTGGTGGTAAAAAAGATTGTAAAAACGTTTGGAATTCCATTTTAAAACCATCAATTGGTATATATGGAATGATTATTAAAACAAAAAGTAAAAAAGGAAATAAGGCAGTAAAAAAACTAAAAGCTATGGCACTTGCACGAGTTGTTAATGCTCCTTTTACAATACCTGTTATGTAGAGTTCTAATAAATCATAAAAAGACAAGCCTTCTAAACCGGGAAGTTTTAATTGTTTAAAAAAACTCACCAAGACATTAATTACTGGTATTTTTCCAAGTTTGTCTTCAATGGGTCTAGTCATCAATAAATTGCATTAGGGTTAACTGTAAAGTTATTAAAATTTAAGATGAACTAAAATATAAATGGAAATTAAAGAGATTACTATGTAAAAGAAAGAATTATACAGCTTTCAAACTCAAGTCCATGTTATGAACCGAGTGTGTTAATGCCCCACATGAAATATAACTTACACCACACTCTGCATAATGTCTAATGGTTTCTTCATTAATATTTCCAGAAGATTCTGTAAGGCACTTATCGCCTATCATCTTTACCGCTTTTCTGGTATCTTCGTAATCAAAATTATCGAGTAAAATTCTGTAAACACCATCGTTCCTCAATATTTCTTCAACCTCAACCAAGTTTCTTGCTTCAACCATAATTAATAAATCTTTCCCAGTCTCTTTTAAATACTGCTTAGTCATTTCAATAGCCTTAGTAATACCTCCAGCAAAATCTATATGGTTATCTTTTAGCATAATCATGTCGTACAATGCAAATCTATGATTTTCACCACCACCAATTTTAACCGCCCATTTTTCTAAAACTCTAATTCCAGGTGTTGTTTTTCTGGTATCTAAAATCTTTGTTTTGGTGCCTTCAATCAAATCAACAAAAATTCTGGTTTTGGTGGCAATAGCGCTCATACGTTGCATAGCGTTCAATACCGTACGCTCAGCTTTTAATATGGATTGCGCCGATCCTTCAACATACATAACCACATCGCCAAAAGACACCTCGCTACCATCTTCTATTTTCACATCTAGCTTTAAGTTTTTATCAACATAGGCAAAAACTTTTTTAGCAAAATTAACCCCGCCAATAATGCCTTTATCCTTAACTAAAAGTTTTGCTTTACCTCTTGCGTTTTCGGGAATACAAGCCAATGAACTATGATCACCATCCCCAACATCTTCTCTAATAGCGTTGGCAATTATCATCTTCACTTCGGTATCAAACTGTTCTTGTGTAATCATGTTTTTGTTGATTAATTTTAAACAAAAATATAAAATTGATTCACTTAATTAAATTTTACTTTTACGAATTTTACATTTTTTTATTATTTAAATACATAATTCATAAATACTAAATAGTAATTTTGTTTTATGACGATCAAACTCATTGCCATAGGCAAAACAGATAACAAACAACTTGTATCACTAATTGATGACTACAAAAAGCGCCTAGGTTTCTATATAAATTTTTCATTAGATATTATACCAGACATAAAAAACGCCAAAAATCTTAGCGAAACACAACAAAAACAAAAAGAAGGCGAACTTATTTTGGGTAAAGTCAGTACTACAGACGTTTTTATTTTACTGGATGAAAATGGCAAACAGCTTGACTCTATGGGCTTTTCTGATTATCTACAAAAACATATGAATTCTGGAATTAAGCAACTGGTTTTTGTAATAGGTGGCCCTTATGGATTTTCTGATGATGTTTATAATAAGGCAAATGGAAAACTATCATTATCAAAAATGACCTTTTCCCATCAAATGATTCGATTATTTTTTATTGAGCAACTTTACAGGGGGTTCACTATTTTGAGAAACGAACCTTACCACCACCGATAATAAGTTAACTTTAAAGAATTACAGTTTTTTATTTTTTGCTACTTTACAACTTATTAATCCATTGGTAATTGTAAAACCAAATATTACCGTTACAAAAAAATACTTCCAGTTACCACTGTCTTTAAACAAATAAGCTGAAATCAATATGATTCCTGCCCAAACTATGGCGTTTGCTAAAATTAATTTTCCCATATCCGTTTGAAGCTATGAGTTCATATTTGTTACACTTAGTTTTGGTAATTAATCAATTAAAAAGGCTTACATTTTATGCAAGCCCTTTTTAAACTAATAAGTTTTATATACCTCTTTCCGCTTTTTAAGTTGCCGTTCTAAATCGCTTATGGTTTCCCTAACACCTACTTCAAAGTTACGTTCGTTTGATTTGGCAAAAATTCTAGGTCATGGTAAACTCAACTCCATATTACATATTTTACCAGTTTCATGTTGCTGATCGTCTTTCTTAAAATAGACTGTGGCACTTATTAAAAACTCGTATCTATTAAACAACTTCTCTAATTTTTCTTTTGTGAAAGCAGAAAGGGTTTCACTTGCATCTACACCTACGTATTGAATGTTAACTGTCATAATCGGTCTCTTTTAAAGTTAAATTTATATTATAAATATAATTGTTTAAAACCATTTTGAGGGTGATAAAAATCATAAAATAGTTTTAAAGTATTCGTTTAATATTTAATAATCTATTTTTTTTAACCCTTTATAATATTACATTTGAAAGTGTAAACTCATCTATATTATGCAACTAGTTTTCGCTACAAATAATCTCAACAAAATAAAAGAAGTACAAGCTTTAATGCCCAATGATATTAAATTGTTAAGTTTAAATGACATCAATTGTTTTGAAGATATTCCTGAAACCCAGAACACTATTGAAGGGAATGCCATTCAAAAGTCTGAATTTGTAAAAACAAAATATGGATATGACTGTTTCGCTGATGATACTGGATTGGAGGTTGAAGCACTAAACGGTGAACCTGGGGTGCTTTCTGCTCGTTATGCAGGTAAACAACGTAATGCTCATGACAATATGACTAAATTGCTATCAAAATTAGACAACAACCCCAATAGAGACGCACAATTTAAAACTGTTATTGCCTTACATTTAAATGGCAAGCTAGAAACATTTACAGGGATTTGTAAAGGTGAAATAACCATTAAAAAAAATGGGGAAAATGGTTTTGGTTACGACCCCATTTTTAAACCAAAAGGTTATTCAGAAACTTTTGCCGAAATGGATTTAGAGCTAAAAAATAGCATTGGCCATCGAGGAAAAGCTGTTTCCAAACTCATTGAATTTTTAAACCAATAACCCCTTAATATAGTTTTAAAAAATTATATTTGATGTTGGTGGTTAATATAGATTATCTTACTTTTAGTTTATGACAGAGGAAGCTATTGAAAAAGAAAATGCAGCCATTGCAAAAGCCTACAAAGAGTTATTAAAAGTTAGTTACACAACACTTTCTGAAGATGACAAAAAACTTATACGAAAAGCTTTTGAGGTTGCTTTAGACGGACATAAAAATCAACGTAGGAAATCTGGGGAAGCATATATTTTCCACCCTCTAGCTGTGGCAAAAATTGTAGCACAAGAAATCGGTTTAGATGCCACCTCAATTGCTGCTGCATTGCTCCATGATGTTATTGAAGACAGTCCTGATTACACCATTGAAGACATTGAAAAACAATTTGGGAAAACAGTTGCCACCATAGTTGACGGGTTGACCAAAATTTCGTCGTTAAGCAAAGAGCAAGACATGGATGTATCTTTGCAGGCTGAAAATTTTCGTAAAATGTTATTGACCCTCAATGATGATGTAAGGGTTATCATTATTAAAATTGCTGACAGATTGCATAACATGCAAACCATGGATTCAATGCGGGCCGATAAGCAAATTAAAATAGCTTCAGAAACGCTTTATATTTATGCACCGTTAGCACATAGAATAGGGCTTTATAATATTAAGACAGAACTTGAGGACTTAGGCTTAAAATACACCGAACCTGATGTTTATAATGATATTTTAGGCAAAATTAAAGAAAGTAAAGAAGAACAAGACTTATATATTGCCCAATTTAGTGAGGTTATAAAAAACTCGTTAGATAAAGAAAATTTCAATTACACCATAAAAGGCAGGCCGAAGTCTATTTTTTCAATTCGCAGAAAAATGCTCAATCAAGGAGTACCTTTTGATGAAGTCTATGATAAATTTGCTATACGTATCATTTATGAATGTGATACCGATCCAAAGACTGAAAAATTTCTGGCTTGGAAAATTTATTCTATAGTTACCGATCATTTTAGACCAAACCCTATTAGGCTTCGCGATTGGATATCCTCTCCAAAAAGTACCGGTTATGAAGCACTCCATATAACCGTAATGGGTCCTAAAGGACGTTGGGTTGAAGTGCAAATACGCAGTGAACGAATGAATGAGATAGCCGAAAAAGGTTATGCTGCCCACTATAAATACAAACAAACCGATGAAAAGGAAGACAATCTTGAAAATTGGATTAATCGATTACAAGAAGCACTTGAAAATCCAGATATGAATGCTGTTGATTTTGTTGAACAATTCAAACTCAACCTTTATTCAAAAGAAATATTTGTTTTCACACCAAACGGCGAATTAAAATCGCTTCCAAAAGGTGCCACAGCCCTCGATTTTGCTTTTAATATCCATACAGAAGTAGGTATGAAAACCCGTGGTGCCAAAGTAAATGGCAAACTCGTTACATTAAGCCACGAATTAAAAAGCGGCGACCAAGTAGATATATTAACTTCAGAAAGTGCAAAACCAAATGTAAATTGGTTAGATTATGTTACAACGGCACGTGCTAGAAGTAAAATTAAATCGGCATTACGTGAAGACAAAAAGCTTATTGGAGAAGATGGAAAAGAAATTTTGCGTCGAAAATTAAAGCAACTCAAAATCAATCTAGACGAAGAATCCATTAACGAGATGGTACGCTATTTTAAACTTAAAACCAGTTTAGATTTATTTTATAGAGTTGGTATGGGTTCTATTGATAATAATATGCTCAAAAGCTATGCTTCTTCAAGAAGCAGTACGTTTATGAGTTATATTAAAAATAAAATTTCAAGAAAAGCCGCTATAAAAAAAGAAGAGCTTGAAAAAGATGAAGTAACTTTAAAATACGATTCTCTTGTTTTTGGAAAAGAAGAAGAAAAATTGGAATATAAACTATCCAACTGCTGTAACCCCATTCCTGGTGATGACGTTTTTGGTTTTTTAACTGTGAATGAAGGCTTAAAAGTGCATAAATACAATTGCCCAAATGCTGTTAGCTTACAATCTAATTATGCATATAGAATTATGCCTACAAAATGGATTGATTCAACACAACAAGAGTTTTCGGCAAAAATTATTATTACAGGGATTGATCACATAGGATTGGTAAACGAAATAACCTCAATAGTTTCAGAAAACATGCATGTAAACATGAAAAGCATCAGTTTTGAAAGTAATGACGGACTCTTTTCGGGAAAAATAAATGTGTTGGTTAAAAACAATACCATTATAAAAAAGCTTTTAGAAAAACTTAAAAAAATTAATGGTATAGATAAGGTTACCAGAGTGTAAAAAAAGTGTAAATTTGCCACGAAATTATGGATGCAACGGCTGAAACAAAAAACCAAGACATAGTAAAAAATGTTTTTACTAAATTTTTAGAGGGCAACGGACACCGAAAAACGCCTGAACGCTACGCTATACTTCAAGAAATTTATAATAATAATGAGCACTTTGATATAGAATCGCTATATCTTAACATGAAAAATAAAAAATATCGTGTTTCTCGTGCAACACTGTACAACACTATTGAATTACTTTTAGACTGCGGTTTGGTAAGAAAACACCAATTTGGTCAAAATCATCAAGCTCAGTATGAAAAATCATATTTTGACAGACAGCATGACCATGTTATTCTAACCGATACAGGTGAAGTTATAGAGTTCTGTGACCCTAGAATTCAATCCATAAAAAAAACAATCGAAGAAGTATTCAATATAGAAATTAATAACCACTCACTCTATTTTTACGGAAATAGAAAATCTAATAACTAACTTTTACAATGGCAGTAGATTTACTACTAGGATTACAATGGGGAGACGAAGGCAAAGGGAAAATTGTTGACGTACTTACCAAAAACTACAATATAATAGCACGTTTTCAAGGAGGTCCAAATGCAGGACACACACTTGTTTTTAATGGTAAAAAACATGTGTTACACACTATTCCTTCAGGTATTTTTCATAATAGTGCCACAAACCTAGTTGGTAATGGCGTTGTAATAGATCCTGTTATTTTTAAAGGTGAATTAGATAAGCTTGAAGAACAACATGTAGATTACAGAAAATCACTGCTTATTTCACGTAAAGCACACATTATTTTACCAACCCATCGTTTACTAGATGCCGCAAGTGAAGCCTCAAAAGGAAAAGCAAAAATTGGCTCAACTTTAAAAGGTATCGGACCTACCTATATGGACAAAACAGGACGTAACGGTATTCGTGTTGGCGATTTGGAGTTAAGTGATTGGAAAGAACGCTATAGAGCTTTGGCCGATAAGCACGAGTCGATGATTGCTTACTATAGTGTTGATATTGAATACAAATTACAAGAGCTTGAAGAAGAGTTTTTTAAAGCCATAGACGTTTTAAAATCTTTAAAATTTATTGATTCTGAAGAATACATTTATCAAGCCCAAAAATCTGGTAAAACCATTTTAGCCGAAGGCGCCCAAGGTTCGCTTTTGGATATCGATTTTGGAACTTACCCATTT
Organism: Tamlana sp.; assembly: GCA_049451635.1. Classification (GTDB taxonomy): domain Bacteria; phylum Bacteroidota; class Bacteroidia; order Flavobacteriales; family Flavobacteriaceae; genus JBMTVT01. The sequence goes on along the minus strand of JBMTVT010000036.1, from coordinate 10,730 downwards.
GTAACCTCAAGTAACACAACTGCTGCTGGGGCTTGTACAGGTTTGGGAGTTTCTCCAAATAAAATAGGTGAAGTTTTTGGTATTTTCAAAGCCTATACAACTCGTGTGGGTTCTGGTCCTTTCCCAACTGAATTGTTTGATGAAGATGGAGAAACTATGGGGCGTGTTGGTAACGAGTTTGGTGCTACAACTGGTCGTCCTCGTCGTTGTGGTTGGTTAGATTTGGTAGCGTTAAAATATGCGTGTCAAGTTAATGGGGTTACCCAATTAATGATGATGAAAGGTGATGTGCTTTCAGGGTTTAAAACCTTAAAAGTATGTACTAAATATAAATATAAAGGTGAAGTAATTTCCCATTTACCATATAATATAGAGCCTGAAAATGTAGAACCTATTTACACAGAATTTAGTGGCTGGAATGAAGATTTAACAGGGATGTCTGAAGCATCACAACTTCCAAAAGCACTGAATGATTATATTGCATTTTTAGAAAAAGAACTGGAAATTCCTATTACCATTGTGTCGGTTGGCCCTGATAGAAAACAGACTATTTTTAGGAACTAATCGTTTGTAGAGAAATTCATTAGAAAAGACTACTTTTTAAGTAGTCTTTTTTTTTATATTTGATTTATGAATGATTTAAATTTTAATGTATTTAATTGTAAATCGTCTGCAAAAAGTGGACTGATTTAAGTCGAAATTAAGCAATTTATATAGCAGAAAAAATTATTTCAGTTGAAAAAATAAAAAAGGAGAAACAGATTGGGCTAAATAAAAAACAAAATCATATGTATAAAACGTTCCAAAATATTTTGGAGCGTTTTTTGTTTGAATATACTTAAACATCATATTAATCGTTATTTTTGCGACAAACTTTTTTATTTTGAACAAACTACAAGTTTTTCTTTTTTCACTGATAATAAGTGCTACCGTAATCTTTCAAGTTCAATCACAAACTAAAAGGCAAATTGAAATTGATTATGCGGGTAAACTTACTATTGATGAAGAAAACTACCCAGGTGCAAAAATTTTAACAAGAGACGATTCGCAACAAGTACAGATAAACCACCAAGGCACTAACATGTGGTGTGATAAGGCCATTCATTATAGTAAAGAAAATTTTATTGAAGCTTATGGTAATGTAAAATTAATACAGGGTGATACCATTAATATGACTTCAAAATATATTGAATACAGTGGTATAACCGAGTTGGCTTTTGCTAGTGGTGATGTGGTTTTAAAAGACCCCAATTCCACCATCACATCTGATACTTTATATTTTGACCGTTTAAAACAACAAGCATTTTATAAAAGTGGTGGAACTGTTGTAAAAGATTCGTCTGGAACTATTACTAGTAAAATTGGGCGTTATTACATGGATATCAAAAAATATCAATTTGTTGAAGATGTTGTTTTGGTAAATGACAGTACGACCATAAATTCCAATTATTTTGATTTTTATTCTGATACGGGTCAGGCTTATTTGTTTGGACCATCAACCATAACTAATCCAGAAAGTAAAACCTATTGCGAAAAAGGGTTTTACGATACCGAAAATAAAGTTGGGTATGCTGTTAAAAAAGCAAAAATATATTACGATAATCGAATTATTGAAGGCGATAGTTTATACTTTGAAAACAATAATAGTTTTGCTTCGGCTACCAATAACATAAAAGTTACCGATACCTTAAATAAGAGTATCATTAAAGGGCATTATGCAGAAGTTTTTAAAGAAAAAGATTCGGTTTTTATTACCAAACGCGCATTGGCAATTACCATTCAAGAAAACGATTCTATTTATATGCATGCCGATAAAATTATGGTAACTGGCAAACCCGATAATCGCGTCATCAATGCCTACTATAACGCTAAAATTTTTAAGTCGGACATTAGTGGAAAAGCAGATTCCATTTATTCAAACCAAAAAGAAGGACTTACTAAACTAATCAATATCCCTCGTTTTTCTCCCGGTGATAAATTTTCAACTAAACGCAGACCTATTTTGTGGAATTTTGAAAACCAAATGACAGGCGATACGATTCATTTAATATCAAACAGCGAAACCGAAAAACTAGACTCTTTGTTAGTTTTCAACAATGCCTTTATAATTAGTCAAGACACCATCAGCAAAACAGGGTACAATCAAATTTCAGGCAGAAGTCTGGTTGGTTTATTTAATGATGAAAACCAATTACGGCAAGTGGATATTACTAAAAATGCTGAATCTATTTTCTATGCCCGTAACGACAAACAGGAACTTATAGGTATTGATAAAGCAAAATCAGGAAGCATTTCCATGCTGTTTACTAATGGTGATATTGAAGAATATACCAGATTCAATCAAATAGATGGTAATTTATATCCCGAATCGAAATATCCCGAAAATGAAAAAATTTTAAAAGGTTTTGATTGGCGAGATGAGGAACGCCCATTAAGTGTTGAAGATTTATTCAAAGATGATCCACCACTTGATTTACCCATCATTAAAGGCTTAGAAGATTATATCCCACAGGAAGCCTTTGTTGATGGAGCCTTGCTTGAACGTGTAAAAAAAGCTGATGAAAATGCAAAGGTTATAAATGGACAAACATCAAAAGCTTCCCGTAATTTACCTACAAATGAAAAAAGCAAAAATAACCCTATTAAGCCCTCTGTAAAAAACTTAAAACTACCACCAAATAAAAACAAGCTTAAAAAAGACAAAGAATGAAGTGCCCAGATTTCTTTAAATACCAAGCACAAACTACACCTCACCCATTGGCAATTGAAATTTCGCATGCCAAAGGAAGTTGCATTTACGACACCAATAATAAAGGCTATTTAGATTTTGTTGCAGGTGTTTCTGCTACGCCACTGGGACACAATCATCCAAAAGTGGTAAAGGCTATCAAAGAACAATTAGATAAGTACATGCATGTGATGGTTTATGGTGAATACATCCAAAAACCAGCAGTAGAACTCACTAAATTACTTGCAAAAAATCTTCCAAAACCATTAGAAAAAACCTATTTGACCAACTCTGGAACAGAAGCTATTGAAGGTGCTCTAAAATTGGCCAAACGAGCTACTGGACGTAGCGAAATTATTGCAGCCCACCATGCGTATCATGGCAACACCATGGGCTCAATGAGTGTTATGGGTTTTGAAGAGCGTAAACAAGCTTTTAGGCCACTTATCCCCGATGTGAGGTTTATTACTTTTAATAATGATGTAGATTTAAAGCACATCACAAACAAAACAGCTTGTGTTATTTTAGAAACTATTCAAGGTGGCGCTGGTTTTATTGTACCAAAAAATAATTACTTAGAAAGTATTAGAAAACGCTGTGATGATGTTGGTGCGCTATTAATTTTAGATGAAATCCAACCAGGAATAGGGAGAACAGGGAAACTTTTTGGTTTTGAACACTATAATTGTACCCCGGATATCCTGGTGACAGGAAAAGCACTAGGTGGTGGTATGCCTATTGGAGCATTTACGGCTTCTAGCAAATTAATGGATTTACTCCAAGACAACCCTAAACTGGGGCATATTACAACTTTTGGTGGTCATCCAGTAATTGCTGCTTCTGCCCTAGCTACATTAAAAGAAATTACCGAAGGTCCCTTGATGAATTCAATTAATGAAAAAGAACGGCTTTTTAGAACCCTTTTAATTCACCCTTTGATAACAGAAATAAGAGGCATAGGACTGATGCTGGCTTTAATAACACCTTCAGCTGACATAACAAATGCATTAATATTAAAATGTCAAGATGCAGGTTTGATACTTTTTTGGCTACTTTTTGAACCTAGAGCAGCAAGAATTACACCTCCTTTAACCATATCAAACGAAGAAATCATCAAAGGATGCAAGATTATTATTGATGTTTTAAATGAAATTCAACAATAAATAAATTTTTACAACTTTCTGACAATCAAAACTTAAGAACTGAATAGGTTTAATGAATATTTCAAATGTTCATTACTTTGTTAAAAACATTTGTTAAATAATCAACAAAAAAACAAATAGAACGTTAAATTTATTCTGCTAGAATCTTACAAATTTGCTTATGGAGTTTAGTCATGACGACAACAACAGCTTACCTCTCACTAAGTTTGAATCAATGTTGAAAACTAATCATGTTTTATTTTTTGATTCTGAAGAATTTGAAAACATCATTCACCATTATCTCAATCAAGGAAAAATAGCATTAGCTAAAAAAGCTATTAAACTAGGTTTGGACCAACATCCAACATCTATTAATCTAAGATTATTTAAAGTTGAAGTCTATGTTTTTGAGGATAAATTAATTGAGGCTGATGAGTTGCTTAACCAACTGTATACCTTAGATCCAATGAACGAGGAGATCTATATCCAAAAAGCTAATATTTTCTCTAAGAAAGACGAGCATCAGCAAGCTATTGATGTGTTAAAAAGAGCTTTAGAATTAACTGATGATGATGATGATGTTGTTGATTTATATTCATTAATTGGTATGGAGTACTTGTTTTTGGATGAATATGAAAATGCAAAAGCATATTTTATGAAGTGCTTAGAAGAAGATATTGAAGATTATTCTGCACTATATAATATTATTTATTGTTTTGAATTTTTAAACCAATATGAAGATGCCATATCATACTTAAATATTTTTCTTGATAAAAATCCTTATTGTGAGGTTGCATGGCACCAATTGGGCAAGCAATATTTTGCTTTAAAAGATTACAAAAAAGCATTGACTGCTTTTGATTTTGCGGTTATTTCTGATGACACTTTTGTTGGTGCCTATCTTGAGCGTGGTAAAGTTTTAGAAAAATTAAAACATTATGAAGATGCCATTGAAAACTACACCATCACTTTAAAACTAGATGAACCTACATCATTCGCATTACTGCGTATTGGCAATTGTTATGAAAAATTGGGCAATAACGATTTAGCACTCCAATTTTATGACAGAACCGTACATGAAGATCCTCTTTTGGATAAGGGTTGGATTGCCATAACAAAATTTTACAACAAAAAAGGAGATAACCAAAAAGCCTTATATTTTATAAATAAAGCCATTAACATTGATTCTGAAAATGTTATATATTGGAAATTATATTCACAAATTAACCAAAGACTAAATTTATACGAAGAAGCCGAACGTGGTTTCAAAAGAACTTTGGAATTGGGTAATTATGAATTGAACACATGGCTATCAAGAGGTGACTTGCTAATAAAATTGGGGGAACCAGAGGCGGCTATCTACAATTTTGAGCAAGCTATTGAGTTTTACCCAGAAAATGCTGAAATCGAGTATCGTTTAGCTGGTTTATATTTCTTATTGAATGAAAATGACAAAGGTACTTTTCATTTAAAAAATGCTATAAAACAAAATGAGGAATTCTCATTTATTATTGAAGAACTTTTCCCAGAAGTGGCAAACAAAATATTGGTAAAAAACCTACTTAAAGCAAACCTTTAAGCAAACTACTTTAGCATAAGCTTAAAATATTTAAACATTAATTTATCGAGTAAAATGCATAACTTTGGTTTTTGCTTAAAAATCATACATGCAACGACGTCTCAAAGATTACTTAATAATTTCCTTTAAAGGTTTAGCAATGGGAGCTGCTGATGCTGTTCCAGGGGTATCAGGTGGTACTATAGCTTTTATTTCTGGTATTTATGAAGAGCTCATACAAACCATTAGCAATGTTAATATATCACTTTTTAAAACTTTGCTTAATAAAGGATTTAAACCCTTTTGGAAAACCTTAAACGGAAACTTTATTTTAGCACTCTTATCTGGAATTATTATCAGTTTTGTTTCTTTTATGAAACTTGCTAAATATTTATTGGAATACCACCCAGTTTTAATCTGGTCGTACTTTTTTGGCCTTATAGTGGCAAGTATATATTTTGTTGGAAAACAAATAACGAAATGGAATATGGCAACCATAGTAAGTTTAATAGCAGGTACCTCAATAGCTTTTTACATAAGTAAATTACCCTCCATGGCCACCAACGAAAGCCCATGGTTCTTATTTATCGCTGGAGCCATAGCTATATGTGCCATGATTTTACCTGGCATTTCTGGGTCTTTTATTTTAATAATTATAGGAGCTTACAAAACCCTAAGTGATGCCATACATGATTTTGATTTTAAAAAAATTATCATTTTCGCCGGAGGTGCCATTATTGGTTTACTCAGTTTTAGCCATGTTTTAAAATGGCTCTTTAAGAATTATCACAATGCTACACTTGCTTTATTAACTGGATTTATATTTGGCTCTTTAAATAAGGTATGGCCTTGGAAAAAAACTTTGACATGGCGTATCAATTCAAATGGTATTAAAACACCATTATTGCAAGAAAGTGTATTTCCTAGTTTATTTGAAGGAAACAACCAAATACTGTTTGCTTTAGCATTAATAATTCTTGGCTTTTTAACTATTTTCATTCTTGAAAAAGTTGGGTCTAAAAAATAGTTATGGAAAGCACCAGAACATTAACCGATAAAATCTTTCTAATCCTTAAGGGTTTAGGTATGGGTGCAGCAAACAAGGTACCTGGTGTTTCTGGCGGTGTTGTGGCTTTTGTTGCAGGCTTTTATGAAGAGTTTATCTACTCGCTAAAAAAAGTAAATAACAAAGCCTTTAAGTTATTGCTAAACGGTAGATTTAAAAGTTTTTACCGCTATATAAATGGTAGGTTTTTGGGTCTTTTGTTTTTTGGAATGGTAGTTAGTTATTTTAGTATTTCAAAAATACTTGATTATTTAATAAGTCATTATGAGCTTTATGTTTGGAGTGTTTTCTTCGGAATGATTATAGGTTCCATCTATTATATAAACAAAGATTTTAAAGCTTGGAATTACAGAACTTATACCTCTTTGGCTATAGGTATTTTAATTGGGATTGGCATTAGTTTTTTAAATCCCGCAAAGGAAAATGATAATTTATGGTTTGTTTTTTTCTGTGGAATAATAAGCGTTTCTGGAATGACACTTCCCGGTTTTTCAGGCTCTTTCATTTTAATTCTTTTAGGTAACTATGTTTTGCTTTTAGTAGATTCTGTTAATGCATTATACGATACATTTTTTGATGTAATTAAAGGGGATTTTAGCTTTATTAACCATGTAGAACGCATAAGAATACTTAAAGTTTTAGGGGTATTTATATTGGGCTCGGTTACTGGTTTGGTAACATTTTCACATATGTTAAGCTATATTTTAAAACATTACAAGAGCATAACACTTTCAACAATCATAGGGTTTATTATTGGCTCTTTAGGTGTTGTATGGCCTTGGAAAAAAACCATTTATAAACTCACTGAAGAAGGTAATTTTATTTTAGATTCAACAGGAAATAGAGTTATAAAAAACTACGAACGCTATATACCTAGCTTTAATAACGAAACTTACTATGCCATTGGTTATATTTTTCTTGGCATCGCTATTGTTTTGGCACTTGAATGGTACGGACAAAAAACAAAAAAGACAAAATGAAAAAATTAGGGCTTTTAGGTAAAAATATATCATATTCATTTTCGAGAGCTTATTTTAAAAAAAAGTTTGAAGAAGAAAACATTAAAGATGCCTCCTATGAAAATTTTGATATTGCAAGTATTGATTTATTTCCTTCAATTATAGAAAACACAAACAATTTAAAGGGTCTTAATGTTACCATTCCCTACAAACAAGATGTGATGCCATTTCTTGATAAAATTGATAAAAAAGCCAAAGCCATTGGCGCAGTAAATACCATAAAAATTTCAAAAAAAGGAAAACTAATTGGCTATAATACAGATTATTACGGATTTAAAAAATCATTAAAACCGTTTATTAAACCTCATCATAAAAAAGCCTTGATTTTAGGCACTGGTGGCGCCAGTAAAGCAGTAGCATACAGTTTAAAGGCTATGGACATATCCTATAAATATGTTTCTAGAAATCTATCAGAAGGTATTGATTTTTCTTATGACACTTTAAGTGAAAAAGATTTAGAAAACCATCAAATAATAATTAACTGTACGCCTTTAGGTACGTTTCCAAATATTGATAATTGTCCAGATATTCCCTACAATGCCATAAATAGCAATCATATTTTATTCGACTTGATATATAACCCTGAAGAAACCAAGTTTTTAAAATATGGCAAAGAAAAGCAAGCTACTATTATTAACGGTTTAAACATGCTTAAACACCAAGCAGAAAAAGCATGGTCTATATGGGATTTATAATAAAAACTTACCTATAATAGTTAAAACATATAACACTGCTTTGTAAATACTGTACTTGTTAGTATATTTAAAGTCTAAAGTATTATTTCGAACCTTAACATTTTTAAAAATGTCTGACATTAATAAATCATCTGAAACAGAAGGAGTAAACGAAACTAATTCAAATGAAAACTCATTAGAATTAAATGAAAATCAACAAATTGATGAAACTCTTGCAGCTTCTGTAAAACCTGGAGAAGACGATGAAGTCTTAAATGAAATTGACGAATCTAATGCAGAAGATGCAGAAGATGAAGGCAATAAAGATAGACATATAATAGAAGTAAAGGAATATGATTCCATGTCGCTTGAGGCCCTTGCCATTGAGCTGGAAAGGTTATTAAAGCACGAAAAAGTACAAGCCATTCGTAATCATGTAAACAGTATAAATACAGAGTTTAAAACAAAATTTCAAGCCTTATTAGACGAAAAAAAAGAGGATTTTTTAAATGATGGTGGCAATGAAATAGATTTTTACTTTACTTCACCTGTTCAAAAAAGATACAAGGAAGCTTATAAAGAATATAGAAAAAAACTCAACGAACATTACCAAAACTTAGAGAAAAACCTAAAACAAAATTTAACCGATAAGCTTGAAATTATTGAAGAGCTTAAAGGATTAATTAATGTTGAAGAAAATATTAACACCACATACAAACATTTTAAAGAATTACAAGAGCGCTGGAGAAATACAGGTCCAATTCCTAGAGATAAATATAATAACGCATGGAATAGTTACCACCACCATGTAGAAATGTTTTATGACTTTTTACATTTAAACAGAGATTTACGTGACTTAGATTTTAAGCATAATCTAGAAAAAAAGTTATTGATTATAGAGCGCGCCGAAGAACTTGCTAAATATGAAGATATTATGAGCGCTTTCAGGGAACTGCAAGAGCTGCATAAAATGTGGAAAGAAGAATTAGGACCAGTAGCAAAAGAGCATCGTGAAGAAATTTGGGAGCGTTTTAAAACTGCCACAAAAACCATAAATGACAAACGACAACTTTATTATAAAGAAATTGATAAAGTTTATGAAAAAAACCTTGAGAAAAAATTAGAAATCATTAACAGCATTAATGCTATTAAAGACCAAGAAATTAATTCTCATACCGGTTGGCAAAAAAAAATTAAAGAAGTTGAAACTTTACGTGAAACTTTTTTTAACACAGGAAAAGTTCCTATTAAATTAAATGAGGAAACTTGGGCAAAGTTTAAAGAATCTGTTAGAAGTTTTAACAGACAAAAAAACGCATACTACAAAACCCTAAAAAAAGATCAACATACAAACCTTCATAAAAAACTTGAATTAATCAAAATAGCTGAGGACAATAAGGATAGTGAAGATTTTGAAGCAACAACGCCTTTGATGAAAAAAATTCAAAATGATTGGAAAAAAATCGGGCATGTTCCTAGAAAGGATAGTGATAAAATATGGAAGCAATTTAAAACTGCATGCAATTATTATTTTGATAAATTACATGCCAACAGAAATGCTGCTAACAAAGAATCGCTAGAAGCATTCAATAGTAAAAATGAGCTTTTAAACACATTAAAAGACCTAAAATTAAAAGGAACAAAAGAAGCAAGTATTGAAACCATAAAAGAGTATATTTCGCAATGGCAAACGTTTGGAAGGGTTCCTAATGATAAACGTTACATTGAAGGCAAATTTCAAAAAACAATTGAGAACTTGCTTACGGACTTGAAAATGGATAAAAATGAAGTTGAAATGATTAAGTTTGAAAACAAGTTAGATACCATTAATAACTCTGAGAACAGTAGAGATTTGGATAACGAGCGTTCTTTTATTCGTAAAAAAATTGACGAAGTAAAAGGACAGATAAATCAATTAGAAAATAACCTTCAGTTCTTTACCAATGTTGATGAAGACAATCCTGTTGTAAAGGAAGTAAAAAATAACATTAAAGTCCACAAAGATTCATTAAAACTTTGGAAAGAGAAGCTAAGTAAAATTAAAGAACTCTATTAGTTATCTTATTAAGCTGAAATGCCCTTTATAAGTTTTTACAACTCCTGTTGTTTCTACTAATTCGGCCACAAACCAATAATCAGATTCAGGTAAGGTTTGTCCGTTAAACGTTCCATCCCAATAGCCATTTTTAGCATTTAATTGTTTTATTAATTTGCCATAGCGATTGTAAACACTTACTTTTGAGGCATTAGTAAAATCATTTCCTAAACCTTTAATTTGCCAAACATCATTTGTACCATCACTGTTTGGTGTAAAAAACTTGGGGAAGCCTAAAACAAAAACTTCTAACGAGGCTATACCGCAACCATTTTTATCTCTAACATATAGCATATGCGACCCAGCTCCTACTTTTTCAAAATAAGGTTGGTTTTTATATGGTCCATTTATATCATCGATAGCAAATTCGTAATCTCCTATGCCTAAATTGTTATTCTCATTGTTAATTGTAATGGTATTGTTATCTGAAAGTTCAACAATAGTAATA
>JBMTVT010000035.1:0-26002 GCA_049451635.1 Tamlana sp. | reverse complement strand
CTCCATGGAAACATGGGGGGTTCTTTGTTTATAGGCTAAAAGGAAGGTTTTTAAATTAGAACAAACTTTTTTGATGTAAGGAAAGTAATGATGTGAGACTAAATGAAAATAATTTTAATTCAATTAATTTATCTATTTTAGTGTTTCTGGATATCATTATTAAGTCTACCATTAAAACTCTTCAAAAATCTTAGTGCTTATTAAATGATCTAACCGATGAGCAAATAAGTAATATTTAGCATCTCCTTATTATTCTAGTATCGATTCCCATATTAGGCACATTTTGGACTTTTACGATTGCATATTTAAAATTAATGATGAAAACAGAATAGATTTAACATTAAGAAGTAGAAATATAAATGTTGAATCTAAATGTAGTTTTGCTACTGATTATTTGTCTTCAATTTTAAATAAATTAAGCAAATTGGAATTTGATATGAATAAAAATATTGTTGTAATTGATGATTTGTGTTTAGGAAAGGTAGAAATTCCGTATGCTTTGGGAGCACTACTTGCTCAGGCTAATAGCTATACAATACATCATTATGCAATTATAAGTTATATAGTTGACAGATTGGGGATATTAATTGAAGATGCTGATTTTGGATATAATCCTACCATAGCAAAAACAACTCTAAATTAGAGTTGCTACTTCTTGAACATACTGTTGATGATTGTTTTGATACCTTTGAACAATAAAAAAACAGCAAAAGCTGAAATTAAGCATCCAACAATAAGTATAGGTAAATAAAGAGGTTTTTCGGGATTATTAAACGCTATGCTCATTAATATTGGTCCCATAAATAAACTAAGTAATGCAAACACTAATGTTTTTATACCTTTCACCAAAATTGTTTTATCTGTACTAATTTTTGTCATAATTATAGTTTTGAATTGCTTGTCTTACATTATTGTATTTTTTAAGAAGTTTTTCTGCTTCTTCAATTGAAATATTAAGTTCTTTCATTATCATTTTTGTTCCCCTATCAACTAGTTTATTGTTACTTAACTGCATATCAACCATTTTGTTCCCTTTGATATGGCCAAGTTTAATCATTGAAGATGTTGTAATCATATTAAGAACTAATTTTTGTGCTGTGCCAGCTTTCATCCTTGAACTACCTGTTACAAACTCTGGCCCAACAATAACCTCGATTGGAAATTTTGCTACTTTAGAAAGGGGGCTATCATAGTTACACGTAATACAACCTGTAGTTATGTCATTTTCATTGCAAGATTTTAATGCTGAAACAACATAAGGTGTTGTTCCTGAAGCTGCAATTCCTATAACAATGTCTTTATTTGAAATGTTATGTTTTTTTAAATCTTCCCAACCCAATGTTGTTGAGTCTTCAGCAAACTCAACTGCTTTTCTAATAGCTGAATCACCGCCAGCAATCAAACCAATTACTAACTCAGGGGAAACTCCAAATGTAGGAGGGCATTCAGAAGCGTCTAAAATACCTAATCTGCCACTTGTACCTGCACCAATATAAAATAAGCGACCTCCCGCTTTTAATTTATTGACTATTTGCTCAATGAGTTTTTCTATCTTCGGAAGAGCTTTTTCAACAGCAAAAGGAACAGTTTTGTCCTCTTTATTAATATTCTTAATTAATTCTGAGATACTCATCTTTTCGAGATGATTATAATTGGAATCTTGTTCAGTGGTTTTAATAAAACTCATGAGTCAAAAATACATATTTTTATTATGCTATCCATAGTTATAGAACTTTACTCAATAGTGTAGATAAAGATATCTGTTTCAGATAATCTAAAATAGCCAAACGGATAATTTTCTGGATTTGTTTGGTTTATACAATTTCCCCTTACGCTTGCAGGTTGTGTTTGAAAAGGGTCTCCTGATTGCTCATCTATTTGTTGCGTTAAAATGTTCAAGAAATTATAGTTACGTTCCGATATGCCCGAGCATTTTATTTGTAATTCGTCACCTGTTTTAAGAAGCTCATCAGCATGAAAAGCAAAAATTTGATTTCCTTCTGTAAATTCATCATCATAAACTTCAATATTTAAACTATTGTTAGAGAGGTTGATAAACTCAAACAAATAATAATTAGAAACCCCTTTAGGATCAGTATAAAAAGCCTTAATTTCGATTTCATCGCCTGAAAAGCCACCGTTGTTTTTTTGTTCTACAAAATCTATTGGCACAACAGGTGTTAATATTTCAGTAGCAGTATATACTTCTTCTTCATAATTTATGGTAAGATTATAAACTGCGTTGATTTCTGGAATAAAGGAATTGTTTTTATAAATACCGGTAGAACCATTTTCAGTAAAGTTAAACACATTATTATTTGTATCTGTAACGATTACAGTTGCTCCTGTTGCGGGTGGAATGGTTTCATCAAAAAAGGGAGCTGTTAAAGATAGCTTAATAGTTTGGTTACCCCCTTCAGTACCTTTAAACCAATTAATTGAAGCATCTATAACCAACTTAGGTTTTGAGGTTTCTAAATCAACATTTATAACATCTTCACAGGATACTATTAAAATACAAAAGAAAATAATAAAAAGTCTTTTCATGATTTTAGAGCTTAAAATTATAAGATACTGAGGGGACTATCCCAAAAATGGATAACCTAACAGCTTCATTTTTTCCTATATCTGTATTTCGTCTAAACGATATAGAATTTGCATTTCTTCTATTATAAATATTATATAAACCAAATACCCAATAACTTTGCATGCCTTCTTTTTTATTGGGCTTTGGGATATATTTTAACGAAATATCCAGCCTATTGTATGAAGGGAGTCTGTTCGAATTTCTTGAATCATAACTGGGTATAATGATACCGTTATACTCATATTGTGCGTTTGGAAATGTAACTGGTTGCCCAGTTTGAAACAAAAAATTAGTATTAAATTGCCATTTTTCGTTCCATTTGTAACTGCCTGTAAACGAAATGTCGTGGGTTTTATCATAAGGAGTTTTGTACCAATTACCATTATTTATTCCCAATTCGTTGGTAGTTCTACCTGAGGTTTGCTGTTCTGATTTTGAAAGGGTGTAGGCTAACCAACCTTTAAACTTACCCTCATTTTTACGCAAAAGTAATTCTAGTCCATAAGCTCTGGCTTTACCGTTTAAAATAACTTGTTCTATAACATTATTAGCTACTAAATCGGCACCATCAATATAATCAATTCTATTTTTTACGGTTTTATAAAAGCTTTCAACCTCAAGCGAAAAATTATTGTCATTAAAGTTTTTAAAATAACCAATAGCATATTGATTAAGCAATTGTGGCTTTATATATTTTCCACTTGGAGTCCAGATGTCCAATGGCGTTGGTGAGTTTGTGTTTGAAAGCAAATGTAAATACTGACTAATTTTGTTATAACTCATCTTAATTGAGTTATCGTTATTTATTTGGTAGGCCATTGATGCTCTAGGTTCCAAATTTGAAAATTTGGCTATGACATCACTACGTTTAAATGTTTCGGAGCCTACAGGTTCAGCTTTTTCATAAATTTGGAAATCTTCATTAAACAGGACAGCTTGATCATTTTCATAAATGTTAAGTTCATCTTGTCCCAAACGGTGAAACGCACTAAAGCGTAAACCATAGGAAAGCTGAAGTTTATTCGATATTTTATGTTCAACATCAAAATAAATTGCATTTTCAAAAGCATATTTATCAATAAGTTTGAACGGATTAATGCCAGAGGATTCAGTAGTTGGTTTAATATCACCAGGATTAAACTTATAATAATTACTATTTAAACCATATTGTAATTTTAGTTTATTACTTAAATAATGTTTGAAATCATATTTTAAATTGAAATTTGAAATTCCTGAAACCCAGTCGAATTCAACAAAATTTAATTTTAAATTGTAATAATAGTCCGAATAAATTAGTGATAAATTAGAAAAAAGCTTGTCAGAAAATAAATGGTTCCATCTAAAATTTAATAAGGAATTGCCATAAATATTTTCGAAAGTATCTTCAATTCTAAAAACATCCCTACCAAAATAGCCCGATAAGTAAATATTATTTCTGTCATTTAATTTATAGCTTAATTTGGTATTTAAATCATAGAAATAGGCTATATTATTGATATCGATAAGTGGTAAAAATAAATGTGCGTAACTTGAGCGCCCTCCAAAAAGAAACGAGCCCTTTTCTTTTTTAATAGGGCCTTCCGCAAGTAACCTGCTAGAAACCAAACCTATACCTCCATTTATATGAAATGCTCTATTATTGCCTTCTTTTTGATAGATATCCAGAACAGAAGAAACCCTACCACCGTAACGAGCGGGAATGCCACCTTTGTATAGTTTAAGATCTTTTATGGCATCTGGGTTAAAAACTGAAAAGAAACCGAATAAATGTGAAGAGTTATAAATAGTAGCTTCATCCAGTAAAATTAAATTTTGGTCTGCAGCTCCACCTCGAACATTAAAACCTGAAGAGCCTTCACCTGCATTTGTAACACCTGGTAACAAGGTTATGGCTTTTACTATATCAGATTCTCCTAAAACAACCGGTATATCTTTAATGGTGTTAGTTGTGAGCTTATTCACACTCATTTGAGGTGATTTAATATTGGGTTTTTCAATATTTTCAGTAATTACAACCTCTTCTAAATTCTCTATAGCGCTTGATAAACTAAAGTTTTTGTTTAAGTCTTCTGAGAAGGTAATGGTATCTATAATAGAGCTATATCCCAAATAGCTTATAACAACTTTGTAGGTGCCTTCAGTTAATGTTATGGAATAAAACCCATATTCATTAGTAGTTGTGCCAGATTGTATGTCAGGAAAAACAATATTAACCCCTATTAAGGTTTCATTACTGTTTGCTTCATACACGGTTCCGCTTAATGTGAATTTTTCTTGTGCATTGAGGCTAAATGATAAAGCTAGAACACACCATAAAAAGTTCTTCATACAATAGCTTTTTTTTATAAAAGTATAAAAAAAGCTCCTAAACAAGGAGCTTTTAAATATAGTTTGAGTGAAATAATTATTCAATTATTGAGTTGAAAGTTTCAATAGGGCGCATTACATTATTAATTAGAGTTTCATTTGGTTTATAATATCCCCCTATATCTGTTGGATGCCCTTGAATACGATTTAATTCAGATATTATGTTTTCTTCATTATCTTCTAACTGTTTAGCAATTTTAGCAAATTCTGATTTTAAATCTTGATCCTTATCCTGATTTGCTAGTTCTTGAGCCCAATACATAGCTAAATAAAAATGGCTACCTCTATTATCCAACTCCCCAACATTTCTTGAAGGGCCTTTTTTGTTTTCTAATAATTTTTCAGTGGCATTATCTAAGGTTTCACTTAAAATTTTTGCTTTTTCATTATTGTTAACCTCACCAAAGTGTTCAAGAGAAACGGCTAAAGCTAGAAATTCACCTAAGGAGTCCCATCGCAAATGATTTTCTTCCAATAATTGTTGAACATGTTTTGGAGCTGATCCGCCAGCACCAGTTTCAAATAACCCTCCACCATTCATCAATGGGACAATAGATAACATTTTCGCGCTTGTTCCAACTTCTAAAATTGGAAATAAGTCTGTTAAATAATCTCTAAGTACGTTTCCTGAAACCGAAATAGTATCTTTTCCTTCTTTAAGTCTTTCACAAGTAAAAATAGTGGCATCTATTGGATTTAGAATTCTTAAATCCAAATCTGAGATGTCATAATCTTTTAAATAAACATTTACTTTTTTAATTAACTCAGCATCATGAGCTCTATTTTCATCGAGCCAAAAAACAGCAGGAGTTTGAGATGCTCTAGCACGTACAACAGCTAATTTTACCCAATCTTGAATAGGGGCATCTTTGGTTTGGCACATACGCCAAATATCGCCAGTTTCAACTTGGTGTTGCATTAAAATTTTCCCAGAGTTATCTATAACTTTAACTGTTCCATCTGACGGAATTTCAAAAGTTTTGTCATGAGAGCCATATTCTTCAGCTTTTTGTGCCATTAAGCCAACATTGGGAACTGTCCCCATTGTTGTAGGATCAAATGCGCCATTCTTTTTACAAAAATCTATAGTTGCAGCATAAACACCAGCATAACTACTATCTGGAATTACAGCTTTAGTATCCTGTAATTTTCCATCGGCATTCCACATTTTTCCTGATGAACGTATCATTGCCGGCATAGAGGCATCGATGATGACATCACTGGGAACATGTAAATTAGTGATACCTTTATCAGAATTTACCATAGCTATCGATGGGCCATTTTTGTAGGTGGCTTCAATATCGTTTTCAATTTCCTTTCTTTTGGCATCTGGTAATTCTTTAATATGTTCTATAAGATTACCAAGACCAGAATTTACATTTACTCCTAAAGCTTCAATTGCTTTTCCATGTTTTTCAAAAACATCTTTGAAATAAATTTTTACAGCATGACCAAATATAATAGGGTCACTTACTTTCATCATGGTGCCTTTCATGTGTAATGAAAACAACACACCTTTTTCTCTAGCGTCTGCTACTTGTTTTTCAAAAAAGGCAAGTAATGCTTTTTTGCTCATTACCGTTGCATCAATGATTTCTCCTTTAAGCAGAGGAAAACTATCTTTTAAAACGGTTGTTTTACCATTGCTATCAGTATGTTCAATAGTTATGCTAGTAGCTTCAGGTGTGGTAACAGATTTTTCATTATGTGCAAAATCGCCTTCATTCATGGTGGCAACATGTGTTTTAGAATCGCTAGTCCATTCCCCCATAGAATGTGGGTTTTTTTTAGCGTAATTCTTTACTGCTTTTGGAGCTCGTCTATCACTATTGCCTTCTCTTAAAACAGGATTTACGGCACTTCCCTTTATTTTATCATAACGAGATTTTATGTCTTTTTCGGTATCATTTTTTGGTTCATCTGGATAATTTGGAATACCAAAACCTTGAGATTGTAATTCTTTAATAGCAGCCTTTAACTGAGGTATTGAGGCACTAATATTAGGTAGTTTTATAATATTGGCCTCTGGTTTTTTTGCTAGCTCACCAAGTATCGTTAAATCGTCTGAAACACGCTGGTCTTCATTTAAAAAATCAGGAAAAATAGCTAAAATTCTGGCAGCTAAAGAGATATCTTTTGTTTCTATTTTTATGCCTGATGATTTTAAAAAAGCTTTAACAATTGGTAATAATGAACGTGTTGCTAATGCTGGTGCTTCGTCAGTTTTTGTGTAAATTATTTTAGACATTGATGTGTTTTTTTGAATTATTTTCCACTAAATACCCAACTTAGAAAATGGGCTAAATTTTAGCGTTGCGAATATACAAAAAATGACCTTTAAAAATAGATTAAACCCAGATGAAAATCCCTAAAACCATTAGATTTATTATAAAAAAACAAAAAAGCGGATTAGTTATAGGAATTTGTCAAAAAAAAATAAGAGACATGATAAAAAAACAAAAGCCATATCATTGCAGAACTTAATCTACGTTGATATGGCTTTTTGAAATAACATAACATAATTTTGTTTGGTTTTTACACCTGATAGATTCAAAATTTTCATCTAAATCTTTCCAATTACATGCTGTTATTTCAACGAAACATTTTAGTAATTTTCAAAATGTATTGACGTATCACTTCATGTTTCTGTAAATTGTTTTTCTTGATACCCACAACATGCCTCTTCGCTTTCGCGTTAAATCTGTTGTTGGCATTGCTCTTATTACAACATTAACTTTCGTGCCTGCTGATTTTTTGAGCTTTCAACTTTACTAGTTTTTACTTGCTTGCACATGTGTCACTTTTTAAAGCATCATGATTTTTATATTATTCACGCCTACACGTGGTACTACAAAAATCTCAAAAAACAATTTTATTAAGAACGTTAACTTATTTAGAAAATAATACAAATTCGATGTTTAGATGAAACCAACCAAAGACTGTCATTAACTCTTTTACTAAAATAACACTAAAAAACTAAAAAAATGTAATTTTTAAGTTGTTAGATGTCAACTTTTTATGAACCGAAGTTATTAACAATAGTTAATAAAAAAGCCTTGACTATATCAAGGCTTTTTAAATTTGCTACTACAGTAATATTGTTATTAACGTCTAGCCTCTTTAATTCTGGCTTTTTTACCAGTAAGACCTCTAAAGTAGTAAATCCTTGCTCTACGTACTTTACCACGTTTATTAACTTCAATTTTTTGTAAAGCTGGTAAGTTAATTGGGAAAATACGTTCTACCCCAACTGTACCAGACATTTTTCTGATAGTAAATGTCTCAGAAGTACCAGTTCCTTTTCTTTGAATTACAACACCTCTAAAAAACTGAGTACGAACTTTATCGCCCTCTCTAATTTCATAGTAAACTGTAATGGTGTCTCCAGCGCTAAACTCTGGAAAATCTTTTTTCGCTACAAATTCGTCTTGTACAAACTTTACTAAAGATTCCATATCTTTAAATTTAATTATAGTTAATTCAGAACAACATTCACGATTCTCGCCAGAGGTTAACCCGAAATTGGGTGCAAAAATAAGTATTAATTAATAATTTGCAACGTTTTTATTTATATTTTTTGGTGTTCCCTTTTGCAAAACAAAAGGTCAGGCTATCCACTATATCTTTTGCTATCGCAAAAGGATGTCGCTACTATCCTTAACACAATAATCAATTTTGATTGAGCTTTTTGTCTCTTAAATTTTTAAATTTACTTTTATGAATCAATTTTACTACTTTATGATCCTACTCTTGAGGAATGGCTTTTGCTTTTTGGTGGTGTTTTTGTTATTTTTCTGATAGCTTTTTTAGTTGCCAAATTCACTAAATATAGGGGTGGAAGTAATTATGGGATGACTGGAGAGTTTGATGATTTCAAGGATTACTTCGACGATTTTAATTAATCATCCAATAAATCTGGTCTACGTTCTTTGGTTCTAATATAGGCTTGTTCTTCTCGCCATTTTTCAATCTCTGGTAAGTTGCCACTAAAAAGCAATTCAGGTACTTTCCAGCCTTTATACTCGCGTGGTTTTGTGTAAATGGGAGGTGCCAATAGATTATCTTGAAACGAATCGGTTAATGCGGAAGTTTCATTACCTAAAACCCCAGGGATTAATCTTATAACTGCGTCGCAAAGTACTGCAGCGCCTAACTCGCCACCAGATAATACATAATCACCAATGGATATTTCGCGAGTTATAAAATGGTCACGTACACGTTGGTCAACCCCTTTATAGTGCCCACATAAAATAATAATGTTTTCTTTTAAAGATATTTGGTTGGCAATACCTTGTTTTAAGGTTTCACCATCTGGAGTCATGTAAATGATTTCATCATAAAATCGCTCCGCTTTTAGTGCCGAAATACATTTATCTATAGGCTCAATCATCATAACCATACCTGCGCCACCACCAAATTGGGTGTCATCTACAGATTTATAATTATCGGTAGTATAATCTCTTAAATTGTGAAAATGAACTTCAACCAAACCTGCCTCAATAGCGCGCTTTAAAATGGAAGCTTGAAAGGGACTTTTGAGTAGTTCTGGCAAAACGGTAATAATGTCAATGCGCATAACGGGTATTTATGTTGGCAAAGATAATTTAATTGCTAATCTTTTTCAGCAGTCAATTCAGCTATTTTGCAAATTACTTCGGTGGCTTTAATCATGCTATTAACTGGAACATATTCGTAGCGCCCATGAAAGTTATGGCCTCCAGCAAAAATATTGGGACAAGGCAATCCCATGTAACTTAGTTGCGACCCGTCAGTTCCACCACGAATAGCCTTAATAAGAGGTTTAATATGTAGTTGTTTCATGGCTTCTTCAGCAATATCAACAATATGCATTACAGGTTCTACCTTTTCCTTCATGTTATAATATTGATCTTTTATTTCGGTAATAACAACCTCTTTTCCGTATTGTGAATTAAGTTCATTGGTAAGCTTTACCATAACCTCTTTTCTGGCTTCAAAATGTTTTTTATCATGGTCTCTAATAATATATTTTAAAGTAGTTTCTTCAACATCACCATGAATATTTTGTAAATGAAAAAAGCCTTGGTAGCCATCTGTATGCTCTGGAGTTTCAAATCGAGGTAAGGAATTGATAAACTCTTGGGCAATGTACATGGAGTTAATCATTTTACCTTTGGCATATCCTGGATGTACACTCTTTCCTTTAACTTTTACTGTGGCGCCTGCTGCATTAAAATTTTCGTATTCAAGTTCTCCAATTTGGCTACCATCCATAGTATATGCCCAATCGGCACCAAATTTTTTAACATCAAATTTATGCGCGCCTCTGCCTATTTCTTCATCTGGCGTAAAACCAACTCGTATTTTACCATGTTTAATTTCTGGATTATTAATCAAGTATTCCATGGCAGTAACAATCTCACAAATACCTGCTTTATCATCGGCACCTAAAAGGGTTGTGCCATCGGTAGTTATTAATGTTTGCCCTTTGTACAAAAGTAAGTCGTCAAAATAATCTGGGGACAGAATAATGTTTTCGGCCTCATTTAAAACAATATCATCGCCATCATAATTTTCAATAATTTGGGGATTTACATTGGCGCCTGTAAAATCTGGAGACGTATCAAAATGAGAAATAAAACCAATAACAGGAACATCATAATTTACATTACTTGGCAGGGTTGCCATTATGTATGCGTTATCATCAATAATTACTTCCTGCATACCAATGGCTTTTAATTCATCTACAAGCATATTGGCCAAATCCCACTGTTTTTTTGTACTGGGAGTAGTGTTTGAATTTGGGTCAGATTCTGTATCAACAGTAACATAACTTATAAATCGTTTTATGATGTGTTCTTTTGAAATCATATGGGATTTTATTCGGGTTTTATTTAAAGTTTCAGTTAATTAAACTAATAAACTTAAGCTCAAAAATACAACTAATAATTTTTTTGTCTTTGGAATTGGTTGATTTTTTATTTAAACCTATTTTTGCACAAATAATACTGATGTACAAATTATTACTTCGACCTTTATTTTTTTGTTTCGACCCCGAAAAAATTCATCATTTTACATTTTCATTAATAAAATTTACCTCTAAAATACCTGGGTTTTCTGCTCTGCTTAGAAGTTTGTATGTTGTAAATGACAAAAAGTTAGAAAGGACATTATTCGGATTGACATTTAAAAATCCAGTTGGTTTAGCTGCAGGTTTTGATAAAAATGCTGTGTTGTATAATGAGTTGGCAAATTTTGGCTTTGGCTTTATTGAAATTGGAACGGTAACTCCTAAAGGGCAATCTGGAAACCCTAAAAAAAGATTGTTTAGGCTTAAGGAGGATAAAGGCATCATCAACCGTATGGGGTTTAATAATGAAGGATTAGAAGCAGCCATTGTTCAATTAAAAAGGAATAAAGGAAAACTCTTAGTAGGGGGTAACATCGGTAAAAATACAAGCACTAAACCAGAAGCATATACTAAAGATTACCTAGAGTGTTTCAATGCTCTGCACCCATATGTTGATTATTTTGTATTGAACGTAAGTTGTCCGAATGTGGGAAGTCATGCCAAGTTGAATGATAAAGATTATTTAGAGGAATTGATTCATACAGTGCAAAAAGCCAATGCCACTTTTGATAATCAAAAACCCATTCTTTTAAAAATAGCACCAGACTTGAATAATGGACAATTAGATGAAATTATCGAGTTAGTTAACATCACAAAATTAGATGGAGTAATTGCCAGTAACACATCAACAGATAGAATAGGTTTAAAAGCTTCTGATGAATTATTAAATACTATTGGTAATGGCGGTTTAAGTGGAAAGCCCATAAAAGATAAAAGTACAAGAGTTATAAAATACCTTGCTGAAAATAGTAAAAAATCATTTCCAATAATAGGTGTAGGCGGTATACATTCTGCTGAAGATGCCATTGAAAAACTAAATGCAGGAGCCGATTTGGTACAAATATATACAGGATTTATTTATGAAGGACCAAGTTTGGTAAAACGAATAAACAAGGCGTTACTGAAAAAATAATTATTTGATAAACCGCTTAACGAATTTGGAGTTGGCAGTTTGCAAAATCAGAATATAACTTCCCGAAGGTAAATATGCCACATCTATTGTGTTGTTTGATAGTGTAGCCTGATAAAGCACTTGCCCTTGAAAATTAACTATTTGAAATTTTATTGCACTTTTATTTTGAGAAATGCTTAAATTAATTTTTCCATTAGTTACTGGATTAGGATATATTTTTACAAAACTTAATTCTTCATCAATTATTAACTCATGGTTTTTTGAAGGTGATGTTATTTTGTTTTCAATTCCACCTAATTCCATAAATGTTACATTGCTGTTATGGTTGGCGCCAACCAAAGACGACCAATGGGACGACTGAGGTAAAGTACTATGGTCTAAAGCATTCCAATAGCTCTCAAAAACAATATCATAGGTAGCAACGCTTTGACTAAAAGTAATTGAACAGAGCAAAAATAAAATTAGTTGGAGAACTTTTTTCATGACAATGGTGTTTAGTTTAAAAACAGTCGGGTACATTTTTATGCCCTTACATTATGCCTTGTTAAAACTTCATTTTTTGTTTCTTAGCTTAATTAAATTAATAGTATTTTTATCGTCCTATTTTTGTGTTAATGTCCAAGGAAGTAAAAATCATAGAGTGCCCACGAGATGCTATGCAAGGTATCAAGGCCTTTATTCCAACCGAGCAAAAGGTTCAGTATATACAATCGTTATTAAGAGTGGGTTTTGATACAATTGATTTTGGCAGTTTCGTGTCGCCAAAAGCCATTCCACAAATGGTTGATACTGCCGAGGTTTTATCAAAATTGGATTTAAGTAAAACCACCAGCAAACTACTGGCAATTATTGCCAATACAAGGGGTGCCCATGATGCTTGTGGACATAAAGAAATTGATTATTTGGGATATCCATTTTCAATTTCTGAAAATTTTCAAATGCGTAATACCCACAAAACTATAGCGCAATCTGTTGATACACTTTCTGAAATTTTAGAAGTTTCAAATAAAGCTAATAAAGAAGTAGTGGTTTATATTTCTATGGGTTTTGGTAACCCTTATGGAGATCCATGGAATGTTGATATAGTGGGCGAGTGGACTGAAAAATTGGCAAACAAGGGTGTTAAAATTTTATCATTAAGTGATACGGTAGGTACGTCTAACCCAGAAAGTATAGAATATTTGTTTTCTAATTTAATTCCTGAATATCCACATATAGAATTTGGTGCACATTTGCATACAACACCAAGTACTTGGTTTGAAAAAGTTGATGCTGCTTATAAAGCAGGCTGTTATCGTTTTGATGGCTCCATACAAGGTTTTGGCGGTTGTCCCATGGCAAAAGACGAGCTTACAGGGAATATGCCAACTGAAAAGTTGCTTTCATACTTCACTTCAAAAAATAAAAACAATTTAAATGCCTTAAGTTTTGAAAGTGCATATAATGAGGCTTCTAATATTTTTAATAAATATCATTAATAAAAAAGAGTTACTATTTTTAATTAGTAACTCTTTTTTATAAGGGTCTAAATATTCCTAAAATCTCAACTCTAAACCTGCGTATGCACCAAAAGGATGGCCAGGTCTCAGTCCTGCAGGAACTCTTGATACAGCATAAGTTTCATCTAAAAGATTGATGGCATTTCCTGTGAGACTAAAATTTTTGTTTACATGGTATTTTCCAGCGAAATCTATAATAAAGTTTGACGTTACTCCATTTAAATCAGTTATGGTTTCTGTTCCAGCAAGGGTTCTAAAAGCCCCGTTATACCTCCCATTTAGGTTTAGTTCAAATTTAGAATGTTCTAATGAAATGGATGTATTGAACTGATGTTTTGCAATATATGGTAATTCATCACCACCAGTTACCTCACCCCACAAATCATCGCTACTTCCAAAGTTGTTTAAAAATTCAGTATCTGTAAAGGTGTAACCAAAGGTTATTGGTAATGAAAATTTACTGTTATTTTCAAGCAGATCATAATTTAAAAGCAGCTCAATTCCTTTTACAGATACTTCTCCTGCATTAAATTGATCTAAAGATCCAGTTCCTCCTGTTGCTGCTAAATCACTTCCTAACAGATTGCTGTAATCATTATAAAATGCTACGAACTCACCTCTAAGCCCTTTTAAGTTAAACCTAGAGCCTAGTTCATAATTGATACTTTTCTCTGATTTTTGACCTGGCTCATTTCCTGGAGGAGAAAATCCTTTATGTACACCACCATAGATGGATGTATTTGGATTTAATTTGTAATTAAAACCTATTCCTGGTATAAAAATATCTACATTATTTTCTCTGGACGAAAGATTATTTCCACTTCTACTTGGATCGTTAGTCCCAAAATTATCTCTAGAAAGAACCATATTTTCATAACGAATACCTGGGGTAACGGTTAAATTGTTATATGTTAACTTATATAAAAATGAACCTGCAAAAGCCATTGCACTACTTATTCTATTGGCATCACCACCTCTTGTTCCCTTGGTTGTTAAGTTCATCACACCATTAATTATATTGTATCCATCAACCCATTGAAAGCGGTCTTCTTCATCATAATGATAACGTAATCCTATTTCTATATCATGAAAAACATTAGTTCCAGACCAATGATAATCAAATTTAGTTTGAATGCCTTTTGATATATAATCTCTGTTATTTGCTTTCACTAAAAGAGCATCGTCTCCAGAATTTGTTGAGCCGTTAACGATATTCATGTAATCTAAATAACTATTTGGGTTGCCAACTATAGAGGCTATACCTACTTTATTACCATTGAAAACAATGTCATTTAATTTATACCAATTTCTAGAAAAACCATTGTAATAGGCGTTTGTTGTAATTTGAAATTGACTATTGAATTCCAATTTGTGGGTGGCCATAAATTGAATGTGATCATTGGTCATTTTATCTTCCTGGGAACTGGCATACCTGTTGAAAGGATTAGCTTCAAAATCATTTTGGGTAAGACCTAAATAAGTTTCGTTTGAAACTTCATCAGAATATTGAAATTTAAGCGATAAAGCTTGTTTGATTTCCGCATTTGCACGAGAGTTAATTCTAAATTTGGCTACAAAATCATTTTTATCAAAACCTGTATTGCTACCATTTGGTAAATTTTTAAAACCATCAGAATTCATATTTAAATACTCTACAAGATATCCAAAAGTTTCTTTGCTATCTCCAATTTTAATATGTGTTTGCCCTGTGTTGAAGCTACCATAGCTGCTTTTTAGGGCACCTTTGAATGAATCCGGAATTTGGGTACTCACTAAGTTTATGGCACCACCTGTGGTAAATGGACCGTATTGAATTTGACTACTACCTTTCAAAACCTCAACGGCTTGCATTCTAGCTATGGATGGGAAATAATAGGCAGCAGGAGAACTATAAGGTGCGGGCGCGATTAGTACGCCATCTTCCATGATGGATATTTTAGCACTACGTTCAGGTGAAGTACCTCTTAAACTTATATTTGGACGTAGTCCAAAACCATCTTCTTCATAGATGTTTACGCCGGGAACAGTTCTTAAAACTCTGTTGATATCTGTGTAATTGAATTTCTCCAATTCTTCAGGTGAAATGTAGTATGAAGACCCAGTTCTATTTTTTGCCTCATATTTACTCCCGAATATGACTTGAGCATTTATTAAAACCTGATCAAGTTTTTGAATGGAATCATTTTTAGTTTCTTTTCTTGTTTCTTGCGCATTAGAAAACCCTAAAATTAGTAGGAAAAATAATAAGACTCTAGTTTTCATTTTATTTAGACTGATTAAAAATAATTAATTTTCGGAGGCAAATTTAAGGATGAATTTTACTTTCTGCAAAGTTTATTTAGAATAAATAAAAATAAAATTCACAATAATTTGATATTCAATAATTTCGAAATAATATTTTTACAATAAATAATCTAATTTTTAAATTTTGTTATCTCCTCAGATCTTGAATTTTCGATTCATATAATTAAGGTATCTTATATATATGTTCTAAATAATAGTGCTAAAACTTAGATTTTAGTTGTATATTTGCACGCAATTATAACTGTAATTGCATCATGACAGCACACGAAAATAAAATTGTTGGAGAAGGTCTAACTTATGACGACGTACTACTAGTTCCAGCATTTTCTGAAGTTTTACCACGCGAAGTTAATATTCAAACAAAATTTACTAGAAACATTACCATTAATGTTCCCATTGTTTCGGCAGCCATGGACACTGTTACCGAAAGTAAAATGGCTATTGCCATGGCACAAGAAGGCGGTATTGGCGTGTTGCATAAAAACATGTCTATTGAGGCCCAGGCCTTAAAAGTAAGACGTGTAAAACGTGCTGAAAGTGGTATGATTATAGACCCCGTTACATTGCCACTTACAGCAAAAGTTAAGGATGCTAAACAAAATATGGCTGAACATGGTATTGGAGGTATTCCTATTGTTGATGACGAAGGAGCACTTAAAGGTATAGTAACCAATAGGGATTTGCGTTTTGAGCATGATAACAAACGTCCCATTACAGAAGTGATGACCAGTGAAAATCTGGTAACTGCAGCAGTTGGAACCTCGTTGCAAGACGCTGAAATCATTTTGCAAGAACATAAAATCGAGAAATTATTAATTGTTGATGATAACTACAAGTTATCTGGTTTAATCACATTTAGAGATATTACTAAGTTAAAACTTAAACCCATGGCAAATAAAGATGCTTATGGTCGTTTGCGAGTTGCTGCAGCCATTGGTGTAACAGCCGATGCGGTTGATAGAGCAGAAGCCTTGGTAACTGCAGGAGTTGATGCGGTGGTTATCGATACAGCACATGGGCATACTAAAGGTGTGGTAGGTGTTTTAAAAGATATCAAAGCAAAATTTCCAACATTAGAAGTTATAGTTGGTAATATAGCTACGGGTGCTGCTGCTAAATATTTGGTTGAAGCAGGAGCTGATGCTGTTAAAGTGGGTATTGGCCCCGGTTCTATTTGTACCACACGTGTGGTTGCTGGTGTTGGTTTTCCTCAGTTTTCTGCGGTTTTAGAAGTAGCTGCCGCTATAAAAGGCACGGGTGTTCCCGTAATTGCTGATGGTGGCATTCGTTACACAGGTGATATCCCAAAGGCCATTGCTGCTGGTGCTGATACTGTGATGTTAGGATCACTTTTAGCAG
Organism: Tamlana sp.; assembly: GCA_049451635.1. Classification (GTDB taxonomy): domain Bacteria; phylum Bacteroidota; class Bacteroidia; order Flavobacteriales; family Flavobacteriaceae; genus JBMTVT01. The sequence continues at coordinate 8,864 of JBMTVT010000035.1, read as the reverse complement.
GAACCAAAGAATCTCCAGGGGAAACTATTATTTACGAAGGGCGAAAATTTAAATCCTACCGTGGTATGGGGTCTGTTGAAGCTATGAAAGAAGGTAGTAAAGACCGTTATTTCCAAGATGTAGAAGACGATATTAAGAAATTAGTGCCAGAAGGTATTGTAGGTCGCGTACCTTATAAAGGTGATTTGTATGAAAGCATCCATCAGTTTATAGGTGGGTTGCGTGCTGGTATGGGGTATTGTGGCGCCAAAGATATTGCTACATTAAAAGAAACTGGTCAATTTGTTAAAATTACAGCAAGTGGTATTAACGAAAGTCATCCACATGATGTAACCATAACCAAAGAATCGCCAAATTATTCGAGATAGAATTTCGGAATATGCTCTAATCTTAGGGTATGGACTGTTTTAATTGTTTATATCAGCAGTTAAATTAAAGTAGCTGAAATTTTTACAAAGTCAAATAAAAAAAGCCAACAATTATTGTTGGCTTTTTGTCTTTATAAATGATAGGTTAACCCAATATTGATGTTTCTGCCCATGTTTAAAATACCATCTGGTTTTAAACGCGATAAGTGATTGATATAGGTTTTGTTGGTTAAATTATTTCCTGAAATGGTAATATTCAGTTCATTTTTAAACACATCTATGCTTCCTCCTAAGCCAGCACTCAATAAATTATAACCTAACGTTTGTGTCTCGAAAGCACTTATTTTATTCTGATTGAAAGTGGAACGAAGTTTTACAAATGCATAACCTTTTTTAAGCCAAGGTTTTTCAAATTCCAACCTGATAATATTCGTTAAACTATTTGCAGGAATGAGGGGTAAATAAGAACCGCTATCTTGCTTACCGGTTACCATTTCAAAACTACTTTCAAAATGTAACCAATCTAAAGGGTGTGGGTGTAAATGAAAACCAAATTCACCACCGTATAAATTGGCATCGTCTTGTAGATAAACAAATACCGGATCTCCATTAACAAAAGCACCATTTGGGGACAAGAAAATATAGTTGTTTATAGTATTATAAAACCCGTTTGCAAACAATTCTATATGCTCATTTTTAAACTCTACAGCTAAATCGGTTTGGAAATTCTGTTCGCTTTTTAAGTTGCTATTTCCAATTTCATATCTATTGGTACCCTCGTGTGTGCCATCTGATGTTAATTCTGATAAATTGGGCGCTCTAAAACCCGTAGCTAAATTTACCCTAGCAGTGATATTGTTTGCTAAGTTTGTTTTTACTCCAAAAGCACCATTAAAACTGTTAAAGGTTTTATTGATGTTATTAATAACATCAATAGTTCTATTGTCAAAACGTGCGCCTAGTTGTATATCGGCTTTTTCAAAATGAATGTGAGAGGTTGCTAAAATTCCAAAATCGTTTGTTGTTGCATCAGGAATTAGCTGCTCTTCACCATAATTTGAATTAATTTGATTCATCCCTTGAATACCAATTATGGTTTCAAACCTACCAAGTTTAGGTAAGCTATATTTTACATCATAGTTAGCTGTTTTAAGTTTCATGTGAAGAGCTGCTTCCAAAATTTCGTCTTCTTCGTGCATATCTTCATCATCTTCATTATGATGTTCTTCAAACTCTTTTCTGTCATTATAAATGAATCCTAAATTGATGTCTAATTTTGAATTATTAAAAAACAAAGTCGATTTCGAACTAAACACATGGTTAGTAATATTTTGATAGGGCAGAAGCGGTGTTCTATTGGTAGATTGTTCTCCAATTTCTTCAGGAATTCCCAACTTAGAGTTATTTACATTATAACGAAATTCTGTTTTAAAGGCCTTGTTTTGATACCCAACACCTGCCTTAAAATCTTGCTCCCTAAAGCGTGTGTTTGTTACTCTATAGTTTTTGGTATTATAATCTGAATGTTCAGTTAAACTTCCTCTAAATAAAAATTTAAAATTGTTTGAAGACGATTTATAGCCCATGTTAGTGCTATAGCCTTTTGTATTACTGTAATAATTAGTGCTAAAATTACCTGATGAATTATTGTTATTTGCAAAACGTTCAGGGTTTAAGTACAAAACACCACCAAGCGCATCACTTCCATAAAGTAAAGAAGCAGGTCCTTTTATAACTTCAACGCTTTCAATGCCAGCATCGTTAATGCCCAAACCATGCTCATCTCCAAATTGTTGGTTTTCTAACCTGATGCCTTGTGTATAAACCAAAACCCTGTTGGAACTCAAGCCTCTAATAACGGGTTTGCCAATACTTAGTCCAGTAGTAACACTCTCTACTCCCGCAATATTTGTAATACCATCGGCTAATGTTACTGAACCATTGGCTTTTAAATCTTGTAGAGATTTTTGCTCTACTTTCATTACGTTGTCACTTTGTAATTTATGAAATGGGGTTGACACGATAATACTTTCCATTTCAATGGCCGTTGGCATTAAACTTACTTGCAAGGTTTCATTGTAAGGAACGGTAATGGTAATAGATTGTGTTTTATAACCAACCATTGAAAAAACAATATTATGGGTTCCAGATGGAATGTTTTCTATAGTAAATTGTCCATTTTCATCAGAAATAGCTCCTTTTTCAATATCAGAAAAATAAATGTTTACAAAGGTTAAAGGTTCGTTGGTTTCGGTATCTGAAATAGTACCTTTTATAATGTTTTGACTGAATATATTGCCAATTGCCAGTAATAGCAACATGCTTAAAAATAGTTTCATGTATGTGTTTATTTAATTTAATAAAATGAATTTTAGCTGAATGGTTTTCAGCGTCTTGAGGATATTAAATTAAAGCAGGAGGACCCCGAAGTGAAACATGTAAACGTTGATATTTACTTAGGTAATTATATTGAGAAATAATTTTTAATGAAGCTTCTCGCAGATTGAATAGCTCTACTAACGAGGTATTTAATGTAAAGGTTTTATTGAGTTGAAATTTATGGAAATCACAATCTAAATCAATTTTATGGATATGTGTGGTATGGCCATCAATGCACACTTGATGCTTATGGTGTGAAAATACATGATTGAGCTTTACAGCAGCTGGAACAAATAACGAAACTACAAGTAGTAAAGCTACTATTCTACTGGCTAAATATTTTGTGATATTATTCACTATCTACAAAACGTTTTAGACCAAGTCTACTAAGCATCTTTTTTTCAAAATTCCAGAAAAATTTATGTTGACCAAAAAGCCAACCAAAAAATACTAAGAGGAATTGGTACATAATAAATAACAGAATAATGCGAATGAACCAATAAATAAATAAACCAAAACTTTCTGTGGTTATATTTAAATGGCTTAAAATGGGCTTTCCTATATATGATGCTGTAGTACCTGTTATGGCAAAAACTATTAAAATGACAACAATTTGCCAATTGGTATCAATGCCCCAACGTTCTTTTAATTTTTCCAAAACAAACTTTTATGCAAAAATAATCATAAAAATTTTAAACTCGAGGCACCCAAGCACCTAACCTTTGCTTATATTTTAATTGAAAGTAAATAAAGTAGTTATAAAGCTTATAATTTACCTCATAACCATAGTCAATATTAGGGTCATAGTCAATTTGCCATTCATAAAGGTTGGGGTTATATCGCTGGGGTTGTAGCACGCGTTGGTTCCATTCAACAACATATTGATAGTTTCTTACTTCCATATATTCTTGCGAATAATACCCCTCAGGTCTTGCAGTACTTTGTAACCAGAAGTTGAAACCAGGTTCTATGATGATGATTTCATACTCTAAGTCCTCATTGGCTATGGTAACTGTATCATTTTCTTTAATGTTTTCTAGACGTTCATTTTTTTGTGAAGACTTGGTTTTTAAAGTGTTACAATTAAAAGCCAAAATTGTAATGAGTAACATGTATATAATATTTTTCATCTCTTTGGATTTATTTGTATCTCAAAAGTATTGCATAAAGAGAACTTTTAAAATGGACAATGAGTTAACCTTGTTTTTCAATGAGTTAACCTTACATATAAAGTTACAAAAAGGATTTTATCGATAGATGATTTTAATCATTTTTAACAAAAAAGGGGTTAAAAATTTGTTTGGCCTCTTTTTGATTTTATATGGGAATGTGTGTTTGATTATTTTCCTCCAAAAAGACCACCTAGTAAACCACCAAGGCCACCTTTCTTTTTGTTGCCTCCCAAAATCATTCCAACTACAACATCAACTACGCTTCCATCACCATCAGCATCAAGGATAGATTCTAAAAAGCTTTGTTCATTCTTGGCAGAACTTCCATCAATTAAACCACCGAGTAGACTTTCAATACCACTTGGGCTACTAACGTTTTGTTGTCTGGTTTGTTTTCCTAATATCCCATTAAAATTGTCGCAGCAACTTTAAGTATTTGTGCAACTGAACATGCATCCATGCCAGCTTTGGCCCCTAGGGTATTTTGTATATGTTGTTGTTTTCCTCCTAAAACGTGGCTCAAAATTTTACTGCCTTCATCTAAAACATTAGAGTCTACACCAACACTAAGCAAACCACCTAAATTGTCAAGAATATTTCCATCGTGCTTACTGCCTTAATGCATTTATTAATCCTTCAGCCCTTGAGGGGTTGAGGCATTTCGTTTCATAGCTTACATTAAAACGGGCAAAGCCATATAAAACATCTTGGGTTTTGATTTGTGGTTGGTTTGTTTGGTTGGAAACCCCACTAATAATGATTTTTCCTAAATCGCGGTTTAATAAATCTAAAATTCCAGACATGATTATATGGTTTTAATTTTTAAAAAATTGGATTTCCAATCTACAAAAAAAGTCCTAACATTTTCTGATAGGACTTTATATTAATTTGAAGATTTAAAATGCTTATCCTAAAATACTAATAATTTGAGATGCTAACTCAGTACCAATTCTATCTTGAGCTTCATTGGTTGCTGCTCCAGTATGAGGTGTTAACGATAGAGCAGGATTCATTAATAACTGAATTTCTGGTTTTGGTTCTTTTTCAAAAACATCTAAAGCTGCGCGGGCTACCTTACCACTTTCAATGGCTTTTACTAAGGCCACCTCATTAACAACACCACCTCTGGCAGCATTAGCAATGATAACGCCATCTTTCATCATATTGAATTCAGCTTCATCAATAACATAATCTTTTTGAGCTGGTACGTGTAAGGTTATAAAATCTGCTTGTTTTAAAACCTCTTCTTTAGAAATGGTTTCAATATTAAAACTTATTTTTTGGCCATCAAAAAACTCCAATTCTAAGTTTGCTTTTTCTAAATAGGGATCAAATGCAATAACTTTCATTCCGGCTCCTAAAGCAACCTTTGCAGTAGCTTGACCAATACGTCCAAAACCTAAAACACCTAAGGTTTTACCTTTTAATTCTGTTCCTTTGGCATAAGCTTTCTTTAATTTTCCGAAATTATTATCACCCTCTAAAGGCATGTCGCGGTTTGAATTATGTAAAAAGCGAGCTAAACCATAAAAGTGACCAAACACCAATTCTGCAACCGAGTGCGATGACGCTGCCGGAGTATTTATAACGTGTAATCCTTTTGATTTTGCATATTCCACATCAATATTATCCATACCTACACCTCCGCGACCAATAATTTTTATTCCCGGGCAAGCATCAATTAAATCTTTTCTAACGGTTGTAGCACTACGCACCAATAAAACAGCAATGTCTTTCTCGTTTATGTAGTTTGCCAACTGTTCTTGGGCTACAGTAGTAGTTATTACTTCGTAACCTGCTTTTTCTAACGCATCTATTCCGCTTTGCGAAATACCATCATTTGCTAATACTTTCATTGTTATATTTTTTGTCATTTTTGAAAATAATGAATTAATTTTATGCTTTACTTTCTAATTCACTCATAACTTCAACCAATGCCTTAACACTATCAATGGGTAATGCATTGTACATGGAAGCTCTGTAACCACCAACACTTCTATGGCCATTTACACCGCTAATTCCAGCTTCTTTAAGCATGGTTTCAAAAGTTTCTTTTAAATTATCATTCACTAAGTTAAAAGTAGCATTCATGTTCGAGCGATCTTCTTTCATGGCAAAACCTTTAAATAAAGGGTTTAAATCAATTTCAGAGTACATTAATCTGGCTTTCTTTTCATTTTCTTTTTCAATACCAGCTACACCACCAACACTTTTTAACCACTCCAATGTTAACATAGATGTATATACTGCAAAAACAGGAGGTGTGTTTAGCATGCTCCCTGAACCAATGTGTTTTTTATAATCCATGATTGAAGGGATTTTTCTGGAAACTTTTCCTAAAATATCTTCTTTCACAACTACAAGTGTTGTTCCTGCTGGACCCATATTTTTTTGAGCTCCGGCATAGATTAAATCGAATTTTGAAAAGTCCAACACACGTGAAAAGATATCACTACTCATATCGCAAACCATTGGTATTGGCGAATTTGGGAATGCTTTCATTTGTGTACCGAAAATGGTGTTGTTTGATGTGCAATGGAAATAATCGTAATCTTCAGGGATATCATATCTTTTTGGGATATAATTGAAGTTAGCTTCTTCTGATGATGCCACTTCATATATATCATCCAAAAGTTTTGCTTCTTTAATGGCTTTTTGGCTCCAAGCACCGGTGTTTAAATACCCTGCTCTCTTTTCAAGAAGATTCATGGCAACCATTAAAAATTGAGTGCTGGCACCACCTTGTAAAAATAGGGCTTTATAGCCTTTACCTTCTAAGCCAAGAAGCTCTAAAACCAAGGCTCGGGCTTTTTCCATAACATCAACAAAAGGTTTGCTTCTGTGTGATATTTCAATTAAGGATAAGCCACTGCTATCAAAATCTATAATGGCCTCAGAAGCTTTATGCAATACTTCCTGTGGTAAAATACTTGGTCCTGCACTAAAATTATGTTTTTTCATTTTTTGTCGTGAAATTTAAAGGTGTAAAGTTGCTAATAAATTGGGTATTTCGTGTTAAAAAATCAATAATTTTTTCATCAAATTGCTAACAAAAATTCAACAGAATTGACACTATCCGCATAATCCCAAAGTTTAGGCTTTTGTGAAGCGCCAAAGGTGATTTCGTTTTCAATAAACCCATTGGAAACAATGCATTGAATCTTTTCTTTTTCGGCTTTTAACTTTTCTTTTAACAAATTTTTGTTGTCATAATATTCATAAAACAAAGTGGCAATGGGTGATGCATAACTAGTATCTTCTTTAATCATAAAAAAGCCATTCTCCAACATATCGAATTCACTCATTAAGTATACCGCTTTGTTGTAATCGTAATTGTTGGCGTATTTGGCTTTTTCAATGATGGGATGCCAATGGTACATGGCTTCAAAAAAGGCATCAAAATTGTAACCTTTTGGCACAAAAAGTTTGGATACATTACGGCATCCCAATCCATAATATCTAAAAATATCTTCCGATAGGTTTTTTAAATCTTCCTCAGTTTCATGCCCTGTTAAAACTGCTACCGAATTTCGGTTGTTTCTAATAATGGATGGTTTGCCTTTAAAATAATACTCAAAATAACGCGCAGTATTGTTGCTTCCTGTAGCTATTACCGCATCAAAACCTTCAATTTTTTCTTCAGTAAAGTTTATTCTTCCTTTAAAACCCGGTTCAACATATTCTAAATATTTAGCCAAATAGGGCAGTAGCTGTTTATCGTTTGATGATTGCTTTACCAAGACCTGATGCCCTGTAATGAGTACGGATAAAAAATCGTGAAAACCCACTAAAGGGATGTTACCAGCCATAATTATAGCTACTTGTTTGGGTTTGGAAATATGAATATTATAGGGTTTTAACCAAGTGTTGAGGTTGTTTTCGGTTAACGATTCCACCCAACCTTTCAGGGCAAATTTTATATTTTCGGGAGTAAACCAACCGTTATGCTCTTCGGCGAGTTTTAATTGGTGTTTAAAGCCATCAAAAAACAGGTCGTTGCTTTCAACACTATTATTCTTTTGCAAGTTCTCATTAGCAAATTGCTCTAAAAATCCTCCTAATTTTACAAAAGCGTTAATTCTTTGTTGTAATTGCATTCTAATTTGGTTATGAATGGTTTTGGCTTTATTTTTGCGACTGCAAATTTAAGGAATCTATAGTGAGTTCTTAAATTTTAAAAATAAAAATTACTATGGCAATTATAATAACAGACGAATGTATAAACTGTGGTGCTTGCGAACCCGAGTGCCCAAACACTGCAATATATGAAGGAGCCGATGACTGGCGCTATAAAGATGGTACCAGTTTAGATGGCACCGTGGTGTTGACCAACGGAAAAGAAGTAGATGCAGATGAAGCACAAGAGCCTTTAAGTGACGAGATTTACTATATTGTACCCGATAAATGTACCGAGTGCAAAGGTTTTCATGATGAGCCACAATGTGCTGCGGTATGCCCTGTAGATTGTTGCGTGCCAGATGACAACCATGTAGAAACCGAAGAGGAACTTTTGGCTAAACAACGTTTTATGCACCCTCAAGATTAACAATTAACATTGAACAATTGATAATGAAATCCCGAGCGAAGGCTTGGGATTTTTATTTATAAATTTAGAGGTCAGTAGTTAGCTGCATATCATTTCGCTTTGATATATTTTATCACTGTTGACCATTTTAGTTATTAAGTTATTGAATATTGAGTTCTTGCTTTGAGAGCGGTTGATCCTGAAGCGGAATTCGTTAAAATAGCGATTTAGGTTAAACGCACTTACCCAAGATTAAGTTGTCCTTATCCATGATTTTATCTGATGTACCATGGTGTTCAGCGCTTTGAAGTTTGATCCCTTGCCACTTTCTAATTGTGTTATATCGTAAGCCTTAGGCAATGTGGAGTTGTTACCTTTACTCGGAGATAAATTTAAGACTGTTTGTTACAAAACAAATAT
>JBMTVT010000034.1:0-26566 GCA_049451635.1 Tamlana sp. | reverse complement strand
TAAAATTTTAGGCTATCACTTTTTGAAAAAATTGTAATTTTTTTACTGTTGAATAAACAGTTTATATATATTTGCAGCATAATGCGGGAGTAGCTCAGTTGGTAGAGCGTCAGCCTTCCAAGCTGAATGTCGCCGGTTCGAACCCGGTCTCCCGCTCAAGAAGCTTCATCAAATAAGATGGGTTTTTTTTGCGTGAGGGACTGATACAAGCTACCGTGTAGCGTGAAAAGCCCGACGCCAATTTTATAATTGGCAGCGCGCCATACTATTTTAAATTATTTAGCTGTGTTTCGGGCTCTACCTCGTAAGGTGTTTTGTTGTATTCAAAAATTCTAGCAGTCAAATTTCCTTTTAGTATAATAGATTTTCCTTCTACTTTTAACCAACTGCCTTCTCGTAAACCAATTACAGGGGGCGTGTTAAAATGATGAAATTCGTTAATCCTGGTTTCTCTTGTCTCACCCATATGCTTGCTATTGATATCTGGGTTTAAAAAATGCGGATTGATATTAAAAGGCACTAGTGCTAGAGCATTAAAACTTGGAGGGTAAACAATGGGCATATCGTTGGTGGTTTTAATGGTTAAACCACAAATGTTACTTCCTGCGCTTGTGCCAAGGTAAGGGGTGCCCTTTTTTACAGATGATTTTAACGCATCAATAAGATTATTTTTATAAAGCTGATACATTAATACAAATGTGTTGCCACCACCAACAAAAATTCCTTCAGCTTTGTTTATGGCTTCAATAGGGTTTTTAAAAGTATGAATGCCTATTACAGATTTATTGATTTTTAAAAAAGCTGTTTGCACTTTTTGGGTATAGGCATCATGCGATATACCACCAGGTCTTGCATAAGGTATGAACAAAATAGAATTAGCATGCTTAAAAAAATCGCTTAACTCATCTAAAACATACTCTAAATAGCCACTTCCATAAACGGTTGAAGTACTTGCGATAATAATATTGTGCATGGTTTTTATTTTAATGTAAACTTACTTAAATTAAGTATTTAACAAAACATTAAAGACTATTTACGTTTTATTTAAGATTAGAAATGCGTACTTTATGCTTTATAATAATTTAAGAGGTTGAAACAAAAACTACATTTGCTATTTTTTATTTTAAGCACACTATTTATTAATGGTCAATCTATTGATAGAGTAGAGGTAAAGGGCGTTATTTTATCTAATACCAATGATGTTGAATCGGTTACAATTTTTAATAAGTCATCCAATAGAGGCACCATTACTGATGAAAATGGCGATTTTGTAATTAAAGTGGCATTGCATGATGTTATTGAAATCTCAGCATTACAATTTCAAGTTGTTATTATTACTATTGATGAAAGTGTTATAAGAACAAAAGCATTGAAAATTCAATTAGTAGAACAAGTTAACCAATTGGATGCTGTAACACTTTCGTCTGGACTTACGGGAAATTTGGAAACCGATATTGAAAATGTAAAAATGGTTAAGCTTATACCCATTGACCTTGGTAATATGGATGCTTTTGCATTGGAAGAAGATATAAGATTAGATAAAAGCGTTATACAAAACCATTTAACATCTACGATAAATCCCGATGCACGCGGTTATTTACCAGATTTGGTTAAAATTTTAGGATTGCTTTTGCCTAAACGAAAAAAATCTAAAAACGGAAGTTTAACCCAATCACAGGAAAATACTGTACATGAAATATTAGAGGTTTATGATCAAAATGAAATACAACAAACATTTAATATTCCTTCGGAAAATATCCAAGAGTTTATTGTTTATATAGATAATAAAATTAATCCTGAGTTTTTTAAACCTGTAAACGAAATACAACTCATAGCATTTTTATTTGAGCAAAGTAAATTATTCCTAGAAGAAAATAATGGCAAAAATTAAAGGGCTAATAATTTTAATTGTGTTGTTTAATGTTCAAAAAATCTTCACCCAATCAGTTGAACTAGTAGGAAAGGTGGAGAGTAAAACTGATGTTGAAAATATTCATGTCATTAATAAAACATCAAAATTTTTACAATAACCAGCGTAAGTGGAGATTTTAAAATTACTGCTAAATTAAACAATACCATTATTTTTCTTCTGTTCAACACAAACCCAAAGATTTGGTGGTTTCTGAAAATATCCTATCACCAAAAGCTATTTATGTAACACTTGAAGAACAAATAAATGAGCTGGAAGGGGTATTGGTTGGTAAAGTGCTTTCTGGAGATTTGTTAATGGATATTGAAAATGTTGAAGGGAGCCCGCTCATTAATTTTTATGACGAAGGAATACCAGGGTACACTGGCAAGCCTGCTACCCAAAGCGAAAGGCGTTTAGCCGAAGCAGGTGAGTTTAAACCAAAAATGCTATTAGGGCTTTTAGGAGGTGGCGTACCTTTGAATCCTATATTAAATGGCATTTGGGTAGAACAAAAATGCTTTAAAAAAGAGTTGAATTGGAAGAGAGGGAGCAATTAATGCAAAGTATAAAAGGAAGGTTGGCTAAAGATTTTTTCATGGCAAATCCATAAGAAGAAGATTTGAAAATGGACTTTTTATATTTTTTGCCGATGATGAAAACTTTTTAATCCTTTGTAAAAACCAAACAGATTTTAATATTCTACTGTTTTTAAAAACTAAGTATCATCAATACACACAAAATTTAAACAACAATAAAAACTAATTTTTTGGAATACTTTTTGAACAATTAAAATAACTACTTTTAGAAAAAAATAAATGAAAACATCTAAATTCCTTTTAATATTATTTATTCTCCCACTTTTTGCATTCACAAGTTTGCACAAATATTACATAAGTTTAACTCAAATTAATTTTATCGAAGAAAAGCAATCTTTACAAATAACGTCCAGAATTTTTATTGATGATTTAGAAAATTTACTGAGAACACGTTATGATAAAAATATAACACTCGCAGGAAAAGATGAACCTACTATAGTTAATACTTACATTGAAGCTTATTTAAAAGAAAAATTTACTATAAAAATTAATAATCATGAAGTTAATACCAACTTTGTTGGTAAGGAATATGACGGTGATATTATGAGATGTTACATTGAGGTTGAGGGTGTTAACAATATAAAATCAATCGATATAAGTAACCAGGTTTTATTTGACATTTTTGAAGACCAACAAAACATTATAAAAACTTTTATCAACTCAAAACATAAGAGCGCAATCCTTTCTCAGAAAAAGACTCATGTTGTGTTAAACTTTAATTAAAAAAAGCATAAACCCTTAAAAATTTATTAATTTCGAACGATTTTGATGTCAAAAATTTAAGTTTTACTTCCAAAATTTATAATTCTTTAAATAAATCAAAAAATAGAAATGAAAATATTCACGTATCTTATTTTATCAATTGTTTTTGTTTCCACGAGTGTTTTGGCACAAGAACAGACCAAACCACAAGGTCATACAGACCAAAATAAATTCAGACAAATGAAAGACCTTTTGGCCACTCCAAACGAAAGCAGAACAGCTTCAGGGGCACCAGGTTATGCTTACACGCAACAAAAAGTCGATTATGTTATGAACATTAGATTGGATGAAGATAAAAATCAAATTTATGGTGATGAGAAAATAACCTATCACAATAATTCTAAAGATCATTTGGAGTACTTATGGGTTCAGTTGGATCAAAACATGAGAGCTAAAGATTCTAAAACACCTGATGCTAACCCAGAGAGTTTTAACACGCCTTTTAATGGGCCTCAATCTTTTGCTGAGGCAAACTTAAAGAAACCGTTCGATGGAGGGTTTAACTTAGAGTATGTGAAAAATGAAGATGGTTCGGATTTGTCGCATACCATAAACCAAACTATGATGCGCATTAATTTACCTAAGCCGTTGGCGCCAGGTGAGATTTTTAAGTTTCAAATAAAATGGTGGTACAATATTAACGATATCAATGTAGATGGTGGTCGTTCTGGCTTGGAAACATTTCCAGATGGAAATAACAATTACACCATTGCACAATACTATCCAAGACTTTGTGTATATGATAATGTTGAAGGATGGCAAAATATGCAGTTTTGGGGAAGAAGTGAATTTGCTTTAGAGTTTGGTGATTTTGATGTTAAATTAACCGTCCCAGCAGATCATGTTTTAGAAGCTACAGGTGATTTGCAAAACTCTAAAGAAGTTTTAACTAAAGAACAACAAAAACGTTATGATGAAGCAAAAAAATCATTTAAAGATCCTGTTTTTATAGTTACACAAGCTGAAGCTGAAGCAGCAGAAAAAGGTAGAAGTACAAAAACGAAAACATGGCATTTTAAAGCTGATAAAGTAAGAGATTTTGCATTTGCATCATCACGAAAATATATTTGGGATGCTATGGCTGTTAATATCAATGGTCGTTCAGTTATGGCAATTTCATTGTATCCTAAAGAAGGTAATCCTTTATGGGAAGAGCATTCAACAAGAGTTGTTGCCAATACTTTAGAAGAATATTCAAAATTGACATTTGATTATCCATATAGTAAAGCGGTATCTGTACATTCTGAAAGACAAGGTATGGAGTACCCTATGATTTGTTTCAACTTTGGGCGTCCTAATCCAGATGGTACTGTTTCAGAAACAACAAAAAGAGGCATGATCGGAGTGATTACACATGAGGTTGGGCATAACTTCTTTCCAATGATTATAAATAGTGATGAACGCCAGTGGACTTGGATGGATGAAGGTTTAAACTCATTTGTTGAAACTTTGGCAGAGTTAGATTATGATCCTAACTTTATCACAGGAAATTTACCAAAAGATATTGTGCCTTATATGGGTGGCGATCAAAGTTATATTTCGCCTATTATGTCACAAGGTGATTACGTGTATCAATTTGGTCCTAATGCTTACACAAAACCAGCAGCAGGTTTGTATATGCTAAGACAAACCATTATGGGACCAGAGTTGTTCGATCATGCTTTTAGAACTTATTCGCAACGTTGGATGTTTAAACACCCAACACCTGCTGATTTTTTCAGAACTATGGAAGATGCTTCGGCAATGGATTTAGATTGGTTTTGGAGAGGATGGTTTTATACAACAGATTATACTGATATAGGTGTTAAAGAAGTTAAACAGTATTACTTAACCGATGAGCCTACCGAGCAAGCAAAAGAAATGGCTAAGCGCTACAATATGAATCTTGAGGACTATAAAGATAAATTGGTTTATTATGCTGAAGCAGAAAACGGGGTAATTCCTGGTGATGCTAAAAAAGCTATGGATTTTAAATTTTTGACTGATTTTATTGATAGTCTGCCAGAAAGCCTAAAATCTCAAGTTAAAGAAGCTCCAAATTATTTTTATGAAGTTACTTTTGAAAAACCAGGTGGATTGGTAATGCCCATTATTTTAGAATTAACCTATGAAGATGGGACTAAAGATAGAAAAACATATCCAGCTCAAATATGGCGATATAACGACCAAGAAGTGAAAAAGGTTTTCAGAACAGATAAAGTCATTACCAATATTGTGGTAGATCCTGATTTAGAAACTGCCGATGTTGATACATCAAATAACTCATGGCCTAGAGAAACCGAGCAAAGTAAATTTGATGATTTTAAAGACAAAGTAAAAGGATAAAAAATAAATTTTAAAAGCCGATTTTTATAATCGGCTTTTTTTTATTCTAACAAAACAACTCCTATATTTGTATAATGATGCATCAACCTACATTTTTATTCATAAGCGGCGGTGAAATAGCTTTTATTCTATTTATCGCTATTATGGTTTTTGGTGCCGATAAATTACCTGAAATTGCCCGTGGTTTAGGTAAAGGTATGCGCACGCTTAAAGACGCGACAAATGATATTAAGCATGAAATTACCAAAAGTGCCGAAAAAAATGGTATCGATACCAGTATTACTTCCGATGTTAAAAAAGAGCTGGATAAGGTAAAAGATGACCTAGAAGATTTTACAGGCTCAGTAAAACGAAAGTTTTAACATTTTATCTATTTATCGATTTGCATTTAATCGATTAATCCGCTTCATGTTACCTTTTAGCGATTTTATTAATTTGGTTTAGTTTTTTAAATTTTACGGCTAATAGTTAACCCATCTCTAATAGGAAGTAAAACAGTTTCAACACGTTTGTCGTCTTTTAAAAGTTTATTGTATGCAATAAGCGCTGGTGTTGATGAGTCGTCTTTCATAAATTCGGTGTCTAAAACCTTACCGCTCCACAGCACATTGTCAGATAGTATAATGCCGCCCTGATTTAGTTTATCAATAATAAGGTTGAAATAATTAGAGTAGTTTTCTTTATCTGCATCAATAAAAACCAAATCAAAAGTTTTATTGAGTTTAGGAATTATTTCCAAAGCATTACCTAAGTGTTGAAAAATTTGATTTCCATAATCAGATTTATCAAAATATTTTCGCTGAAAATCAACCAGCTCCTCATTTACATCAATAGTATGCAATTGCCCATTAACACGCATGCCTTCAGCTAAACATAAAGCTGAATACCCTGTATAAGTGCCAATTTCTAATATGTTTTCTGGGTTTATCAACTTTGAAACCATGCTTAAAATACGCCCTTGATAATGTCCGCTTAACATGCGAGGTTGCAAAATTTTTTGAAAGGTTTCGCGGGTTAATTGTTGTAATAATTCGGGTTCATCTCCAGTATGGTTAACCACATAATTATCTAATTCTTCAGGGATAAAATACATTAACTTAAAATTCTATTGTACAATTTTTCTTTGGCGTTTTCATCATCGCCACATAGCCATTGAATGACGTTGTCTTCCCAAATGGCATCATATTCTGTCTGATTTATAATTTTTCTTTCCATGGCTAAATCTAAAATTTTTCCAGGGTATGAAGATTGTTTTGTACTTTCCATTTCACCTAGGGGATAAGGATCGTCCAAACCCATTAAAACTTGTTTAGCCCCTTGATTTTTTATTAATAGTTCTAATGAACCCGTATCATGAACCAAAGTGTCAAAGAAAATATTTTTATGGCCAACGGCTTTTCTTGGGTGATGTTTTCCTTCAAATAAATCGGGTCTTCCATCAAAACCTTGAATGCGTCTGCCCAAATTAATTTGTGCCAATTGACCTCCATGTGCAAAACATGTACGCATATTGGGAAATTTTTCTTGGTAACCATTTAGTGTCAAAAAATGATAAGCATCCGCACATTGTGCCAACATCCAAATTAGGTGAAAACGCCATGACGTATTCTCAAGTTTGATAAATTTTTCCCCATCATATGGATGAATCTCAACAGCTAAATTATATTTATTTGCCAATTCAAAAATAGGCTCATTTTCTTCATCAAAAATACAGCGCCAAGTACCAATGGTATCCATATAATGCGTTGGTAAACAAAGTAATTGCATGCCATGGGTTTCTACGCAACGCTCAATTTCCCAACAGGCACTTCTTACAAAGCCAGGATGTACTACAAAGCCACAGGTGAATTTTTTTTGGTTTTCATGCTGGATTTTAGCATTAAAATCGTTTTGAAAACGCAATGCTTTTTTCATTTCCTCCACGCGCAACCCGTTACCATATAATTGAGAAAGATTTAAAACAACTGCATGGTCTATTTTATTGCGCTCCATCCATTCCAGCTTTTCATGTAAAAAAAAACTGGAGTCAGTTATAGGTCTATTCCAATCTTTTTGCAGCATAAATTTTCGGTCTTTATCTACCCAAAAAATACCCTTTTCTTGCATAAAATCTGGAATTTCTTCTGGGTAAGGCAGTAGATGCGAATGACCGTTTATTCTTAATTTACGTTTTTCCATTTTTTTATTCCTGCAAATGCAGAAATCTAGTTTTAATCTATTTGAACTTTCTTAGGAGGCTGCATCACTTCGCCACAATTTGGGCAAGTACGTTTCTCTTTATCACTGTAATATTTATCAAAAATCACAGGCATATCGGTTTCAATATTGTCTAGGACAAAATCTTCTTCGTATAGTTTGGTTGTACAGTTTTCACAAAACCACAAAAGTGCATCTTTAACCCCTTTTTCTCTGGGATATTCAATCACCAAACCAACCGTATTGGCACCACGCTGAGGCGAATGTGGCACTTTTGGAGGCAATAAAAATATTTCGCCCTCTTTTATATGAATATCTTTAGGCGTGCCTTTATCAATCACTTTTAAAATAATATCACCTTCTATTTGGTAAAAGAATTCAGGAGTTTCATTATAGTGATAATCTTTTCTATTATTGGGTCCACCAACAACCATCACAATAAAATCTCCATCCTTCCAAACCACTTTATTGCCAACGGGTGGTTTTAAAAGATGTCTGTTTTCTTCAATCCAGGCTTTAAAATTAACAGGAGGAAATAATTTGCTCATATTCTTATGTTTTGGGCGTGTCCTTTCGGGTCGGGCTTTTCGCACTACATGGTAGCCTGCTTCAATCCTTCACGCAATTTAGTTTCAACTATAAAGTTACAAACTTTTTGTTCGTCCGCCATCAACCGGAACATTAATTCCGTTAATATAACTAGCTGCTTCACTAACTAAAAATGTAATCACATTAGCAGTTTCTTCTGGTTTTGCAAAACGTTTTGCGGGCGCATAATTTTTCATTATTTCAGCCATATCCTCTATACTTTTATCCTCGTTTGTAGCCTTAACTTTAATAATTTCGTTTAACCTTTCAGTTTCAGTAAACCCGGGTAAAACATTATTGACGGTAATACCAAATTCAGCAACTTCGGTAGCTAAGGTTTTACTCCAATTTCCAACGGCACCTCTTATGGTATTGCTAACGCCCAAACCAGGAATAGGCTCTTTTACAGATGTGGAAATAATATTTACTATTCTACCAAATCCCTCACTTTTCATAAATGGAATGGTGGCTTGAGATAACACATGGTTACATTTTAAATGCATGGTAAAAGCATTTTCAAACTCCTCCAAACTAGCATTTAAAATAGCGCCACTTCTTGGGCCACCTGTATTATTTATAAGAATATGGAAGCCATTATTTTTTTCAATGTGTTTAATAACTTGTTCTTGTAATTCTCTTGGGTTTAAAAAATCAGCTACAATATAACTATGGGTCTCTGTGTTTGGTAATTCTGCTAATACAGCTTTTAGTTTTTCTCTGTTTCTAGCTGCTAAAGTGACGTTTACACCTTCATTAGCCAATGCTATGGCTGTAGCTTTACCAATACCTGCTGTACTACCGCAAACTAACGCGTATTTATTGTTTAATTTTAAGTCCATTTTTTTAATATTTTATACAAATATTTTTTGCTTCTGTAAAAAATCGTAATGCTTCAAAGCCACCTTCACGTCCTACTCCTGATGCTTTCACACCTCCAAAAGGGGTTCGTAAATCTCGAAGCATCCATGTGTTTACCCAAACAATACCTGCTTCAATTTGGTTGGTTATTCGCATAGTGCGTTTTAAATCATTTGTCCAAATAGTTGCTGATAACCCATATTTCACTTTGTTGGCCATTTGTAAAACGTCATCTTCAGTTTTAAAAGGCATGATTGTTACTAAGGGGCCAAAAACTTCTTCTTGATTAATTCTACAATCATCGGTTTCTATTTCAATAACGGTGGGTTCTAAATAATAGCCTTTTTCAAAACCTTTCACTTTAACTTGGTTTCCACCACAGAGAATGTTGCCATTTTCCTTTTTTGCAATTTCAATATAATTCAACACTTTTTCAAGATGAGGTTTGGAAACTAGTGCTCCAATATCTGTTTCTGAATTTGAAGGATGCCCGACTTTTAGTTTTTTTATCTTTTCTATAAAGTCCTTTTTGAATTCTTGATAAATAGAAGCTTCCACAAAAATACGACTTCCGCACAAACAAATCTGACCTTGATTGGCAAATGAAGAACGCACGGTTGTTTCTAACATATCATCATAATCGCAATCTGCAAAAATGATATTAGGGTTTTTTCCACCTAACTCAAGAGATAGTTTTTTGAACATAGGTGCTGCTACTTTTGCAATGTGCGCTCCTGTTTCAGTTCCACCAGTAAAACTAATAGCTTTAATGTTTGGATGCTTTATAATAGCTTGTCCAGTGGTGTTTCCTAACCCATGAACAATATTTAAAACCCCTTTAGGTAAGCCAGCTTCATTGCAAATTTCACCTAATAAAAAAGCTGTCATTGGTGTAACTTCACTGGGTTTTGCTACTACACAATTACCAGCAGCTATGGCTGGAGCAATTTTCCAAGTAAAAAGATAGAGTGGAAGGTTCCATGGTGAAATGCAACCAACAACTCCAATCGGTTGCAGCAATGTATAATTGATAGCATTTTGACCGATACTTTCGTGACTTTCACTGGCAAATTGTGTAATGGCATTACTAAAAAACCGAAAATTACTGGCTGCTCGCGGAATATCCACAGCCTTTGCTAAACTTATAGGTTTTCCATTGTCTTTACTTTCTGCTTCTGCAAAACGCTGCAAATTGGTTTCTAGTAATTCTGAAATTTTTATTAATATTCTACTTCGCTCATCTAAAGTGGTTTGCGACCATTGACTAAAGGCAGATTTGGCACTTTTGTAGGCTTGCTCGACATCTTCAGTCGATGAGTTGGGCAGTTTTCCATAAACTTCACCATTGGCTGGACAATAGTTGTCTAACCAATTATCTTGAATTGGATTTTCAAATTTTCCGTTTATGTAGTTTTGTATAAGCATTTATTGCTTTTTATAGGCCATCACCTTAATCTCTACAACCAAATCTGGATGTGGTAGTTGATGCACTGCCACTGTGGTTCTAGTTGGCCCCGTTTCTTTATTAAAAAACTCTGCATAAGCTTTGTTGTAACCTGCAAAATCATTCATGTTTACTAGAAAAGAAGTAATGTCTACTACATCTTTTAAAGTAGCACCTTCTTTTGCTAAGTTTTTCTCAATATTTTTTAAAACTTCACGAGTTTGAACTTCGATATTTAAACGTTTTGTTCCCATTTCGTCAATAATATCAACACCTGCAATGGTATTATCTGATCGTCTGGAACTGGTTCCTGAAACAAATATAAAATCACCAACGCGTTTGGTGTGCGGGTAGGCGCCTCTTGGTGTTACAGTTTTTTCACTCATGATATTTATTTTAATCCAGCAATTCTATCATCTTCTAGAATAGCTTCAGTTTCTTTTATAATTTTTTCCAAACTCGTTTTTAAATCGGTTTTGACGTCTATTACTTTATCGGTTAATAAGTTTAAAATTGCCTTGTCTTGTGCTCTTCCTCTTAACATGGCTTCTCTGTAACCTATATCTTCATTGAATGTAACCAATGAATACTTTGAGGCATATTCATTGGGGAATTCTTTTTCCAAAGCCATTTCCAAATTACGCTTTTCCTGAAAAATAGGGTTTGCTACGTGGTCTTTCATTTCATGGAAATTATCAATAGCCAAATCGGCGATGGCATCGGTATCTTTTTTTCGAGCTTTTTCGTATTCCTTAAAAACAGTTTCCCAATCGTCTTTATGCTTTTCTAGAATGCCATTAAAAACCACTACGTCTTCAAAGGATGCATTCATACCTTGTCCATAAAAAGGCACAATAGCATGTGCCGCATCACCCATTAAAAGCGTATTGCCCTTATAGTGCCAAGGAGAACATTTTACAGTACCTAGAGGAGCTGTTGGGTTTTCAAAAAAATCATCAACCAGATTTGGCATCAACGCCAAGGCATCGGGAAATTCTTTTTGAAAGAACTCAAGAACTTTTTCTTCAGTTGTTAGGTTGTTAAAATTAAATTCGCCTTCATCATAACTTAAAAAAAGTGTTACTGTAAAACTACCATCTAAATTGGGTAAAGCTATTAACATGAAACTACCTCGTGGCCAAATATGAAGCGCATTTTTATAGGTTTTATAATCGCCATTTTCTTTTGGAAGAATACTTAACTCTTTGTAAGCATGCGTTAGATAGTCTTGTGAAAAACTAAACAGGAATTTTTTGCCCAAATAGTAGCTTTTTCGCATGGCGGAACCTGCGCCATCTGTTGCTATAATAACATCGGCATCTTCAACAAATTGTTTTTTTGTTTTGTAATCTTCAAAAAGAGCGGTTGTTTTTTCAAAATCGACCGACTTACATTTTCTGTTGAAATAAATATTAACATTTTCATGCTTTTCAGCTTCATCTAGAAGTAATGCATTCAGATCACCTCTAGAAATGGAATTAATGTATTCATGGTCTCTACCGCTATAATTAGATTGAAATGTGTTTCCGTGTTCATCATGAATCATACGCCCATGCATAGGAATGCATAGTGATTTAACTTTCTCCTCTAAACCAACCAGTTTAATAGCTTTGTTGCCACGGTCTGAAAACGCAAGGTTTATAGATCGACCAGCTGAAATATCGACTTTGCGTAAATCTGGACGCATTTCGTAAACAGAAACTCGATACCCCAATTGCCCTAAGCGTAATGCTAAAAGGCTTCCGCAAAGTCCTGCGCCAATTATAAGTATGTTTTGTTGTTTTTCTTTCATATTGTCATTCCTGCGAAGGCAGGAATCTATTTTTATGTTATTATGGATTCCGCATCAAGTGCGGAATGACAAGTCAGTTTACTACCTTTTTTAATTTTTGAATTTCTTCATAATTTATTCTGAAGTTTTTGATGGATATTGTTTTATTTTCATTACTCAAGTTTTTGTAGCTAATGGTATCATTAAAAACATTAAACTTGATTTCCGATAAATTACGATATTATACATCTTTTACCAATTTACTTTGAAAAACGTATAGAATCCTATTTTCAGTTATTATTAGATAGTCCTTGTCTTTATTTAGTAATATACTCAAAATACCGAAGAACTGAAAATTCCAAAACCCAACTTCTGATTTTTTCTTTAGTATCAGGTAGTATTTCTCGGTTTTTAAAATTTTATTTACATACCTTAAATCAGTCATTCAATATACCCTTCAATTTTTCAACCATTTTATAAATATCTTCAAAAGAATTGTAAAAAGGTGCTGGGGCACAACGAATTACATCAGGTTCGCGCCAATCACTAATAACACCATCTTTAGTTAATTTTTGATGTAAACTTTTATCAGCATTTTTAACTTGAATGGATAATTGGCAACCTCGCTCATTTGGGTTTTTAGGAGTTATGATTCTAATGAAATCATTCTCTAATTCATTTAGCAAAAACTCGAAATAACCTGTTAGTTTTTTTGATTTTTCAATAAGTTTTTCTATACCTACTTCATGAAACATATCTAAAGACGCTTTTATAGCTGCCATGGATAAAATAGGAGGATTGCTTAATTGCCAACCTTCGGCACCGGGAAGTTGATCAAATTTATCGCGCATATTAAAACGCGTTTGTTTATTGTGGCTCCACCAACCCGTAAATCTATTGAGTTTTTTATCATGGGCATGACGTTCATGTATAAAGCAGCCAGCTAAACTTCCAGGTCCAGAATTTAAATATTTATAAGTACACCAAACGGCAAAATCCGCTCCAGAATCATGTAAATTCAATGCCACATTTCCAGCACCATGCGCACAATCAAACCCTACTTTACAGCCATGTTTATGACCTAATTTAGTAATACGCTTTAAATCGAAAAACTGCCCTGTATAATAATTTACGCCACCAATCATAATGAGTGCAATTTCATCGCCTTGAGATTCTAAAATGGCTTCTAAATCTTCATATCGTAATAATTCTTCACCCTTTCTTGGTTTCCATAAAATGAGACCTTCTTTATCATCAAACCCATGATGACGTAATTGTGATTCTACAGCATATTTATCAGATGGAAATGCATCACTTTCAATGAGTATTTTGTAACGTGTTTTGCTTGGTTGATAGAACGATACCATCATAAAATGCAGGTTAGCGGTAAGGGTATTCATTACCACTACCTCTATGGGTTTTGCACCTACCACTTTTGACATACTTTCGACTAAAAATTCATGGTAAGGTAACCACGGCGTTTTACCTTTTGTGTGACCTTCAACGCCTAAGTTAGCCCAATCTTCAAGTTCTTGGTTTACATAATCTTTTGTTTGTTTTGGCTGAAGTCCAAGTGAATTACCTGACATATAAATCAAATCATTTCCGTTTTTATCTTTGGGAATGTGAAACTGGTTTCGGTAAGATTTTAAAGTATCGTTTTGGTCTTGTTCTAAAGCAAATTCCAGACCAGATTTGTAGTATGACAAGGTGTTTTTGTTTTTTGATTTCTAACAAAAATAAGCATTATCTAGTTAGAAATGAATACTAAAAAATTCAACTTTGCCGTTCCATGTTTTTTGCATATTTAGTAAAAACTTTTAGCTATGGGTAAAACTAAGGGATATTAAAACGGAGAGGTTACCATTGTATGGGATGCAAAAAAGTGTATACACTCAGGAATTTGTGTAAAAGGCTTGCCAAATGTGTTTAGACCTAAGGTAAGGCCTTAGATACGAATTGACAAAGCACCTACTGAAGATTAATAAATCAATTTAAGCAATGCTCTTCTGGAGCTCTAAGTTTTTGCATGAACGATGAAAAAGATAAAACAGCTTAAGTATTAAATACAAAAGTTGAAGTTTTGGAAAACGGACCACTTTTGGTCTATGGTACTTTAAATGTAATTCACAAAGATGGTTCTACCGAAATAAAAAATATAACTACTCTAAGGTTACTTTTACATAAGTAAATTTTAGATTCCAATCGCCTTTAGCATTTTTATGTTCTAGTGCAATTTTAATGCCATTAAAATCTTGATAGTTTTCGAAAGTATTTGTTAGCGATGGCTCTTATTGGTTACCTCTTCTATAAGTCCATTCTTTAATACAATAATCATTATCATAATAAATATCATAAGCGTCGCCTAGTGTGTAACCGCCATCGTTTGAGTAGGTAATAGTGATTTTATTGAGTTGGGTTTTGCTTATAGACGCTTCATTTGTAGTTGGCTCTGATATGGCTGCCCTTTTATCCCAAACCAATTGAAAAGGTATAAGCAACCAAAACTTATAGTTTACAAAAGAAGCATCAGTTTTTACAACTATACTATCTACCTGTTTTCTATTGTAGGTTATGGTGTCAGATTCTCTAAAAAGCAAAACCTCATTGTTTTTTGGTTTCCAAAGCCAGTGCCTTCTTTCTCCAAAAACAAAGGCAATTTCCATAACGTTTTTCCAGTGTTCAAAACCATGGGCATTGGCTATTTTTTGTGCAATAGTCAATTCAACCTCTTTCGGTTTAGATCCAATGGTTTATATCTCAGATTTTTTTTACAGTTTATAAAGGATAACCCGATTAAAGAGATGTAAATAAGCTTTTTCATCTGTTTGTTTTTATTGTTTTTTATTTGGTCAGATAAAATATCCTAATGATCATCTTTGATTGGTTTGAATATTTACTGATGGATATTTAATAATTTTTTAATGATTTTCCATTAAAACCTCTGGCATTTTAGCTTTAAAACGGTTTAGCCTTGGTATGGAAACATTTTTTATATAAGGATGGTTTGGATGCTTTTTTTCATAATCTTGATGATAATCTTCAGCTACCCAAAATTTTTGAAACGGGTACACTTCGGCAGCAATAGTTTTTCCCAATTTTTTAGCCAATGCTTCCTTTTTCTTCAAAATGATTTGTTTTTGCTCGTCGTTTTGGTAAAAAATAATGGAGCGGTATTGCGAGCCTCTATCATTTCCTTGTCCGTTAACTTGGGTGACGTTTTGCGATGCAAAATATACATCTACTAGG
This sequence comes from Tamlana sp., assembly GCA_049451635.1. Taxonomy (GTDB): domain Bacteria; phylum Bacteroidota; class Bacteroidia; order Flavobacteriales; family Flavobacteriaceae; genus JBMTVT01. The sequence continues at coordinate 10,865 of JBMTVT010000034.1, read as the reverse complement.
GTTTCAAAGCTCACTACATTTGGGTTGTAGATAATTTCTACAGCTTCGGCATGTCCTGTTCTTCCAGTATTACTAGCTTCATAGGTTGGGTTTTTAGTATGCCCACCAGAATAACCCGAAATGGATTCTTCAACACCTTTTACGCTCTCATAAATAGCTTCAACGCACCAAAAGCAACCGCTTGCAAAATGGGCTCGTGCTTTACCATTTTTAATAGGGACTTCAATAGGTTCAGAATCTAATACAGTTGCTTGTTTGGTTTTGCTCTGAGCTTCGTTTTTGCAATTAAAAAGTAATGCGATAAGTAAAAGTGGAATAATTTTTTTCATTTTGGGTTTTTAATTTCTTTCTCAATTGACGCATAAAATTACAAAACCTTAATTTTTTATCTGTGAAAGTTTTATTAAAAAGAAAAGCCTTTCGATTTCAAAAGGCTTTTTATATACTATATTATTAAGTGTTTACAGTTTTGAAAATAATTTTTCCATTTTCGCTTTTTGTTCTTCAGCTAGAGTAGCATCTACTAAAATTCTACCACTATGCTCATCAGTGATAACTTTTTTACGGGAAGCAATTTCTACCTGTATTTGCGGTGGTATTGTAAAGAATGAACCTCCTGAAGCGCCTCTTTCAATAGGGACTACAGCTAAACCATTTTTTACATTGGTTCGTATTCTTGTGTAAGCAGCAACAAGGCGATCCTCAATTTGCTCTTTATACTCTATAGATTTTTCTATTAAGGCTTGTTCCTCTTTTTCGGTTTCTGCTAAAATGGCTTCTAGTTCACCTTTTTTGTGCTTTAAATGCGTTTCACGTTCTTTTAAACGTTCTTTGGTCTCAGCAATAACTTCTTTTTTCTGTTCTATTTGTGCCTTGAACTCTTTAATGTGTTTTTCGGCCAATTGAATTTCTAATTCCTGGAATTCAATTTCTTTTGTTAAAGAATTAAATTCTCTGTTATTTCTAACATTTTTTTGTTGCTCGCTGTACTTTTTAATTAAGGCTTTAGATTCTTCAATTAAATTTTTCTTACCAGCAATATCGTTATCTATTACTTCTAAACTAGCAACAAGTTTTTCTAACCTTATGTTTAATCCAGCTACTTCATCTTCTAAATCACGAACTTCCAAAGGAAGTTCTCCACGTACATTTCTTATTTCGTCTATACGAGAATCAATAAGTTGTAAATCGTAAAGTGCTCTTAAACGCTCTTCTACAGTTGCTTCTTTCTTTTTAGCCATACTTTAAAAATACTTAACAGGATTGGTATTTGTCTTTGATAAAATGATTGCAAAATTAGTAATTTTTTTTGTAAGATAAGCTACTAAAAGATTTTTTGTGAATTGCTCACTTTCATAATGTCCAATATCAGCTAGAAGCAGGATGTTTTCGGCAGTAAAAAAATCATGATATTTTAAATCTGCGGTTATAAATGCATCAGCACCAGCACTTTTGGCTGCGTTTATTGCAAAACTTCCAGAGCCACCCAAAACGGCAATTTTTTTGATTTTTTTGTTTAAAAATGATGAATGCTTGATGCATGGTGTGTTCATTTTGTTTTTTAGATGCTTTAAAAACTCACTTTCGAACATAGGTTTTTCAAATTCACCAATCATTCCCATACCAATATTCTGATTTTTATTTTCTAAAGTCGTGGTTTCGTATGCAACTTCTTCATAGGAGTGGTTTTTAAAAAGAGCATCAAGAACTCGGTTTTCTAGATGCTTTGCATAGGTAATGGTAATTTTTGTTTCGGCTTCGGTGTGGTTGGTTCCTTTTTCTCCTTTGGTTGGATTTGAGTTTTTGTTACCATTATAGGTTCCGTAACCTTCCACATTAAAACTACAATTATTATAGTTACCTATATTGCCAGCTCCAGTTTTAAATAGAGCGTTTCTTAAATTTTCGGCTTCATCTTTTGGTACGTAAGTGCTTAGCTTTTTTATGGTTTCGCTTTGTGGAATTAAAATACGTTTATTTATTAATCCTAATTGATTGCAAATCATATCGTTTACACCTTGTAGAGCATTGTCTAAAGCTGTATGGATGGCATAAATAGCAATATTGTGCTTAATGGCTTTTATCACAGTGCGTTCTACATAGCTTTTGCAAGTTAGTTTTTTTAAACCTTTGAATATGATAGGGTGAAAGCTCACAATAAGGTTGCAGTTCATAGCAACTGCCTCGTCAACAACTGCCTCAAGGGTGTCTAGAGTAACCAAAACTCCTGTAATTTTAGTGTTTTTATCACCTACCAAAAGACCAACATTATCAAAATCTTCAGCGTATGTTAATGGCGCTAGTTCTTCTAAATGATTTATGACGTCTTGTACAATCATATTTTATTTTTATCTATAGGGTTAAAACAAATATAAATATTATATTTTCGTTGTTATGAAAATATTAAGATACATATTAATTCCAGTAGTCCCAATTTATTTTTTGGTAACATGGTTACGAAATAAATTATATGATTTTGGTTTTAAAAAGTATGTTTCTTATAACTTCCCTGTGATTTGTGTTGGTAACTTAAGTGTTGGTGGTACAGGAAAAACCCCTATGATTGAATATCTAATTAATCTTTTAAAAGCCGATTACAAGGTTGCTACACTAAGTAGAGGCTATAAAAGGAAAACCAAAGGGTTTCAATTTGCTAATAAGAACTCTTCTGCTGATACTATTGGCGATGAGCCTTTTCAGTTTTATACAAAGTTTAATAATGATATTTATGTAGGTGTTGATGCAGATAGACAAAATGGAATACAAACATTAAGAAATTTAGAAGATACACCAAAAGTTATTTTACTTGATGATGCTTTTCAGCATAGAAAGGTAAAAGCTGGATTTAATATTTTACTTACCACTTACCATAATCCATATTTCAATGATATGGTTTTGCCTACAGGAAATTTAAGAGAACCAAAATCTGGTGCCAAACGAGCTGATATAATTGTGGTTACCAAATGTCCCATAAGTATTGGCATAGCTGAAAAAGAGGTTATTGTAAATAAAATTAACCCTCATAACGGGCAACAAGTATTTTTTAGCATAATTAATTATTCAGATTTTGTGATTTCTGCCTGTACATCTAAAAACATTTTAGACATAAAATATTTTACATTAGTAACAGGAATAGCCAATGCAACACCGCTGGTAGATTTTTTAAATACCAAAAACCTAGAATTTGAGCATATAAACTTTGATGACCATTACAATTTTACACCACTAGATATTAAGGAATTCAACAAAAAAGAGGTGATTATAACTACAGAAAAAGATTTTATGAGATTAAAACAATACGAATCTTTAAAAGATAAATTGTATTATTTGCCCATAACCGTTAAAATTGATAATGAGGCAAAGTTTAACAAACTAGTTAAAGAATTTGTTAAGCCCTAGCAGAAGAGTCTTTTTTTACTGGATAAAGCATTATAAAGTTTTTTCTCAAACTCTTCTTGCTTAAATGGTTTTGGAATAGTATCAGTAAATCCTGCCTCTTCAAACTCATATGTTTTATCTTCAATGGTTACAGCGGTAAGGGCAAAAATAGTAAGCTCCTTATCAAATGCTCTAACAATTTTTGTGGCTTCAATACCGCTTATTCCTGGCATATGGATATCCATTAAAACAATATCGTATTTGTTTGCTTTAATTTTTTCAACAGCGTCCTCACCATTATCAACAATATCACATTGAAGGTTCATTTTTATTAAAATCTTTTTAGTAATTATTTGATTGATTTTATTATCCTCAACTACCAAAATTTTAAAATTGGTTAAATCAATGTCTTCTTTATTGCCATCAAAATATGTGACTTTATCTTTTTTGGACTTGCTGTCGCTTGTATATTCCAGGGGAATTTCAAAGTAGACAGTTGTGCCCTTATCCAATTCACTTTTAACGTAAATTTTACCCTTTAAAATATCAATTAATCCTTTTACAATTGAAAGACCTAAACCAGTTCCTCCATATTTTCGATTTATTTGTATAGAGCCTTGAGAAAAACTTTCAAACATATTGTCTTGTTTTTCCTGGCTAATGCCAATACCATTATCTTCTACTTCAAATCGTAGAGTGTAAATCTTATTTTTTTCTTCAATTTTATATACCCTAATCCAAATGTCACCATCTTTAGTGAACTTTATAGAGTTCCCTATCAGGTTTATAAGAATTTGAGAAATTTTCAATTGATCTGCTATAAAATTTTCAGGTAAATCTTTGTCGTACTCAAAATGTATTTTAACATTATTGTCTTGCGCCGAATTATTTAACGCTAGAATAATATTGTTGATTTTCTTTGTTAAGTTGAATGATTCAGGTTCTATATCAACTTTATTGGCTTCAATTTTATTTATTTGAAGGATGTCGTTTATAAAATTTAAAAGATAATCACCAGAAAATTTTAATGATTTTAAATGTTGTATTTGCTCTGGTTTTGGGTCTTCATCCAAAAGCATTTTGCTCAAACCTGTAACTGCATAAAGCGGTGTGCGAAGTTCGTGGGTTACAGTAGATAAGAAATTGGCTTTTGTTTTTGAGGCTAATTCTGCTTTTTCTTTAGCAACAATAAGCTCTGCATTTTTTTTGTGAAGCATGTTATTTGTTTTTAACCTCATGTTATTGTTTTTATAAAGTGACAAGGTTAAAAGTGATAGTATGGTAATTAATGCAACACTTAAAATTGAAATTAAAGTACCCAAATTTTTATCGGATTCTGATTCTTTTAGCTTTTGGGAAACCTCTTGTAACTCTTGATTTACATCAGCTAATTTACTTTCCTTTTCTTGCTCTTTTGAAGAATTAAATTGTGTTAATGCTCTAATGGAATCCGTTAACTTTAGGTGATTGCTTAGGTAATCTCTAGAAAGTTTATAGTTTTCAACTTGATTATATAAATCACTTAAAACTAAATACCCTTCGTTAATAATATTTGTGAATTTATTTTCTTTGGCCATTTGCAACCCTTCTGTTGTATATACAATGGCTTTTTCGTTGTCACCTAATTTATTGTTTACAATACCATAGTTTATAAGCGCTTCACTATGTGTTTTCTTCAAATCTATTTTTTTAGCCAGCGTTAGGGATTGGTCTATAATAGCTCTGGCTTTTCTGTAGTTTTTTAAAAGGATATAGGTTTTTCCTTCGCTTAAGAGGGTTTCGGCTAAATCTTCATCAAAATCTTCTTCTTGAAATTTCGATTTTGCAGCTGTGTAAGAATCTATAGCTTGATAGTAATTTTTTTTGGCAAAATATACATCACCAAAAATTTTATAAGATTTACCTAAATTAACGTTGTCATTGATAATCCTTTGTGCTTCAATGGCTTTGCTTATAGATTTTATGGCTTTGTCTTCTTCTCCAATAATCAATTGCAATTTGCCTTTAACTGCATAAATAAGGCCAATACTTTTTTTAATATCCGCTTTTTTTGCTAAATCCAACGCCTCATCAAGAATTACCTGTGCTTTATGATAATTGTAATTATCTAAATGCTTAATGGCTTGCTCAATACGATAATTTATATTGTTTTGAGTAATCTCTGGATCGTTTTCAATAGTTTTTTGTGAAAACACCCCCATGCTAAAAAGCATGATTATAATGTATATGTAGTTTCTAATTTGAGACATTTTTACAAATTATAATCGACAAATATAATTATCTTATCGATAAAAGCATTTTTTTTTCGATAAATTGCAAATTAAATCAATTACCCTATTGGAATAACCTGTTTCATTATCGTACCAGCCTATAATTTTTACCATATTTCCAATAACTGATGTCATTTGTGAGTCAAAAATACAAGAGTGTGAATTTCCAACTATATCAATAGAAACAATGGGGTCTTCTGTATATTCAACGATACCTTTATAGTGATTATTTGATGCTTCTTTAAAAGTATTGTTAATAGCTTCAATGGTAACTTCTTTTTTAACATTAAAAGTAATGTCTGTTAGTGAGCCATTTATTACAGGAACCCTTATGCCGCAACCACCAATGACGTTAGATAACTCTGGAAATATTTTAGTTAGAGCTTTTGCAGCACCTGTTGTAGTAGGCACAATGGACTGACCTGCAGCACGCGAACGTCTTAAATCCCGATGCGGTTGATCGTGCAAACTTTGGTCGGTAGTATAGGAGTGAACCGTAGTAATATAAGCTTGATTGATACCACAAAGTTTATTTATTATATCAATCATTGGGGCTGCATTGTTTGTGGTACATGAGGCGTTAGAGATGATGGTTTCTGAACCATTAATACTATCATCATTAACACCCAATACAATAGTTTTTATGTCATCGTCAATAGGTGGAACACTTAAAATAACTTGTTTTGCACCATTTTCAATGTGATATTGTAATTCTGATGTGGTTTTGAATTTCCCTGTAGATTCTATAACAAAATCAACATTAAAAGGTTTCCAATCAATATCTTTTAGATTCTTGAAATTTAATAATGGGGTTTTTTTGTTATTTACGATGATATGATTTTCATCATTTGAAACAGTACCGTTGAAAATACCATGAACACTATCGTATTTTAATAAATGACTTAGGGTTTTGGTATCGGCTAAATCGTTAATAGCAACAACCTGTATGTTTTTATAGTCTTGAAGTAATCTAAAAACACGTCTGCCAATTCTACCAAAACCATTGATAGCAACATGTATCATGATTAATTAATGTGTTTTTGCGCATGGTAGGAAGATCTTACCAAAGCACTACTTTCAACATGACGGAAACCTAAGTCCAATCCAATTTCTTCATACTCTTTAAATTGGTCCGGATTGATAAATTGCTTTACAGGTAGGTGTTTTTTACTAGGTTGTAAATATTGCCCAATAGTAACAACATCTACATCATTGGCTTTTAGATCGTGAAGAGTTTCAATAACTTCTTCTCTGGTTTCACCCAAACCAAGCATTATCCCTGATTTCGTTCTACGTTGCCCTTGTTGTTTTAAGTATTTTAGAACACCCATACTTCTATCGTATTGCGCTTGAATACGAACTTCACGGGTTAGCCTTCTAACGGTTTCAATATTATGCGATACAACTTCGGGTGCTACATCAATAATTCTATCAATATGTTTTTCAACCCCTTGAAAATCTGGTATAAGCGTTTCAAGTGTTGTTTCAGGATTCATGCGTCTTACAGCTTTAACTGTTTCGGCCCACATAATACTCCCCATATCTTTTAAATCATCTCTATCAACACTAGTTAAAACCGCATGTTTAATCTTCATGATTTTTATAGATCGTGCTACTTTTTCGGGTTCATCCCAATCTACCGTTTCTGGTCTTCCGGTTTTTACACCACAAAATCCACAAGAACGGGTACAGATATTACCCAAAATCATAAAAGTAGCAGTACCTTCTCCCCAACATTCTCCCATGTTCGGGCAACTTCCTGATGTACAAATAGTGTTCAGTTTGTATTTGTCAACTAAACCTCTTAATTCGGTATATTTTTTACCTGTTGGAAGCTTAACACGAAGCCATTTTGGTTTGGGTTGACGTTCTGGTAATATATTTGAAGCAGTTTCTGTATTCATGTCTGGTAAATAATGAGCACAAAGATACAAAGTATTCTTTTAAATAGTCTTATAAAGTAGATAGGTACCAAATGCTAAAACCTATTAAAAAGGTAATTCCCATACAACTTAAAATATGCATTAATTTTGAAGGTTGCCACGCTTTAGGCGTGTGTTTGCTACAAATTAATTTATAGCTGATAATGGCATAAAAGGGTGCAGTGATAAAAGACAAAATTGTGGCTATTTGTATTAAGAAACCCATTTCAGAAGCTAAAAATAAAAAGATACTTATGGTGCCAATTGAAAGTATAGCAATCCAAAAAGTATAATTAAACTTTAAAGTTTTATTAAAAAGTAATTCTGTTGTTTTGGCCATAGCTCTTGGCGAAGCATCTAGGGTTGTTAATGTAGTACTGAACATGGTCGTAAATGCCGCAATACCAATTATAACATAAGCCCAATCGCCTAAATTGCTGGTGTACATATTTATTAATTGATCAGAAAAAACACCTGCAGAATTACTAAAAGTCTCTCCACTATTGAACATTACCAATGCTCCCAAAAGTACAAATCCAATGCCCAAAATGATGGTGCCAGAATATCCTATGTTAAAATCAAAAAGGGCAGATTTTGTGTCATATACTTTGGTGTCTTTATTTTTTTCAATGGCCCATAAAGATTGCCATACAGCAATATCTAAAGGTGCTGGCATCCAACCCATAAAAGCTATTAAAAAAGCAATTTCCAACGAATTTTTTGGTAATAATTGTTTTGTGGAAATGGGTTCAGAATTATTAATTAATGCAATAGTTACTGCTATTAAAGTGCTAATAGTTAAAGTAATTATGATAACTTTCATTAAATTATCCAATAATTTATACTTGCCAATTATTAATATACTCAAACAAATTACGAGTATGATGATGGTCCAAACTTTTACACTAATAATGCCACCAAATAAAGTAGATGCAATACCGGCAGTAACAATGGTTACAGCGGTTTGAATGGTAAACATTGTCGCTAGTGTCAATAAAAAATAAGCTATTAAAACACCTCTGCCTAATTTTTTGTACCCATCCAAAAGACTTTCGCCAGTAGCTGTGGCATATCGTGGCCCGAATTGAAAAAAGGGGTATTTAAAGAGATGTATTAAGAGTAAAGCCCAAACTAAGCCTAAACCAAAATCGGCACCAGCCCTGGTAGACTGCACCAAATGTGATACACCAATCGCTGCTCCAGCAAATAATAAGCCTGGGCCTAAGTTTTTTAATTTAGTAATCATTTTATTTTTCCCTAATAATTTCGGCAAGCAGTTTTTTAGCGCGAAGTAACTTTACTTTTACATTATTTATTGGTTCATCAAGTTCCTCAGAAATCTCTTTATAACTAAATTCTTGAAAATAACGTAAGTTTATAATGGTTTGGTAATGGGGTTTTAACTTTTTTATATCTCGAAGTAGTTTTGCTAAATTTTGATCAGTAATTAATTTGTCTTCAGGTGAAGGCGATTCGTCTAAAATTTGAAAAGCTTCACTATCATTATTTGATATACCTTGGGTGATGGAGTTTTTTTCTTTTCGTAATAAATCTATGTGTATGTTTTTTGAAATGGCAATCAGCCATGTTTTAAATTTGTAATTTTCATCAAAAGTTTCAATTTTATCAAAGGCTTTTGAGAAGGTTTGAATGGTAATGTCTTCAGCATCATTTTCATTATGTGTAAGTTTTAATTGAAAACCATAAACATCATCCCAAAATAAATCCAATAAATAATTAAACGCTTTTTGGTCGTTGTTTTTGGCACGCTTGATGGCTTCTTTTAATTCCAATGATTGGGTTTTGAGATAAGATTATTTATAAAGATAGTTAATTGTGTAAAAATTAAAAAGATTTCTAAAAAGGGAGTCAATATAATAAGATCTGTTTCTTCTAATTTTTTTGATGAAGCACCCAATATTATGTATTGTAAAATAACCCGAAATAAAATTAACCCAAAAACTATTTGCCATTTATAAGCTGTAAGAATTAAAAACAACCCTAATATCCAAAATAGTAATTGTGTAAGATAAATTAAGGCGAGTAACGTTTTATGTTTTAATTTGTAATGTTTAGCTGTTGAAATATGTCGTCTTTTTTGTTTTATCCACTCTTTAAAAGTTGATTTAGGAACGGATTCAGTAAAACTGTTTTTAGAAAAACAAATAGCGGTATTTTGATTATTAGCAACCTGATTTACAAATAAATCATCATCACCAGACTTCACTTTTATATGGCTTATAAAACCATTGGCATCAAAAAAGGCTTTTTTTGTGTAAGCCAAATTCCTGCCAACTCCCATATATGGTAAACCTAATTTTGCAAATGAAAAATAATGAACGGCTGTTAATAGAGTTTCAAAACGAACCAATTTATTTAAAAACGATTTTTTAATTTTTGAATACCCACCATATCCCAAAACAATTGACTTTTCAGCATCAAAGTTTGAAGCCATTTCTTCAATCCAATTTTTTGATAGGGGTTTACAATCGGCATCGGTAAATAAAAAATAATCTTTGGTAGCCGCTTTTATACCAAGTGTTAAAGCATATTTTTTGTTACCCCAAAAAGCTTCAATAGGTTTAACATTAACAATTTTGATGTTTTGGTGAAGCTTTTCAAATCTCCTCATTACATTTAGGGTATCATCATTTGAAGAATCGTTGATTAAAACAATTTCAAAATCCGGAAAATCTTGGTTAACTATTGAAGGTAAAAATCTTTTTAAATTTTCTGCTTCATTTTTTGCGCAAATGATAACAGAAACTGGTTTTTTTCCTAATATGTTCTTTGTTTGCTTGAGATAAGCAAACCTACCAAAGAAAAAAATATAAAAAATGACTTGAATAAAAACTACAATTATAAATATGTAGAATACTATATCAAGAACCCCCATAAGGTATTATGAGTGTTGAGGTTCATTACAATCGCTAAACTGATCAGATGTTTTACCACAAAAACCACAAGCTTCTCCATTTTTATTTAACATGGGGTTTTGACTCGCACAAGTGCCAGAGAACTTACCGTCCTTTTTTGCCCAAATTTTTATGGCAATTCCTGCAATTCCAAATCCTAATAAAATGAAAGTTATGATAAGAAGTTTCATTATTTTTTTTTGCAAAGATATGATTTTGATGAGAAACCGAGAAACAAATAAGGTTGAATATATTTCATTGATTTTAATTAAAAAAATAGAGTTCAGTAGATAAATTCATAACTTGTATGTCAACAAAACTAATGTTTTATGAATATTTTTAAAGGTCAAAACCTTCTAGATTTTGCTGAACGCTTCAAA
>JBMTVT010000033.1:0-26624 GCA_049451635.1 Tamlana sp. | reverse complement strand
AGCTGAATATACCTCTAGCCTTCTAGCATCCAACATGGCTACAATAACACCATCATCACATGTAACTTGATGTGTTAAAGCTTCTAGAGTAGAAACCGAAATCAAAGGCTTGTTTAGTCCAAAACAGAGTCCTTTTGCGGCTGAAACACCAATACGTAAACCTGTGTAAGAACCAGGACCTTTACTAACAGAAATAGCATCTAATTCTTTTGAAGATATTCCTGCTTCATTTAAAACTTCATCAATATAAATATGAAGCCTTTCAGCATGCGAATAATTCTTATCATTATCCTCTTTCAAAGCAATGGTTTTACCATCTTTTGATAATGATACTGAGCAATTGGTGGTTGCGGTTTCTATATTAAGAATGAATATGTTCAATTTAATTTGTTAAAGATTTTCCCATGTAAAAATCTAAAACTTTTGTCTTAAAAACAAAATCATATTTTGCATTTATTAATGAAGATTCTGCATTTATAAGTCTAAATCTGGCTTGCTCCAATTCAAAAGAAGTCATATTACCTATATCATAACGTTCTTTAGAATTATTAAACGCTAATTCTTGAGACACTAAAGATTTTTTTGCGGCTTCATAAGCTTTGAATGCAGCTTGGGCATCTGTAAATGCACGTTGAATATTAGACTCTAAATCTAGTTTTACCTGTTGCAAATTTAGTTGGCTGTTCTCTTCTTGAATTCTAGATTTTGCAACAGCTGTTTTATTTTGAAACCTTGAAAATATAGGAATTCCGACATTTATACTGAAACTATGTGATTTTTGATCGTTAAACTGATTAAAAAGTGAAGCTTCTGTATCTGCAATATTGGTAAAAAATGCATTGGTGCCAAAACCATAATTAAAATTTACAGTTGGTAAATAACCAGATTTTGAAATTTCAGTACTTAACTCAGCATTATCAATATTCTTTTGGGCTACTTTTATCTCATTTCTGTTTTGGAAAGCGTAATCAAGAATTGGTGAAATATCATTGTATAAGAGAGCTTCAGATGGCGTTCCAACATCAATAATTTCAACATCGAAGCCTTCATATGGCAACTGAAGTAATTGCGACAAACTTAACAAAGCTAAATTATAGTTGTTTTCTGCAATCGTAACATTTTGCTCATCCGCACTTAATGTTGCTTCGGTGTCATAAATATTTACTTTAGGTTGAACCCCTGCATCTACCAATTCCTTAACTTGCTCTAACTGTTTTTTTGAAAATTCAAATTGGGCCATAGCAGTTTCCAATCGTTCCTTGTTAAACAATACATTCAAATAGGCGTTGACTACATTTAAGGATATATCATCCTTAATACGACCCAATTCTAATTTACTGGTTTCTAAATTTAATTGTGATTGTTTGTGTAAATTAGTTAATCTGAAACCATTGAAAATGGGTTGATTTACTCCTAAACCTAAATTGGTAACATTGGTGGTTCTATCTATAACAACTTGATTGTTTCCAATATCTATCCTTTGGGTACCAATACCTAAACTATGTCCTACATTTGCACTTAATGAAGGTAAAAATTGCCCCTTAGCAGCAATAACATCTTGTCCATCAATTAAAAGACTATTCTCACTTTGTGCAACCGTAATATTATTCTCAAGTGCATGACTTACACACTCTTGCAATGTCCATTTTTTTTGTTGTGCAAAAGATGATATTACAAACAATAATAAACACGCAACGGAAATATTTTTAATGTTTTGTAATTTCATATTAATCATTTTCTTGTTCATCTTCATTGTCTTTTGAAGCTTTGTTCCAAACTTTAATTTTATCACCTTCTTTGACACCTTCTGTAATTTCAACATTTATACCATCAGATAATCCAAGAGTTACGTTTTCCTTTCTGTATTCATTTTTCCCTTCCAATATTTCAACAAAAGGCTTTTCGGTAATTCTATTATACTGCAATAAAGCTTCTCTAATGGCCAAAACACTATCTTTAGCTTCTATATCAATTTCGGCATTAGCACTGTAACCAGCTCTTATATTGGTAATTGAATCGATTTTTACATCGGCTTTAATGGTGAATTGTACTGCGCCATTTTCTTCAATACCCTTTGGTGCTACAAACGTTAATTTTGCAGGGAACTCTTTATCGTTAATAGCTCCTAAAATGACTTTAATTTCTTTGCCTTCTTTTAATTTTCCAACCTCGGCCTCATCCACTTTACCCTCAAAAATCATGTTGCTCATGTCGGCTATGGTAGCTATTGTGGTACCATCATTGAAATTATTACTTTGTATTACTTGATCGCCTTCACGTACAGGAATTTCTAGAATAGTTCCTGGTATTTGGGCTACAATATTAGTGTTTGCTGAACTACCACCAGAAATAGATCCTCGCTTAATTATCTGATAATCATTCTGTGCTTGCGCTAAAGATTCTTTCGCTTGATTGAAAGATAGTTCACTATTTTCAAAATCTTGTTGCGAAATAACCCCTTTTTCAAAAAGTGATTTATTTCTATCATACAGAACTTTTGCATTGTTATATGACAGTTGTGCAGTTTTGATTCTACTACTAGCACTCACTAAAGTCTGTTCGTTGGGAACTACTCTAATTTTTGCTATCAAATCGCCTTTTTTAACAATATCACCTTCTTCAACAAGAATTTGATCAACGATACCAGAAATTTGAGGCTTTAATTCAATTTCTTCCTCTGGATTGAGTTTTCCCGTGGCAACTGCTTTTGTATTGATTGATGTATAAAAAGGCTCTTCAACTTTAAAGTCTTCAATGGCTTTTGAATTAGCATCTTTAAAATACTTTAACACGAATACTAATAGGATTAAAATAACTATTCCTATAATAATTTTTACTGTTTTGTTCATTTTTTTTGATTGTTTATTCTTCTCTTAATGCTTCTATTGGTTTTATGCTTGTTGCTTTAAATGCGGGTATTAAACCTATTAAAGTTCCTAAAGCGACTAATATTAATAATGCTATAAATACGACGGCTATTGAAACGGATGCATTAACTATGGCGGCATCTTCTCCTTGTCCAAAAGCGGCATCTAGTGCGATTAAAATCCAGCCTCCAGTGATGATTCCGAAAAGTCCCGCAACTAATGTTAAAAACACAGCCTCTACTACTATTTGTCTTTTTATTTCAAAAGGTGTAGCGCCTAATGCCCTACGAACACCTATTTCTTTGGTACGTTCTTTAACCGTAATCAATAAAATATTGCCAATGGCAAAAACTCCTGCTATTAACGTTGCTATACCAACAAACCAAGTTAAAAACTGCATACCGGTTAGAAACCCTGTGATTTTTGCAAACTCTTTCCCCAAATTAAAACTACCAAAAGCACGTCTGTCTTCTGGGTGAATATTATTTAGGTTTTTAAGTAATAGCTTCGCGTCTTCTTCAATTTGCTTGATGTTGTATTCTGGTTTTCCAGTTACCATCATCCAACCAATCCTGTCACCACGGTTATAAATTTGCTGAAAAGTAGTGAATGGGATATGCATATCTGTTGATGGTCCCATATTAACGTTGCCAACTTCAAAAAGTCCAATAACCTTAAAATTAATACCGTTAATTTCTATGTACTGCCCAATACATTCTTCATCTTTTTCAAACAATTGTTTATAAGTGTCATCAGAAATGGCAACTACTTTTTTGTTTTCATCAATGTCATTTTGGTTTATAAAGCGCCCATGAATCAACTTTTTCTTTTGTAACTGGTCAAGCAACGGATAATCGCCAGCCATTTGAAAACTTCCTGTTAAAAAGTTTCTGGTGGCTGTTGCTCGTTGTTGGCTTCTGGGTAAAACAAACTCGATACCTTCAACATTTTCTTCAATCTTTTTAGCATCCGATAACGATAATTTTACCTCCCTACCTTCCTGAAATCCTTTAAATGGCATGCTGGTACTTTGCCCCCAAACAAAAACACTATTGGTTGCAAAACTTCCGAATAAACGGTTGAAAGAATTCTCTAAACCCCTTGCCGAACCCAACAAGCCTATCAGTAATAAAATCCCCCACCAAACACCAACCATTGTTAGTACAGACCTAAGTTTGTTTTTACTTAAGCTATCAAAAACTTCTTGCCAGGTGTCTCTATCGAATAAAAATCTAAACATAATTAATCGTTTCTTAGGGCTACTATAGGTTTGATTTTTGATGCTTTTTTGGCTGGCAAATAGCCTGCTATAGTACCTGCAATAACTAACGTTATGGTAGCGCCAAACACCAAACTGTTACTTACACCTGGGTCTTTTATAAAATATTCTTTTAAACTAGGGCCTACTAATTCTAATACGCCAACACCTATTAACAATCCAATATATCCAGAAATAGCAGTAATTATAATAGATTCTATTAAAATAATAGACACAATAGATCTTGGTGAAGCACCGAGGGCTTTCCTTATTCCAATTTCTTTAGTACGTTCTTTTACAATAAAAATCATGATATTACTTATACCAACAATACCAGCTATTAAAGTACCAAAGCCTATTACTAGAATGATAAATGTTAAACTAGTAGTCATAATATCTACTTGCTTAGTCCCTTCGGCCATATTCCACATTCTAATGGCGCGTTGGTCGCTTCTAGCAACATCAAATTTATCTTTTAAACTATTTTTAATGGAATTCCCAAAAGCTAATGCTTGGCCTGAATTCATCTCAGGGTTATAGGTTAAATGCAGAAAATCAACAAAATCATTATTACCATACACAAATTGGGTAGTGGTAATAGGCATGTAAATAACACTTTCTTCGCTATCTCCCTCATCATCAGTAAAAACACCTACTATTTTATATTGAATACCACTTAAGTTAATGTATTTACCTATAGGATCTTCCTTAAAAAATAAATCTTGCTCAACAACTCTACCAATAACAACCACTTTAGATCTGGTATCTAAGTCATTTTGATTGATGTAACGTCCTTCTTTCACTAAATTGTTTTCAATAAACATGTATTCAGGATGTACCCCTCTAACTTCGTAACTATTTTTTTCACCTTTAAAAGAAGCGTTAACACTTTTATTTACTTTAGAAGTTATAAACTGTACTTTGTCTCCAAATTTATCCTTGATAAATTCTCGATCTTCGTTTTTAAATTGAATTTGTCTACCTACTTGAAGGCCCTTGTAGGCTTTAGTGGTTCTTCCGGGAAAAATAACAATGGAGTTGTTGGCATCGGTACCAAAAGCTTCTTGAAAGGTATTCTGTAAACCATTGGCAATACCAAAAAGTATAGCAAACAATAAAATAGCAAAGGCTACCGTAAAACCAGACAGCAAACTCCTGGTTCGGTTCATGTTAATACTTTGAAATATTTCTCTCCAAAGGTCTAAATCAAACATATTTTTCTGCCCTTACTTGTTCAATTTTTTTATCTTCCATAATAACACCATCTCGCAATCTTACTATGCGTTTGCACATATTGGCTATATCCTCTTCATGTGTTACCATTAAAATGGTTTTGCCTTCATCATTTAATTGTTGAATAAACGCCATAATTTCATAGGATGTTGTAGTATCCAAAGCACCGGTAGGTTCATCAGCCAATAATAATTTTGGGTTAGCAGCCAAAGCCCTTGCAATGGCAACACGCTGGTTTTGACCCCCAGAAAGTTCCTTAGGTAAATGCTTCGCCCAATCTGCCAACCCTACTTTTTCAAGGTGAAACATTGCTTTTTCAAGACGCTCTTTACGTTTCATGCCTTGATAATATAGAGGCAACGCTACATTTTCTAGCGCATTTTTATAATTTATAAGGTTGAATGACTGAAAAATAAAGCCTAAAAACTTGTTTCTGTAAACAGCTGCTTTTTTTTCGGTTAGGTTTTTAATGGGTAAACCATCTAAAATATATTCTCCAGAATCTGCTTCATCCAGCATGCCAATAATGTTTAAAAGCGTAGATTTACCAGAACCCGAAGACCCCATAATGGCTACCATTTCGCCTTCTTCTACGGTTAGGTTAATTCCTTTTAAAACATGTAAACTAGAATCTCCTATGGGATAGGATTTATGAAGTTGATGTATTTTCAGCATTACTTTGATTGATTAGTGAAGCTTATAAGCTTTAAAATTAGACTAACGATGCAAAGAAATGTTACAAAAAATAGTTAAAAAAATTTTTGTTACTTTTTTAACGTATTAAATTTTTTATAAATAAAATAACCAATACCAGCTATAAGAATGTAAGGAATAGCCATTAAATAAACAATGCCATCGTTTATACCTTCTGCAGCAGATTGCCCCTCTTCACTCTCTAAAACCGCACGACACATGGCGCATTGTGCACTGCTTTCAAGAAAACAGATAACAGAAAAAAGAAAAAAGATTATTTTTTGTTTCATTTTTAAGCGTAATAAGGCGAAATCATAATATAAACAATTACACCTGTTACCGCAACATAAAGCCATAAAGGAAATGTTATTTTCGCTATTTTTTTATGCTTTTCAATATTGTTGGTTATAGCTCTAACATAGGTAATTAACACAAATGGAATAACCGCTATAGAAAGCAGTATATGACTCGCTAATATGAAATAGTAAAGGTATTTAATGAGGCCTTCTCCTCCAAACGTGGTAGAATCACTCGTCATATGATACAGCACATACATAACTAAAAACAATACAGAAAGCGCAATAGCAAACTTCATGAGTAGTTCGTGGGTTTTTCTGTTTCCTTTTTTAATTTGAAAAACCGCCAAAATTAAAACAAATGCTGTCATGGCATTTATGACTGCGTAAATTGGTGGTAAAAATATGGGGAGTTCAACATTTAATTTAACTCCAAATAAAATGGCAACTACTATGGGGATAACTATAGATAAGGCTACAATTAATTTATTATATTTCTTATCATCTAAAATAGTTTCTTCTTTATTCATTTTTTATGAGTTATAAAAGCGGGTTATTTGTTTAGCAATTTTTTTATATCTTGTTTTAAAGCACTTATTTGTTCTGTTTCACCTTCGTCATTTGTTTTTTCTTCTTCTGAAATAATACCTCTATAATAAATTATTGGATTTCCAAATTCGTCCTTCCTGGATCGTATATAACCGTTTTTATCAATGAGTGCAAAATTTCCTGAATGTTCAAACCCTCCAAGCACATCCTCATTTTGGGCTGCATAAATATAGAATCCAGCGTTGGCAAGATTGAAAATATCCTCTTTATCACCCGTTAGTAAATGCCAATTTGGATTTGTAATGCCATATTTTTCAGCATATTCTTTAAGTACTTCAGGTGTATCGTGTTCTGGGTTTATTGTGAAAGAAGCCACCCCGAAATTTTCAAAATCCTTAAAGGTATTTTGTATTTGAACCAAGTTTAAATTCATTCTTGGGCATATGGTTGGGCAGGTTGTAAAAAAGAATTCAACTACGTAAACTTTACCTAAATAATCTTGATTGGTAATCGTTTTCCCATCTTGATTTATAAAACTAAAACTTGGCACTTTTCTTTTTTCGCCATTGTTTTCAATAAAAAACAAATCTGAGACTGTTTCCTTTTTATCGTTGGCATAATCGCTTCTGCTCTCGTTTCTAATAATATCTCCATTAGATATTCTATCAACTATTTTAGGGATAAAAATGATTCCAAAAACGAGTATAATAAAGGCAATGCCTATGTATGAATAATTAGTTTTCTTCATTGTTGTTTTTCAAATCGTTTGCTCTTCTTGTATCTGAATTGAAATCGCCTTTTCTCTTTTGGCGATACTCGGTAAATAAGACCCTCAAATCGTCACTCATTTTATTTTTTATTTCGGCAACTTCAATACAATTGTAACTATATAAACCATAAATAGGTTTATTTCTTTCTATTTCTGCATCTGTTCTATCATCCAATCTAGCTCTTTGATTTAAATCCTTATCTATTATAAAAACATTTTTTGATGACAAATCTTGATTGATTTTTACGTTGCTTTTTAAGCTATTGAAAACCCTTTGGATATGATTTGGCTCACCAAAAGCAAAATGCCAAAATCTTAAATCTTCATAAGAACTGATTTCTGCTCTAAGCTTTTCAACGGCATTCTCGGTGCCTTTTGGCATTAAGATAACTATTTGAAATTTTTTAAACCCCTTAAACTTATCATAAACCAACTCTTTTAAATTGGAGGCTGTAATGGCATTATCCACTGGATTATTTCCTAAAAACCCCAATACAGTAATGTGGTCCTTTAAAACAATGTGCTCATTTGTATTAGATTCGAATTCATTCAAATCTAATACATGTTCCTCCACAATGTCTAAAGGTCTATAGTTATGCGTTGCAGGATACAAAAACAACAAAAACACAACTGGAAGAAAAAACAAAACTCCCAAAACCAAATATCGCCCAAACTTTTTTCTGTTCATTTATTTCGTTTTTTCTTTAACTTTTTTGTGGTGTAAAAATAAAAAAAGGCGGTTTAAAAACCGCCTTAATCTTGTCTATTTAACTAAATATTATTAAAAATCTATTTTAATGAATCCGTCTTTATATACATCAAAAACATATCCTCCTTCTTGTAACAAAATAAAGATTAAGTATATAATTAAAAATACGGCAGTCCAAACAACCATACGCTTCAAACTTTTCAGTTCATCTCGCATGTGCATAAAATCCCAAGTAATGTAATAGGCCTTAACTATCGTTAAAATGATGAAAATCCAGTTAAGTCCTTTCATACCCAGAAATTTTCCCATGAGGGCTTCTGGTTTATATATACCCAAAGCAACTTCTATTGCTGTAACAATACTTAAGAAAATTAAAACACCCCAAATTTTTTGAGTATTCGATTTGAATTTTATTAACCCTCTGAATATTTCTAATTTATGTGCGTGTGCCATTTTAAATCTGTTTTTTCAATTAAACCAAGTAGAAGAATGTGAATACAAATACCCAAACTAAATCTACAAAGTGCCAATATAAACCAACTTTTTCTACCATTTCGTAGCTTCCTCTTCTTTCGTATGTTCCTAAAATTACATTAAAGAAAATAATGATATTAATAACCACTCCAGAGAATACGTGAAACCCGTGAAAGCCAGTTATAAAGAAAAAGAAGTCTGCAAATAGTGGCGAACCATATTCATTAACATGTAAATTAGCGCCTTCAACAACTACTTTACCATGCGCTTTCACTTGTTTTAAAGATTCCTCTCTGGTTAAAACTGTTTTATGCCCATGCTCATCTAATAACTGAGTTCTTACCAAAACATTTTCGTTAGTTTCTAAACCATGTATAACCTCAGCAACAGTGTAGGTTGGTAAAGTACCTTCTTGAACAAACCAAAGTCCATTATTTCTATCGTGTTCTGTTCTATATGATTCTTCGGCAACCACAAAATCTCTCAAAGCTACGCGTTCCCCTTCAGCATCAACAAATTGTAAAATATTGCCCCCCTTTGTTTGGATTGCTCCATAATCACCTTTGATAAAAGTTGCCCATTCCCAAGCTTGAGAACCAACGAATATTAAACCACCAATGATGGTTAAAAACATGTATAGCGTTACTTTAGATTTATTAAGATGATGACCTGCATCAACAGCTAATACCATGGTTACTGATGACATAATAAGAACAAATGTCATAAAAGCCACATAAATCATAGGTAACTCCTGCCCATGTAAAAACGGTACGTGGGTAAATACCTCATCGGCAATTGGCCATGCATCAATAAACTTAAATCTTGAAAATCCGTAGGCTGCTAAAAACCCAGAAAATGTTAAGGCATCAGAAACAATGAAAAACCACATCATCATTTTACCATAACTAGCATTTAGTGGTCTGTTTCCGCCACCCCAAGTTCTACCTTCTGCTACTACTGTACTCATATATAATGGTTGTTATTTAAAAGTTGCACAAAAATAATCAATTTATTTATCTAATAAAATACAAAAACAAAAAGAGATACACCCAAAGTATATCTATAAAGTGCCAAAAGGTTGCTGCAAGTTCAAAACCAAGCATTTTAGTTGCCTTATACTTTTGTTTAAAATGATTATAAATTACTACTAACAAACAAATTAACCCAACTATAACGTGTAAAATATGCACAACTGCTATTAAATAAATGTAAGACATGGTTACATTACTGGTTGGCCCTGTAAAATTGTAGCCTAAATTAATGATTTGTTGAAAGCCTGAAAACTGATTAAAAATAAATACAAGACCCAATATAAAAGTCATCCACAAAAAAAGTGTTGTTTGTATATTGTTTCCCTTTTTAAGGGCATTTTTAGCTAAAATAAAAGTTATGCTACTTAATACAATTACTATTGTACTAATTATAAAAGCATCAGGTAATTGAAAATCTTTTAACCAATCTGGTCTAGAGCTACTTACAACAAAAGCACTCGTCCAACCTGCAAACGACATGATAAGGGAAATGATACCAAACCATAGCATCATTTTTTTTGCTCTACTATTTTTTTCTTCTAATGTGCCTTGTGTTAAATCCATGGTTTATCTTATAAATTTATCAATTACATAAACAATTTGCACTAAGGTGATATAGGATACGCTTACCAACATTAATTGTTTTGCAGCTTTTTCAGTCATTTTATTAAATAGCCTTATCGCATAATACAACATCCATATGCCAATACCAAATACCATTATTGTGGCAACTATTGATAATTGTAATCTGCCAGTAAATCCAAAAACTGGTATTATGGAAACAATGATTGTCCAAATAGTATACATGATGGTTTGCACCGCAGTACCTTTATCTTGTTTGCCCGTTGGAAGCATATAAAATCCTCCCTTTTTATAATCTTCAAATAAAAACCAGCCAATGGCCCAAAAGTGTGGAAATTGCCAAAAAAACTGTAGTGCAAATAGGGTACCTGGTTCAATACCAAAATCGTCGGTAGCTGCCACCCAACCCAACATGAATGGAATAGCTCCTGGAATGGCCCCAACAAAAACCGCCAAGGGTGTTTTGGTTTTTAATGGCGTGTAAACACAGGTGTACAAAAAAATAGAAATAGCACCAAACATAGCTGTTTGCTTGTTGATGGTATATAAAATAATAATCCCTAAAAGTGTAAAAACAGATGCAATAATAAAAGCCGTAGTAACAGACATACGTCCCGAGGGAATAGGCCTATTTTTAGTTCTATCCATCAAGGCATCCAAATCTTTTTCAATAATTTGATTGAATGCATTGGAGGCCCCCACCATAAAATAACCTCCAAAAGCTAATAATATTAAGGTTTTAAAATCGACTATTTCAACACCCAATAAATAACCTGCTAGTGATGAAAAAACCACACTTAATGCTAATCGCATTTTGGTGATTTCCTTAAAATCTGAAATTACCGAAGGAGTTGTTAATGAAGATTTTGCGTTGCTCAATGTAAATTTACCTTATTAGGTTTTGTTTTGCGAGTGCAAAGATACTTTATAAATGCATCTTGAGCAATGGTTTTGATTACAAAAAAGCGAGATGCTAAAACTAGTTCAGCTAGAATTCATCAAAAATCAAAATACCAATTAAACAAATCTGTACGCAACCCAAAATTAAACCAAACCGTATTACTTTTAAAGGTCGTTGCAGTTGTAGCTTCAGGATTAAAATTTCTAATGGCAATATCGGTAAAAATCTTTAAGTTGGAAGCTGGCTTTATTACATAACCTGCTTGTAAATTACCATTAAAGGTTGTTGTTTTTATACCTTGACCCACTTTTACACCTGTATCAAAAGGTCTGTCGTCATAACTTCTATACACATCTGCACCATAGCTAAAATTATCGGTGCCATTGTTAAAATCGAATCCTCGAGTTCCAAAAATAAATTTAGCACCAGCAAACCAGCTTTATAACGATAACGCCCAATAACTATCGATTCACTTAAATTAGCTCCCCATAAGTGCGCCATAGGTTGATTGTTATGCCCATAGTTGTAGCTATGGTATTATGTGAATAGGTTTAAGGACTGAGCTCTAAATCGCTGAGCTTTGGTTGACGTCTTTGATAGCTTAAAAGTTGTTCTTTTAATATTTTTCTTAATACTTTCATTATTCTTTCGTAATTTGCATTTAAGTTGTTTATCGTTAATGCTTTATCGATAAAACAATTTACTGATTATCAGTATTATGAACAACTTTTTTATTTTAAATCATAATGCACAACGGGTTTTTTAAAGACTTTTTAATCTTCTAGAACGTTCTTATTTAGTAATTTTGCATCCTAAATTCATTTAAAACAAACTCAAATGAAAACCATAAAATATCTCTTTTTTGCAGCTTTAATTTCATCTTCAATAACTGGTTGTAAAAACGAAGCGAAGCCTGAAATTAAAACTGTAAGCATAGAAGCAGAGACCGAAACCGCAAAGAAACTAGATCCTAATGCAACGTATGCCAAAGCAGAATTTACTATTGATGGAATGACCTGTGCTGTTGGTTGTGCGGCAACCATAGAAAAAAAGATAGCAAAAATGGATGGTGTTAAATCTTCTACAGTAGATTTTGATAAAAAATTAGCTATGGTAGAATATGACGAGGCTAAGATAACTCCAGCGTTATTGGAAAAAACAGTTACCGGTGTTTCAGATACATATAAAGTTAGCGATATGAAAACTGTAACTTATTTTTCAACAAAAAAGCCTTGCGATGAAAATTGCACGAAACCTTGTTGTGCAAATAAAAAGGAAGTAGAAAAAACAGCTTGTGCCTCAGATTGCAAAAAAGCATGTTGCATTAAAAAAGCTTAAGTAATAAAACCTTTATCATATAAAAAAGCATTTTGATTTCTTCAAAATGCTTTTTTATTTCCATGTAACCGTTTCCATAATATGCCTAATGTCTTTTTGTAAATAGTTAGCTGCCGGCAATATAGAATCGTAGTTTGGTTTGACATAAAAATATAAAGAGCCTGTTAAAAAATGATTGACACTATCGGTTACATAAAATTGAGCTTGCGATGCTACATTTCCTTTTACTTCCGATAGCACCCCATATACTTTATGTTTTTTGTTTTCATAAGGATATGCTGGTATTTCATCAGCTTTTTGGGTGTGTTCTAAAGTGAATTTTTGAGCGTCTTTTAAAAAAGCTTCCAAATTGTTTTTATCATTATCAACGGCTTTGTAGGTTAAAAATATAGTGCCTTTTAAGGATGGGTATTCTAAATTAACTCCATAGCTTGTTGTGGTTGCTTTCAATTCCTTAGATACTACTTTTGTTGCCAGCAAATTTTTTTCAAATGAAAAAGGCAAGTCCAGGTTATCATCAACGTATTTAGCATTAGGGTATTCTAAACGCAAGTAAGCTTTAGGTTTTGGAACATAATCTTCTCCGCACGAAAAACAACCTATAACTATAAGCAGTGTATATAATTTCTTCATCATTACGTTATTGTAAACTTTACAAGCTTAATACGCTTTTTATCCATAGCTTCAATAGTGAAAACGTAATTTTTAAAATTTATTTTACTATTTAATTTTGGGAAACTTCCAGATATTTCTAAAACAAATCCTGCAATGGTCTCAGCTTCTCCTTTGTTTTCTTCAAAAACGACATCGTCTTTAACCTTAATAATTTTATAGAAATCCTTTAAAGCTGTTTTGCCCTCAAACACATAATTATTGTCGTCTAGTTTAGAATAGGTCAAGTCTTCATCATCAAACTCATCACTTATATCCCCAACTATTTCTTCAATAATATCTTCAAGGGATATTAATCCTGATGTCCCTCCGTATTCATCAACTACAACTGCCAAATGCACTTTCTTTTCCTGAAACTCCGCCATTAAATCATCGAGCTTTTTGTTTTCTGGAACAAAAAACGGTTCACGTATCAAAGTGGTCCAATCAAATTGTTTTCTATCTATATATGGCAATAAGTCTTTAACATAAAGAATACCTTTAATGGTATCCATATTGTCTTTATAAACAGGGATTCTGGAGTAACCATTAGCGACTATTTCGGGCATGATTTCAGAATATTTTTGATCTATGTTTAACGCAAAAATATCAATGCGAGGTCGCATAACCTGTTTTGTATCAGTATTCCCAAAGGACACAATGCCTTGTAAAATTTTATGTTCTTCTTTTGTGGTATCTTCATCACTTGTTAACTCTAATGCTTGAGATAATTGATTGATACTTAAATTAGATTTTTGCCTTCCCAATTTGTTATGAATTGCTAAAGTAACACTTCGCATAGGTAAACTTACTGGCGATAATAGTACATCTAAAACCCGAAGTGGGTATGCCATAAAAATCGCAAACTTTAAATTATTTCGGCTGGCATAAATTTTAGGTAAAATTTCGCCAAATAGTAAAATTAAAAACGTAACAATTACAACCTCAACTACAAAGCGTAATATTTCGGAAGTTATGCCCATAAATAAATCGCCACTTAAATAGGCAAACAAAATAACAATGCCAATGTTTATAAAATTATTGGCCACAAGTATAGTTGCTAGTAATTTTTTTGGACGCTCCAATAACTTTAAGATAATTTGAATACGTTTGGATTTTGTCTCCAATCCATCCTCAACATCAGTTCTATTTAATGAAAACAAAGCCACTTCAGCTCCAGAAATTAATGCAGAACAAGCTAAAAGCAAAAACAAGAGAGCAAAACCAAAAACAACTGAAAAATCAATTGTCATAATTAAGGGCATAAAACTCGAAGGGTCGGGATCCAAATACTAGTGCTTTAGTTAAACTTAAAATGGAAGATCATCATTCTCATTATCAATTGGCTCGTTACTTTCTTGATTACTAATCATAGGTTTTTGGGGAGCGTTTGATGCATTACTTTCGCTTTCTTTTTTTGTAGTAAGAAAAGTAAAATCTGTACACTGTATCTCGGTAGAATACCTATCATTTCCTTTTTCATCTTGCCATTTTCTTGTTTTTAACCTACCTTCTATGTACACTTTATCTCCTTTGCTTAAATATTTTTCACAAATTTCAGCAGCTTTATTTCTTACCACAATATTATGCCATTCGGTGTTGGTTACGCGTTCGTTTGTTTGTTTACTGGTATAGGTTTCGTTTGTTGCCAATGGAAATCTACCAACGCAATTTTTATCATCAAAATAATGCATTTTTACTTCATCGCCCAAATGCCCAATAAGCATTACTTTATTTAGTGTACCTGACATAATTTGATTTTTTTAGGGTAGCAAAATTACTGAATTACTAATCATTAAAAATGATTTGTCTTCTAGTTTTTTTAAAATTAATAAAAATTTATGATTGCAAGTGCTTGTTAGCAAAAAAAGTAAATTTATTGTACGTGTTCACTTTAAAAATTAAACGCCTCAATAAAATTTCCAATTAAAATGGGCACAGCAAAATCGTGTATTTTATTTGCGTAAATACCTGCAACAGCGAGTTGGTCTACATCAATAATCCAAAACTTGGTATATAAATGTTGATGAGATAGTTTATGTACAATTGGCTCTTGGTTATATAAAGATACTTTAAACGGTTTTCCATTAATATAGTCATGATTTTCAAGCAGGACTCTAACCTTATTTTCATCAATATTTTTTTGGGTTTCCATTAAAGGAAATTGATATAAATTTTGCCAAATACCTTTTCCCTCGCGTTTTTCAAGAATAGTTCTCCCATCCTCTGAAATAAATACCAAAAAATTAAAATACTTTTTCTTTGCTTTGGCCAGTTTAATTTTAACTGGTAATTCATCTATTTTGTTTTCGTTGAATGCCATACAGCTTTCACTTAATGGACAATTATGGCAGAGCGGGTTATTGGGTTTACATTGGGTAGCCCCAAACTCCATAATAGCTTGGTTAAATTCGGCAGGATTGCTTTTATCTATTAACTCTTGTGCTAGAACTTTAAATTCTTTGGCTCCTTTAGAAGAATTTATCGGGGTTTTAATTCCAAAATAGCGAGACAGCACTCTATATACATTACCATCAACCACTGCCGATGCTTCATTAAAACATATGGACGCTATCGCGCTGGCTGTATAATCGCCTACGCCTTTTAGTTTTAATAGTTCTTTATGTGTTTTCGGAAATTCACCTTTTAAATCATTGGCAACATATTTTGCAGTAGTATGTAAATTTCTTGCACGAGAATAATATCCAAGTCCCTGCCATAATTTTAAAACCTCACTTTCTTTAGCATTTGCGAGATGGAAAATTGTTGGATATTTTAAAACAAAAGCTTCATAATATGGCAGCCCCTGCTTAACCTGTGTTTGCTGTAAAATGATTTCTGATAGCCAAATATGATATGGATTTTTGGTTTCTCGCCATGGCAAAATCCTCTTATTATTTGAATACCAATGTATTAGTGTTTTAGAAAATATCATTAATTTAATCTATAGGTTGAACAAAAATAAACGTTTATAAACTTAAATTTTAATGAATTAGGTTTGAAATATTGAATTTTAAATTCCTATATTTGCATCCCTTTAAATTTATAGTAACATAAAAAATAACATATTAAAATGACCAAGGCTGATTTAGTAGCAAAAATTTCTGAAAAATTAGGAATTGAAAAAGGTGATGTTCAAGCAACTGTTGAAACTTTTATGGAAGAAGTAAAAACATCATTAGAAAGTGGTGATAATGTTTATTTAAGAGGTTTTGGAAGCTTTATTATTAAAACAAGAGCTGAAAAAACCGGAAGAAACATATCAAAAAATACAACAATAAAAATTCCAGCACACAATATTCCTGCATTTAAACCTGCAAAAGTTTTTGTTGAAGGTGTTAAAACTAATGTAGACGTTAAATAAATCATTAAAAAATAATTATTAATTTAAAAAGACACTATTTATGCCAAGTGGTAAAAAACGTAAAAGACATAAGGTAGCGACGCACAAACGTAAAAAACGTAGACGCGCTAACCGTCACAAAAAGAAAAAATAGATCGAAAAAGTAGTTAGATTGACTACTTTTTTTGATTTAAAACACAACAAGTTCTTTGAAATGAGTTCATGAATTTTTTAACACTTTTAAGTGCTTTTTGAACTCCACGGATATTAAAAATCCTGTGATAAAAAATAATGTATAATCCATCTATCACACTAAATGTGGTGGATTAAAATTAACAAAATGGATAAAGAATTGATTATTCGATCTAGTTCCGAAAATGTTGATTTTGCCTTATTAAAAGATGGAAAACTTATTGAATTACAAAAAGATAAAGGAGAGAATAAATTTTCAGTTGGTGATGTGTTTATAGCCAAAATACGAAAAGCTGTTCCTGGTTTAAATGCTGCATTTGTAAATGTAGGATATGAAAAAGATGCTTTTTTGCATTATCATGATTTAGGACCAAAACTTCCTTCGCTTTTAAAATTCACAAAACGTGTAAGCACAGGTAAACTAAAAGATTTTTCTTTAAAAAACTTCCCATTTGAAAAAGATATTGAGAAAGATGGCAAAATTGCCGACGTCTTAAAATCTAATCAATCGCTATTAGTACAAATAGTAAAAGAACCTATATCTACAAAAGGGCCCAGAATAAGCTCTGAGCTTTCTATAGCTGGTAGATATATTGTTTTAGTACCTTTTTCCAACCGTATTTCTATTTCTCAAAAAATAGAGGATAAAGAGGAAAAAGACCGTCTTAAACGCCTTGTAAAGAGTATAACTCCGCAAGGTTTTGGCGTTATTATACGTACCGTAGCACAAGGCAAAAAAGTAGCTGAACTAGATAAAGATTTACAAAATTTGCTTAGTCGTTGGACGGCAATGTGTAAAAAGCTACATAAAGCACATCACCCCAGTAAAGTATTAGGAGAAATGAATAAAGCCTCGTCTATTTTACGAGACATATTCAATGACACCTTTACAGGAATTACTGTGGATGATGAAGAGCTTTACATTCAAATTAAAGATTACGTGCATGAAATTGCACCAAAAAAAGAATCAATAGTTAAATTATATCAATCAAATGTTCCAATTTTTGAAAAATTTGGAATAGAAAGACAGATAAAAACCTCGTTTGGAAAAACCGTTTCTATGGCAAAAGGTGCCTATTTGGTAATAGAACATACCGAAGCCCTTCATGTTATAGACGTAAATAGCGGAAACCGATCAAACAAAGCCAACAACCAAGAGGACACAGCATTAGAAGTTAACTTAATTGCTTCCACTGAAATTGCCAGACAATTGCGCTTGCGTGATATGGGCGGTATAATTGTGGTAGATTTTATAGATATGACCAATGCTGAAAACAGGCAAAAACTGTTCAATCACTTTCGTGATGAAATGAAAGATGATAGAGCAAAACATAAAATATTGCCTCCAAGTAAATTTGGATTGATACAAATTACAAGACAGCGCACCAAACCAGAAATGAACATTAAAACTCGTGAGGAAAACCCTGATGAAATCATTAATGGCTCAGAGGTTGAAGCGCCCATAGGAATCGTGCAAAAAATAACGCACGACCTTGAAAAACTATTTAAAAAAGACTATAATAAGGTGACCTTAAACACACATCCTTTTATAGCAGCCTTTATAACCAAAGGCTTTCCATCTGTACGTTCAAAATGGTTTTTTGAACACAAAAAATGGGTTAAAGTTTTACCAAGAGATGCTTACACATACCTTGAATATCATTTTTTTGATAAAAATGGTAAACAAATTAAATAATGAAAAAAACCCGCTACTTTAAAGAGTAGTGGGTTTTTTTATACAAATTCCTAGTGGTAAATCTTGAATATTATAAAGTTAAGAATTAATGAAGATACTTTAGTTTAACAATAAAAAATTCTCTATAATCGAATTCACTAATGACAAAATAATAATCAGTCCCCTGGAACCTAATAGATTTAATTGGCGACTTTTTTAGGATAGTGCCCTTTTTAATTTACACACTTCTTGAGATAGTGTCTTATTATACTTAAAAAATCTACGGCGCTGGATTAGGAATTTGGGCATGCACCTCATTAATCTGTTTTAAAATGGCATCACTTAAAGTAATATTTATACTGTCAATATTTTCCGTTAGTTGCTCTAAATTAGTGGCCCCAATAATATTACTGGTTACAAAAGGTTGTTGGTTTACAAAAGCTAAACTCATTTGCGCTAAAGTTAACCCATTGTCTTCAGCTATTTTTAGGTAACGTTTAGTAGCTTCGGTAGATTGCTCACTACTATATCTTGCAAACCTTGGGAATAATTTTAATCGAGCATTATCAGCGACTGTTCCTTTTATGTACTTGCCAGAAAGGACACCAAAAGCCATAGGTGAATAAGCTAACAGACCAATATTTTCGCGTAAAGACACTTCTGCCATATCTCCTTCAAAAACACGATTTATAAGCGAATAGGCATTTTGTATGGTTATCATTCTTGGTAAGTTTTTTTTAGATTCTTCCACGTAACGCATGGCGCCCCAAGCTTTTTCGTTGGACATTCCAATATGCCTAATTTTACCTAATTTAATTTGTTCTTCAAGAGCATGCAAAACGTCATTAAAATTATCTTCCCAAGGGTCGTTGGGATTATGTTTATAATCCCTTACTCCAAAGGTGTTTGTTTCGCGCTCAGGCCAATGTAATTGGTATAAATCAATATAATCTGTCTGTAAGCGTTTTAATTCCAAGTCTACAGCTTCTTTAATAGCACTTTTACTAAAACCCGTAGTTCTTATATGTGCTGTATAATCACCTGTTCCAGCTATTTTAGAGGCCAAAATAACCTTATCTCTGTTACCTGTTTTTTTTAACCATGTCCCAATAATTTTACTAGTACGCCCTTGGGTTTCTGTGGTTGCCGGTACAGGATATAATTCGGCAGTATCAATAAAATTAACACCTTGATCAAGTGCGTAATCTAATTGAGAATGCCCTTCGGCTTCGGTATTTTGGTTTCCCCATGTCATGGTCCCTAGGCATATTTTACTAACTTTTATATGAGTGTTCGGAAGTGTTGTATATTTCATTATGGATTATTAGATACTTAGATTTTTAGATAAGATGTTAAAGATAAAAAACCTTTCAAAGTTTAATTACTATGAAAGGTTTTAAATTATAATCAAATCAATTTTTGGATTTCTACCTTTTTAATAATAACAATTAGCTTAATTATCGTTCAACAACTTAGAAAGCTCATCCAATTTAGGTGTTAAAACAACTTCGATACGTCTGTTTTTTGCTCTACCTCCTGGTGTGCTATTGGTTGAAACTGGTGCATATTCTCCGCGTCCTGCAGCTGTTAAATTTTCTGGATTTATGGAAGTATTTTCTCTTAAAATATTCACAATGGCAGTAGCACGTTTGGTTGATAAATCCCAGTTACCACTTAATTGCCCACTACCTTGATAGGGGACGTTATCTGTATGGCCTTCAATTAAAACCGCTATGTCTGGATTGTCGCCCAACACATTCCCTAATTGCTGAACAGCTCTTCTACCTTCACTGCCAACTGCCCAACTGCCAGATTCGAATAACAATTTGTTTTCCATAGACACATAAACTTTTCCATCACGTTGCTCAACTGTTAAGCCTTTACCTTCAAAATCGGTTAACGCTCTTGAGATGGCATCTTTAAGCGCTGTCATTGCTGCATCTTTATCAGCTATTACTTTTTCCAATTCTGCTACTCTATTAGATCGGTCTGCTAATTCATTTTTAAGTTTTTCCAGTCTAGCATTTTCATCTGCCAAAGCTTGTTCTTTGGCTTCGAGTTGGGCTAATAATTCTCTATTTTTTTGAGAATTTGCTGCTATAGCTGCTGAACTATTTTTTTCTAAAGCGTCATACGAAGCTTTTAAATTTTCATAATTTGCCTTTGTTGCATTATAATCAGCTTGTAATTTATCATGTTGCGAAACGGCTTCATCATAAGCTGCTTGCAATTGTTTTAATTCGTTTTCGGCAGCAGTTTTTGCGCTTTTAAGTGCTTCATTATCGGTTGAAAGTTTTCTGTTTTCACTCTTTAAGTCATTATATCTTGCCTCCAAATCTTTATATACTTTTGGTGATACACAAGAAACTAAAACCACTAGGGCTAATACTAGTAAAGTGCTGTTTTTAATCATTTTGTTTGGGTTCTTTATTGTTCATTAATACTTTAATTTTCTATTTCCAACAGAATAGGGCAATGATCACTATGGACTGCATCAGATAGTATAACGGCTCTTTTAATGTTTTCTTGTAAAGGTTTTGCAACCATTGCATAATCTAATCTCCAACCCTTATTATTGGCACGAGCATTTGCGCGATAACTCCACCAACTATATTGTTGTTTGCTTTGATTTAAATACCTGAAGGAATCTATAAATCCACTATCAATAAAGTTGCCTATCCACTCACGTTCAACAGGTAAAAACCCAGAAACATTACTCAAGCCTTTAGGGTTATGTATATCTATTTCTTCATGGCAAATATTATAATCGCCACAAATAATGAGGTTAGGTATGTCTTTTTTCAACTTATTGATATAATCTTGAAACATATCCATATACTCCAATTTGTGATCCAACCGAGCATCATTGGTTCCAGAGGGCAAGTACAAACTCTTTACCGAAAACCCATCGAAATCAGCTCTCAAATTACGCCCTTCAAAATCCATAGATTCTATTCCCGTGCCATACTCCACATGGTTGGGTTCTATTTTACTTAAAATGGCAACACCACTATACCCTTTTTTTTGCGCACTGAACCAATAGTTGTATTGGTAGCCTGCCTCTGCAAATATGTCTAAATCCAATTGTTCTTCTAAGGCCTTAATTTCTTGTAAACAAATAATATCTGGATTAGCGGCTTTTAACCAATCAACAAACCCTTTATTTACTGCTGCCCTAATACCGTTTACGTTATAGGATATTATTTTCACACCTTTAATTTTTAGTAATTATTTGATTTCATGTTAATTATAAAATTGAGAACGTTTGAAACCACTTCGTTCTCACAATAAAAAATTTTAAAACTTTCACTTTTGTGAATATGTTTTTAAATTTTGTTAATGCTCGTTTCATGTTAGTAACAAGAATTTCAGCTAAAATAAATAATACGTTACTTTTACACTATTAATTATAGCACGAGTTTTAACGAAGCTATTAACAAAATATTTTAAACGATTTACAGTTTAAGTACTTGATGAAGATTGTTACTTGTATTCTCATGTTTTTGATTGGTTTTTGTGGATTTTCACAAGAGCTAAATCCCAATTATAAAACTAAAAAACTAGCCGTAAAAGATTCTATTATAATTGACAGCGTTAGTATAAATCCTAATTATTTTTCAATTAAAACAAAAAACAATATAAATATTGATTCTTCATTTTATGATATTGATTTTCCTAAGGCCTTATTGTTTTTTAAGAAACCTATTGATACCGATTCCATTATTATAAATTTTTTAAAGTTTCCAGAGTTTTTAACAAAAACATATAAGCAATTAGATGAAAATATCATTGTTGAAAATACCAACAACAGTGAAACATTATATAAATTATCCCAACCCAATACTTCTAACAACTTTATCCCTTTTGATGGTTTAACAACTTCGGGCAGTATCTCTCGAGGTGTCACCATTGGCAACAATCAAAATTCGGTTTTAAACAGCGAATTAG
The DNA here is from genome assembly GCA_049451635.1 of Tamlana sp. Taxonomy (GTDB): domain Bacteria; phylum Bacteroidota; class Bacteroidia; order Flavobacteriales; family Flavobacteriaceae; genus JBMTVT01. Next base: position 4,115 of record JBMTVT010000033.1, on the reverse strand, counting down.
ATCTTCAAATTACAGGGAAACTTAATGATAGAGTCTCATTGAGGGCCTCTATTCAAGATGCTAATATTCCTTTACAAGAAAGTGGTTACAGTCAACGTTTAGATGAATTTGATCAAGTATTTATAGAACTATTCAGCGACCGTTGGAATGTACGTGCTGGCGATATTGATTTAGTAAACACCGATTCCTATTTTGCTAATTTCTCGAAACGTGTTCAAGGTTTAAATTTCAATGTAAAACTGGGCGATGAAGGTAAACAAACCAACATTTTTGCAGCAGGCGCTATTGTTCGTGGGCAGTTTACAACCAGTCAGTTTATTGCTCAAGAAGGCAACCAAGGGCCTTATAAATTACAAGGGCAAAATGGTGAGCTGTTTGTTTTGATTGTCTCTGGAAGTGAAACGGTTTATGTTAATGGCGTTGCCGTAAAACGAGGTGAGGATCAAGATTATATCATCGATTATAATGCTGGTGAAATTATTTTTAACTCAACATTTCCTATCACTTCCGAAATGCGCATTACTGTCGATTACCAATTTAGCGATCGTAACTATTCACGTTTTGTAGCTTATGGTGGGAGCAAATTTGAAAGTAAGAAATTAAATATTGGCATTTCGGTATATTCTGAAAATGATGCTAAAAATCAACCTTTACAGCAAAATTTATCTGAAGAACAAATACAAATTTTATCCAATGCTGGCGATGACAGAACTCAAATGGTAGCACCATCAGAAGTTCGCGAAGATTTGAATGAAAACCGAATTTTATACCGAAAAGAACTCATTGGCGGTAATGAAGCTTTTGTATTTTCTAACGATCCAAATGATGAATTATATCGGGTAACGTTTTCGCTCGTTGGGGATAATCAAGGTGATTATATTTTGAGCAATAGCAATACCATCAACAACATTTATGAATATATTGGCATAAACCAAGGTAATTATGCGCCTGTTGTACAATTAATTGCCCCTACAAAACTTCAAATTGCTACAGTGAACGGAAGCTACACACCAACTGAAAAAACCAATATCAATTTTGAGGCTTCAGCTAGTAAAAATGATTTGAACTTGTTTTCTAACATTTATGATGAAAACAATAATGGCTTTGCAGGCAAAATAAATATTGAACAATCACTAGTAAAAAATGATAGCCTTTGGAACATGGATATTTTTATCGATACAGATTACATAAGTGTTAATTACCGAAATATTGAAGGGCTTTATAACCCAGAATTTAATCGCGATTGGAATTTAGACTTAAATAACACCAATGGAATTGGTTTTGGTTTAGGAAACCAAACCTTGGTAAATTCTGGGTTTAGATTTTTCCATGTTAAAAAAGGCTATACCAATTATCAATTTGAACACCTAAATTTTTCAGATGGTTTTAATGGGAATAGGCATATTGTTAATACTAATTTGCTTTTAAATAAGTTTAACATAGCATCCTATTCAAGTTTTTTAAATGCCAATTCAACCATCAACATTTCAACTTTTTTAAGGACTTACAATAAGGTCACCTATAGCTTTAATAAAAGTTGGGTAGGAGCGAGACTTGCCATTGAGGATAATGAGCAACGAGAAATAGCAACTCAAAATTTAACACCACTAAGTCAAAAGTTTAAATCTTATGAATTGTTTTTTGGCATTGGTGATAGTACCAAAGTTTTTGCAGAAGTTGGTTATAAAAACCGAGTAAATGATAGTATCAAAAATAATGAATTGCAAAAAGTAAATACTTCAAATACGTTTTATTTAGACTCCAGATTGATTCAAAATAAAAACACTAATTTATCGCTTTATGCCAATTACAGAACATTAAAATATACCGATGCCAATATTAAAAATGAAAACTCAGTGAATTCCAGATTGCAATTCAACCAAAAACTTTTTAAACAAATAGTACAATGGAGCACCATTTTTGAAACCAATTCGGGCACCTTGCCACAACAAGATTTTACATATATTGAAGTAGAAGCAGGACAAGGCACCTACACATGGATTGACTATAACACCAATGGCATACAAGAGCTTGAAGAGTTTGAAATTGCCCAGTTTCAAGACCAAGGTAAATACATTCGAGTGCTTCTGCCTAACCGAATTTTTATAAAAACACATCAAAATAGACTGAGCCAAACCTTAACCATTAATCCTTCACAATGGTCTGTTTCAGAAAGTAAATCAAAGAAATTCTGGTCGCATTTTTATAACCAAACTAGTTATTTAACCGACAGAAAAATTAAAAGAGACGGTAATAGCTTTAATTTGGATCCCTTTGAAAATAATGAAGAAAACCAACTAGGTTTGCAGTTAAATTTTAGAAATGTACTTTTTTTCAATAGAGGGAAACAAAGGTATACAACCTCATATACTTTTCTTAAAAACACTACCAGAAATATACTTTCCATTGGTTTTATTGAAAATAGTTTAAAAAGCCATCAAATAAATTTTAACCATAAAATTGTGGAAAGCTGGTTGATAAATTTACTTGCTACTTTTGATAACAATGAAAGTATTAGCGAGAACTTTACAAGTAAAAATTACAACTTTGACGAAGCTAGATTTAACCCTAAACTATCATACCTGTTCAACGAAAACTCAAGCTTTGATGTATTTTATCAATATGTAAAAAAAGAAAATACCATTGGCAATTTAGAAACCTTAAAGCAAAACAAATACGGCGCATCATTTACCTTAGCAAATAGCCAAAAAAGTGCTATAAATGGTGAGTTTAATTATTTTTCAAATATTTATAACGGCAATCCCAATACACCTGTGGCTTATCAAATTTTAGAAGGTTTACAACCAGGAAAAAACTTTACCTGGAGTTTACTGGCACAAAAAAAGCTAACCGATTTTTTAGACCTTAACCTTAGTTATTTTGGTAGAAAAACCGAAACCAGCAAAACTATCCACTCAGGCTCCATACAATTAAAAGCCTATTTTTAGGTAATATGTTACTTATGTAACATTTCAAGTTTTCTTTTTTTGTAGATTTGTATCGGTATCACTAAATTATTTGTAATATTCAATTCTCTCTTGATTCTTGTGCAAAGTTTCAATTTAAACATTGAAGATATTTCAAAGTTAAATGCTTTAATAGAGCATGCCTCCTATCATAAAGAAATGTATGGTGATAATTTTTTTCAGTTTTTATCTGAACATTATGGTAGCGATATCAAATCTCATGAAAAAAAATGGCGAGCATGAAAATTTACCTTTTAAAAGCCATCAACATATGTTATGCCATATAAACGCCTCTTTTATACTTCATCCACAAGCAATCTATAACATTACTTACCAAGAGTTTAATGATAAACCTGTTAACTTTTTTTATAAAGAATCCTCGTCTTTGTTTGAAAAACCCTCTGTTTTTCAACCTCCAAAATTAGCATAATTTTTTTCGGGTTTAATTTTTAAACTACTCTTAATCAATATTTTGAATAGCTTTTATTAATCATTTATCAAAATGAACTATGTTAGACTTAATTATAAAATTCAGCTTAAAAAATAAGCTCGTTATATTACTTTTTATAGCTACCGTTATTGGGTTCGGTATTTATTCATTAACTCAAATTCCCATTGGTGCCGTACCCGATATAACCAATAATCAAGTACAGGTTATTACAACTTCTAGAAACTTATCTACCAAAGATTTAGAACAGTTTATCACTTATCCTGTAGAACTGAAAATGGCCAATTTACCTGGGTCAAAGAAATACGTTCGGTATCAAAGTTTGGCTTATCGCTAGTTACCATAGTTTTTGAAGATAGATTAGGCACCTATCTTCCCAGACAACTTATTGCTAACTCCTCAGCATCAAAAGCCGCTAAAATAATAGAATGTTTTGGTGGGTTAGTTTTAAAATATTCGGCAAAACTAAATAAAGCCCCTACGCCTGAAGCGTTGTCATCTGCACCATTGTAAATCTTACCGCATTTTATGCCTTCATGGCCATAGTGCGCACTAATAACAATGTATTCATCAGGAATTTTAGACCCTTTAATAAATCCTAAAATATTTTCTGCGTCATAAGATTTTACTTTTCTAGAGAATAAAAAAGACTGCCCATAATTTTTATCTAGAGGTGAAACTTTTAATGCGTAAAATTGGTT
>JBMTVT010000032.1:0-27917 GCA_049451635.1 Tamlana sp. | reverse complement strand
TTATTTAGTTTAATGATATTTTGAAAGGGGTTGGGATATAGTTTAAGATTGTCGTCACCTTCAAAATTTGAGGTGCTTAAGGTAGAATTATCCACAGTTAATGTTCTGAGCTTTGAAGGAGACGTGAACAAAATAGGTGTAGTTATTGAGAGTTCTTCATTAGAGATATAAAGCGTATCTATAGTACCATCTGTTTCAATAAAACAGATGCCTTCTACTTGGTTTCCGAAAGGTAAAAAGTTATTTAATTTTACAGCATCACTATTTGCAAACACATCAAGGTTTGAAGGTGTACTTATATTTAAATTGTAAATTTCAATTAAAAAAGGTGTGCCATCATCTTGAGAGTAGCCACAAAGATATATTTTATTCGAACCAACTATATCAGCTCCAGTAATTAAGCCTTGTGCATTGTAATTACTTACTTTAATTGCGCTTTGAGTGCCAATAGTATTTGGTAAGGCATAAACATCAACTTCATTATTATCCCAGTTTTTAGAAAAAATCAAAATGTTATTGTCGTAAATTACAAATCCTTCAGCGTCCCAATTATTATTATTAGGATTGGAAGTAAAATCTGTTTGGTTGACGTAAGAATAATTAATAATATCAGCCATAACATTAGTATTAGAATCAAAGTCAGCTTTTAAAATTCTGTAAAATTTTAAATCTGATCTGTTTCCATTGTTATTTCCAATATCTCCAATGTATATGTAGGTGTTGTCTTGGGCAAGATCCTCCCAATCTACATTAGTTGCATTAGTAATGGTAACTGTTCTGTTTATGGAGCCATCCAAGGTGTTTATTTCATATAGTTCAGCGGCATTACCACTATCATTATGAGTAATGAGTTTGTTCCCATAATATATAAGCCCTGAAGTTTCTTTTATTATTGCTGGTAAATTAAATTTATCAGAAGCAACAACGGATTGCGCTTTTAACTCAAAAACTAATAAAAAACACATGAAAAATAGAAAATGAAGCTTCATCATTGGCTAGGATTTTTAAACATTGGAAGATAATAAAAAACTTTCATAAAACTACCAACCACCAGATGCCCCCCCACCTCCACCAGAACCACCACCGAAGCCTCCGCCAAATCCGCCACCAGAAGACCATCCGCCTCTACTTGAACTTCCGCCCCAACCACTAGAACCTCTGCGGTAACTACCGCGACCCATATTACTTAAAATGATAGCCTCTAAAATATCTGATCCCATGGTTCTATGACCTCGGTTTCCACCTCCTCGACTGTTTTTTGAAATTGATATCAGAATAATGATAAATATAAAGATGAGAATAAAAATAAACCCAATGGGAAAATCATTATTGCCAGATTTACGAACACCTTGATATTCTCCATTTAAAACCTCAAAAATAGCATCAGTTCCACTGTTTAATCCTCCGTAGTAATCATTTTGCTTAAAATATGGAATAATATCTCGCTCAATAATACGTTTAGACATGGCATCGGTTAACAAATGTTCCACACCATATCCAGTATTGATACCTATTTTTCTATCGTCTTTAGCTAAAAGAATTAGAATACCATTATCTTCTTTAGCTTGCCCAATACCCCATTCTGTAAGCCATTGCGCACCTAAAAAATTAATATATTCTCCTTGAGTCGAATTGATAATTGCAACAACTATTTGTGTTGAAGTTGTATCAGAATACTTAATAAGCTTTTGCTCCAAAGTATTTTTTTGATTGGAAGAAAGCAAATTTATATAGTCATAAACACTAGTTTGAAACGTGGGTTTTTCAGGAATTTTAAATTGTGCTATTACTGTTTGGTTAATTCCAAAAATCAGAAGAAATAATGCAATAATATGTTTAAATTTAAATGTCACCCTCTGGATATTTCATTAGAAAGTTCGTTTTTATCTGAATCGGAATAAGGGAAATATTTTTTAAGTTGCTCGCCAGATTTTAAAATACCTTCAACTAAACCTTGTTTAAAATCCCCTTTTTTAAAATGATATTGAATAAGGTCTTTGGTGCTATCCCAAAAATCGTTTTCTACAACATCGTTAATGCCCTTGTCTCCGTAAATAACAAAATTTTTATCTTCAACAGCTACATAAATTAATACCGCATTTTGAAGTTTTGTGTTTTCCATTTTTAGCAAATAAAAAACTTCCAAGGCACGATTTGTAGCATCGCCATTTGAGGTTTTTTCAATATGCACACGTATTTCTCCAGAAGTATTCAATTCGGCTACACGAATAGCTTCAATAACCTCTTCTTCTTCAGTTGCGCTTAAAAAGTCTTCAATTTTAGACATTAAAATTCTACTTTAGGTGCATTTTCGCTACCTGGTGCACTTTTATATCTTGGCATTTCTTCAAAACCAAATAGATCAGCTAGAAGTTTACCAGGAAATTTGGTAGTATAAATATCATATTTGTTTACAGCTTCATTGTAACGATCTCTAGTTACATTAATTCTGTTTTCTGTACCTTCAAGCTGTGCTTGCAATTCTAAAAAACTTTTATCGGCTTTCAAATCAGGATAACGCTCCACGGTTACTAATAGCCTTGATAACGCACCACTCAAACCTTGTTGGACTTGTTGAAATTGCGCCATTTTTTCAGGAGTTAAATCTCCAGCATCAATAGTTGTTTTTGTGGCTTCTGACCGTGCTTTGATAACACCTTCTAAAGTTTCTTTTTCGTGTTCGGCATAACCTTTTACAGTAGCTACCAAATTTGGTATTAAGTCAGCACGTCGTTGGTAAGCGCTTTCTACATTAGACCATGCTGTTTTCGCATCAGCTTCATATTCTACTGCGGTATTTTTAAATCCTTTTGCCCAAGAGTAGATACCCAATACTACTATGGCAACGATAATCCATGGTAAAAATTTTTTCATGATAGTTTAGTTTAAAAAGTAATGTTTTAAAGTTGTTTATATGACACATAACTGACTTGAAAGTTACATGTTTAAGAATATTTTTTAAAGTAAAAACCTAAAGATGCTCTTTTATTTTTATGAGTTGGGTTTTTATATCTTCAAGTTTGCTTATAATTTCAAAATTGCTAAGAGCTTGTTTTTTTTCTTCCTTTAAATGGATTTTTGCCCCTTCAAGCGTAAAACCACGTTCCTTTACCAAATGGTAAATAAACTTCAGATTTTTTATATCCTCGGGAGTGAACTTACGGTTGCCTTTAGCATTCTTTTTTGGTTTTAGTACATCAAATTCTTTTTCCCAAAAACGTATCAAAGACGTGTTAACACCAAATGCTTTAGCAACTTCGCCAATGCCATAATATCGTTTTTCTGGTAAATCTATATGCATTAATCTAAAGATTGATTTTCTAATGAAGCATGTTCTAACATTTTGTTAAATTCCTCGGCTGTTAAACTACCGTAATAAAAGTTTATTGGGTTTATTCGTTCCTCATCTTTAAAAATTTCATAGTGTAAATGAGGCGCTTCAGAACGACCTGTACTGCCTACAAATCCTATTAAATCACCCCGCTTAACCTTTTGGTTTTTCCTAACATTGTACTTGTACAAATGTGCATATAAACTGGTATAACCATATCCATGATCTATTCGAATGTGTTTACCATAGCCCGTTGCACCAGCATCGGCACGTACCACAACGCCATCGCCTGATGCATAAATAGGTGTGCCTCGTGGAGCAGTGAAATCCATGCCCCAATGCATTTTTCTAACTTTGGTAAAGGGGTCAGATCGCATACCATATCCGGAAGCCATTCTTGTTAAATCTTCATTGCTTACAGGCTGGATAGCTGGAATAGCGGCTAAAAGCTTTTCTTTTTCTTCGGCAAGTTTTGCAATTTCATCCAAGGATCTAGATTGTACTACAATTTGCTTTTGTAAAATATCCAAGCGTTTGTTGCTTTCAATTATCAGTTTCGAATTATCAAAGCCCTCTAAACTCTTATATCTGTTAATTCCTCCAAAACCTGCTTTACGCTGTTCCTCTGGTATGGGGTTGGCTTCAAAATAAACACGGTAAATATTATTATCTCTATCTGCTATATTGGACAAAACAGCTTCCGCTTGCTCCATTTTTTTATTCAGTAATTCAAACTGTAATTGCGCATTTTGTAGTTCTCTTTTTAAAGCACGTTCCTTGGGAGATTCAACATACTGACTTGCTATAAAAACAAAAATAAAACCAAATAAAGCCGAAGCCAAAATAAAAATAAAGACATATTTAAACGTTGTTCGTTTTTTGCGCTCTATTTTTTTATAGGAAAGAGACTCTGCATCGTAATAATATTTTACCTTACTCATGTCGCAATTTATGCTATTTTTGCACTTTATATCTAAAGCAATTTATCTATAATTTATAATCTTGTAATTAAAGGATAACCTTAAATAAACGAGTAAAGATAAAAATTGTTTTGCAATAAATATAATTTAACAATACACTAACTATTTAAGTTAATGAAGTCACAAGATATTCGATCTCAATTTTTAAGTTTTTTTGAAAATAAAAAGCATAGCATAGTACCCTCTGCTCCCATGGTGTTAAAAGATGATCCAACCTTAATGTTTGTAAACTCGGGTATGGCACCTTTTAAAGAATACTTTTTAGGTAATGCAAAACCAAAAAATAATCGAATTACCGATTCCCAAAAATGCTTACGTGTTTCAGGAAAACATAACGATTTGGAGGAAGTCGGCTACGATACTTACCATCATACCTTATTTGAAATGTTGGGCAACTGGAGTTTCGGAGATTATTTTAAGAAAGAAGCCATTGCGTGGGCTTGGGAATTATTGATAGAAGTATATAAAATAGATAAGGATATACTTTATGTTACCGTTTTTGAAGGTGATAAAGACGATAATTTACCTATGGATACTGAAACTTATGATATTTGGAAACAATATATTGCTGAAGAACGTATTTTAAAGGGAAATAAGAAAGATAACTTCTGGGAAATGGGCGACCAAGGACCATGTGGCCCATGTAGCGAGATACATGTAGATATCCGCTCAACGGAAGAAAAAGCTAAAATATCAGGTAAAGATTTGGTTAATAAAGATCATCCACAAGTAGTTGAAATCTGGAATTTGGTTTTCATGCAATACAATCGAAAAGCGAATGGCACATTAGAAGCACTACCTAATAAGCATATCGATACAGGTATGGGTTTTGAGCGTTTATGTATGGTTTTACAAGGTGTACAATCTAATTATGATACTGATGTGTTTACACCAATTATTAAAGAAATTGAAACCATTTCAGGAAAAGACTACGGTAAGGGTAACAAAATTGATGTTGCTATTCGTGTGATTGCAGACCACGTTCGTGCGGTAGCATTTTCAATAGCTGATGGGCAATTGCTAAGTAATACAGGTGCTGGCTATGTAATACGAAGAATTTTACGTCGCGCCATTCGTTACGGATTTACGTTTTTAGATAAAAAAGAGCCATTTATTTATAAATTGGTAAACGTGCTTAGTGAAACTATGGGACATGCATTCCCAGAAATAACAGCACAAAAGCAACTTATTCAAAATGTAATTAAAGAAGAAGAACACTCATTTTTAAGAACGTTAGACCAAGGTTTGGTATTATTAAACGGTATTGTTGAAGAAACAAAAGGGGATACCGTTTCAGGTGAAAAAGCTTTTGAATTATATGATACTTATGGATTTCCTATAGATTTAACAGCATTGATTCTTTCTGAAAAAGGCTTGAAATTAGATGAAGAAGGGTTTAATGAAGAATTACAAAAACAAAAAAATCGTTCTCGCGCTGCAAGCGAAATGAGTACGGATGATTGGACAATTTTAGATGATGATACCGAAGAAGAATTTGTTGGTTATGATACTTTGGGAGCCCAAGTAAAAATAACCCGATATAGAAAGGTAACCTCTAAAAAAGATGGCGAAATGTATCAAATGGTATTTAACTTAACACCTTTTTATCCAGAAGGAGGCGGGCAGGTAGGTGATAAGGGCTATTTAGAAGATGCACATGGCGATGTGGTTTATATTCTTGATACCAAAAAGGAGAATAATGTTATAATTCATTTTGCCAAAAGTTTGCCTAACCATATCAATGAAACTTTTAAAGCGGTTGTTGATGCAAAACAACGTTTTAGAACAGAGTGTAATCATACCGCAACGCATTTATTACATCAGGCTTTAAGAGAGGTTCTAGGAACTCACGTGGAGCAGAAGGGATCTGCAGTACAGTCGAAATATTTGCGTTTTGATTTTTCTCATTTTTCAAAATTAACCGATGGTGAGTTACAAGCTGTAGAAGCATTTGTGAATAAACGCATAGAAGAAAAATTAGAATTAGTAGAAAAACGTAATATCCCAAAAGAAGAAGCCATTGCTGATGGTGCAATGAGTTTGTTTGGTGAAAAGTATGGCGATACCGTTCGTGCAATTCGTTTTGGAGATTCTATAGAACTATGTGGAGGTACTCACGTTAGTAATACATCTGATATTTGGCATTTTAAAATTGTTTCTGAAAGCGCTGTGGCTGCTGGAATACGTCGCATAGAAGCTATAACTTATGATGCGGTAAAAGACTTTTATTTTGAAAACAACAAGGCTTATTTTGAAATGAAAGATTTGCTTAACAATGCAAAACAACCAGTAAAAGCATTACAAAATTTACAGGAGGAAAATGCTAATCTAAAGAAACAAATAGAAGCTTTGTTAAAAGAAAAAGCCAAAAACATAAAAGTAGAACTTAAGAACGAACTTACCGAAATTAAAGGTGTACAGTTTTTAGCTAAAAAGTTAGATTTAGATGCAGCTGGATTAAAAGATGTAGCTTTTGAGTTAGGCAGTCAGTTTGATAATTTATTCCTGTTATTTGGAAGTGAAAACGATGGAAAAGCGTTTTTAACTTGTTACATTTCAAAGGAATTGGTGGCCAGTAGAAACTTAAATGCTGGACAAGTAGTTAGGGAACTTGGAAAATTAATTCATGGCGGTGGCGGCGGGCAACCATTTTTTGCAACAGCAGGTGGAAAAAATCCTGAAGGAATTGGTGAAGCACTTGAAAAAGCTAAAGATTATATTTCTTAAATTTTGAATCTTCAAACCAAAATCCAATTAAAAAAACAGTCTGAAGATCTTATAGACTACAATTCTAATATGCTTTTGTTGGGTTCTTGTTTTTCTGATAATATAGGAGCTAAGTTAGATTATTTTAAATTTCAAAATCTTCAAAACCCTTTTGGTATTTTATTTCAGCCTAAAGCCATTGAAAATTTAATAACAAATGCAATTAATGAAAAAGTTTATTCAGAAAAAGACATATTTTTTGAAAATGGGCAGTGGCATTCTTTTGAGGCTCATTCAAAATTGAGCGACGTTTCTAAAGAAGATTTGTTGAATAATTTAAACACTCAAATCAAATTAACAAATGAAAAAATCCATGATGCAACACACATTATAATTACTTTAGGAACCGCTTGGGTTTACAGGTTTTTAGAAACCAATAAAATTGTTGCTAATTGCCACAAAGTGCCCCCAAAACAATTTATCAAAGAATTGTTATCGGTTGAAGCTATTGAAAAATCGTTACTCGCTATTATAAACTTACTTAGAAGTGTAAATGTTCACGCCTCTATTATTTTTACGGTATCGCCTGTTCGTCATCTAAAAGATGGTTTTGTTGAAAATACACTAAGTAAAAGCCATTTAATAACAGCTATTCATTCGATTTTAAATAATGATGTGTTTTATTTTCCTTCCTATGAAATTATGATGGATGAACTCCGCGATTATCGTTTTTATGCTGAAGATATGATTCATCCAAACCAAACAGCCATCAATTATATTTGGGAAAAATTCAGTGCTGTTTGGGTGTCTGATAACGCCTTAAAAACTATGGAAGCGGTTGATGATATTCAAAAAGGAATTCAGCATAAACCTTTTAATGCTAATTCCTTAGAGTATAAAAATTTCATTAATAAACTAGAAACCAAAAAGTTAAGTTTGAAAGAAGCTTATCCGCATATGGTTTTTTAATGCAAAATATCATACTGAATTAAAAAAAACACGTTTAATCTTTTTTAATAACACTTAGTCGAAAAATTGCCTTCTGTTGTTTTTTTTCAATTAAATTCATAATGCTATTAATCAGTTCATATTTAAATCACCAATTACTAAAGACTTTAAAAAGTTTTGTAGTTGGTGTTTTTTTTGTGCTAAAAGTTAAAGTTAATTTAACCCTAAGCTAATAACATTAATCTAAATCCATACTATATTTGTACTGTTAGTAGAAACATTTATTTACATTAGTTAGACTTCTTATGTCGAAGGAAACTAATGTTTTTTTGTTTACATTAGTGCATGCGAAAAATTCTATTCGGTGTCGTTATCACGTTAATTGTTTTATTCACTTTTAAATATTGTGGAGATAAACAAGAGGAAAGAGTAGTGCTCCAGGAAAGCTCTTCACTCATTCAAGAGCAAATCAATAATGTTGGAAAACTCATAGTTACCGAAGGGCATTTTAGCGAAGTTTTCAACTATAAAAATTCAAAAGATATTTTCGGGGATTTGGTGTCGGTTGGAAAAAAAGCCCTGGTTGTTGTAAATGCTGATGTGACCATTGCTTACGATTTGAGCAAAATTGAATTTGAAGTAGATGAAGAAACTAAAACACTCACTATTTTGAATATCCCAGACGAAGAGATTAAAATCAATCCATATTTAGAGTATTATGATATTCAAGCAGATTTTATAAACCCTTTCGAAGCTAAAGATTATAATGATATTAAAAACATTGTAAAAATATCCTTGACCAAAAAAATCGAAGCTTCCGATTTAAAGACCAATGCAAAAAACAGATTGATTAGTGAACTTTCAAAATTCTATATTTTAACAAACTCTTTGGGTTGGACCTTAAAATATAACGAAAGTCCCATTTTAAAAAATGACGAATTGCAACATATAAAGTTGTAATTTTATACCTTCAATTACATTTTATGGAACAAGCGTACGTTACATTAAAAACTGAAAATAGTGTTGGTTACATAGAGTTTTTTCATCCTAATAAAAATTCCATGCCAACCAATATTTTAACAAAATTGGAACAAACAATTATTGACGCAGGAAATAATGATGATATTAAAGTAATTGTTTTAAAAAGTGGAGGCGATAGAACTTTTTGTGCAGGTGCCAGTTTTAATGAGCTTATCGCTATTGAAAATGAAGAGATTGGAAAACAATTTTTTTCAGGTTTTGCCAATGTAATAAATGCGATGCGAACATGCCCAAAACTTATAATTGGTAGGGTACAGGGCAAAACCGTTGGTGGTGGTTTGGGTTTAGCTGCAGCAACCGATTATTGTTTGGCAACTAAATATGCATCCATAAAGTTAAGCGAATTAAGCATTGGCATAGGACCATTTGTTATTGAGCCTGCAGTATCAAGAAAAATAGGAAAAACAGCTATGGCTCAAATAACAATAAATGCTGAAGAATTCTACTCAGCGGATTATGCTAAAGAGAAAGGTTTATATGGTGAAGTTTTTACTACTATTGAAGGACTAGATGAAGCTGTTAAAACTTTAGCTGAAACTTTAAGTGGTTATAATCCAGAAGCTTTAAAAGCAATGAAAATGGTTTTTTGGGAAAACACCTCACATTGGGATACATTACTTGTTGAGCGTGCTGAAATTAGTGGAAAGTTAGTATTGAGTAAGTTTACCAAGAAAACATTGAAAAGATTCACGTAAATTTATTTAGTTACAACCTTTTGCTTAATAATCTGCAATCCATCATCAATCAATTTTCCAACTTTAGGCCTGTTTTGTTTTATGGTTTCCAAATGTTTTAAAATATTTTCGCAAAGTGCTTTTTCATTGCCTTTAAAAGCCAATTCATAAAGCTCTACAGGTAATAACCAATCGTTTGGGTGCCTTTCAATAAGTTGTTCTAAAACCTTAGTGCGTGAAATTGTTCGGTTTTTACCTTCTCTGTAATCTCTAATTTGTTGGTAAAAGCTTTCCAATTCCAATCTTTTTCCCGATTTTTTTACATGAATGGTTTGTGAAGAGGTTTTATGCGTTATCAAATCAAAACTAATTAAATCTGCAGGACCAGAAAAAGCAGAAACAATCTCTTTGCCAACAGCCATATCATAAATGCCCCATTCAGGTTCAAATAAATTAGTGTCGTTATGGGTAACGGTGCAATTTTTAAAGCTGATTAATATGATTTTTCCTTGAAGATTTCGCTTTCCTGTAATTATTTCACCTGAAACTTTTATACCGCCTTCAAACTCAAGCGTAATGGATTTTTCTTCATAAATATTATAGGCACTCAAATCGCGCGGACTCATATCTTCAATCGCTAAATTAATACCTTTAAGTTTTCCAATAGGCGAACCAAAACCATTAAGATGATTTTCTGCGCCATGCCCAACCAGTTCTTTTTCTCTGTAAGCCAGCGCTGTTTTTCCGGTAGTTTGTATGTAAATAGGGTTTCCATTAGCTTCAATAACTTTGGTAAACACTCCTGAAATTTGCAAACCAGTACTTAATTCTACCGTTCCTAAAGCTTGCGAGTTAATAAGCTTATTAACGCCGCTAAGTCCGCCTTTACGCAATGCCATAGTGTTGGCAAACTCCTCTAAAACCAAACTTAAATGTGCAAAATCTGGAGTTACATAAAGTTGCGGTTGTGGTTTTGTAATATCAAAATCTTTGTAAGTAGCCGATATGTTATAAGGTAATTTTTTAACATTATCCGTCATGCACCAAGCACTCTCACCGATAGATGATAATAAACCTGCGCCGTAAATTTTAGGATTTTCAATAGTGCCAATTAAACCATATTCAACAGTCCACCAATGTAAGTTTCGTATGAGTGCCATTTCACTAGGTTTACCCATATTTTGTTGCAGTTCTTCCACTTTTTTTTCCGCGGAAGCGATATCAGTTTCGTTGGAATCTGGTGCTTCTTTAATAATGGATAAATATCTAACAGCTTCATAGAGTTCATAATCTTTAGCTGAGGAAATGGCTTTACAACCAATTTCACCAAAACGGCGTAGATATTCTGCATACTCTGGATTGGCAATAATGGGCGCATGTCCTGCACCTTCGTGAATTATATCTGGAGCTGGTGTGTATTCAATATGTTCCAATTGCCTAATATCACTAGCAATAACCAACACGTTATAGGCTTGAAATTCCATAAAAGAATTTGGAGGAATAAAACCATCTACCGCTACGGCAGCCCAACCAATATCTTTTAAAATACGGTTCATGCCATACATGTTGGGAATAGAATCGATAGAAATCCCCGTTTGTTTTAAACCTTCCAAATACGATTTATGCGCAACGGTTTTTAAAAAATCGACATTTTTACGCATCACGTAGCGCCAAACAGCTTGGTCTATGGCCGAATAATCGGCATAATTTTGAGGTTTTATAAACTGTTTTAAATGCTTTGGTAAGCGATTTAAAATGGGATTTGTTTCAATTGATTTATCCATAGCCTTATTCTAAAGATGGGTTTAGTAAAAATACAAATAATACAAAGTATAATAAAACGAGAGTTTAAATAAAAAAAGCAACTCATTGAGTTGCTTTAATACATAAGATATTTAATTTTTTATTGCATCACTCCTGGAGGATATTTCTCCATAATTTTTGAGATAAACTCTTTAATACGAGCTTCTTTTTTCTCCATATTTCGGCTTAAGTAACCGGTACCCATACCTTGCCAAACCAATTCTTTTTTATTGGCATCAATTAAATCTATGTATAAAACACCTTGTGTGGTTACAGAAGTGCTAGGTTGATTCCAACCCCAGCCCCAACCTGGGCCAAAACCACCCCAAGGACCCCAACCGCCCCAGGTACCCATGCCCCAAGCGTTATTGTAAACGTCTACACGTTGTTGGGATTTTGTAAATAGGCTTACCAACAAATCTGGTGTTTCAGATTTTGTAAAGCCCTTTGCTAACATTTCTGCTTCAATAGCACGAAGAATTCTTCGTTTATCTAAATCGCTAATTTCAGCTTTATCAATGCCAGTTTTAAAAAATGCAAAGGTTTTATATTCTCCAAACTTTGCATTTTTGTCATAATCGGTTGCAACTCTTACCGAGCTACATGATGTTACCACAATTAATAATGCTAATAATGGTAATGTTTTAAGTAATTTCTTCATAGCCATATTTTTTGTTAATTTTTAAATAAAGTTATCAAATAATAATATTCTCTATCAATTAAATAAGTATCAATAATCATACCAAGGGTTTGATATTTAGCGGTTTTTAGGATCTTGTTTTTCCTGTTTTTTTATCAAATCCGTAAGGACAGTGTCTACAGCCACTTTCGCAACAATATCCTCTTTTTAAGTGGTATTGTTCGGTAAAACAACGATACCCTTCAGATGTTAAGTAGTAATCGCCTTCTTCAATGGGGATTAATTTTTTCATACTTTAACAAAGATAATGTAATTTGGATTGATTTTTCAGCGGAGTAATACATGATTTTAATTTCAAAATATTTGGTTCCTAAAGGCAATATAGGTTTAACTGTTTTTCCATTTGTGTTTTTGAAATCTAAACATTTGAAAATGGATAAAGGTTTGATTAATCATGAAAAAATTCACTTAAAACAACAGTTGGAATTATTAATTATACCGTTTTATATTGTTTACATGATTGAGTTTTTATTACGCCTTTTTCAATATAAAAAATGGGCTAAGGCTTACAGAAATATATTGTTTGAAGGAGAAGCTAACCTAACGAAACCAATTTTCATTATTTAAATAATCGTACATTTTGGGCATTTTTAAAGTATCTTCGCAAGCATGATATTTAAGCTAGAAAATAGCATTAATCAATATGTAAATTTGCCAAATAAAGGAGGTGTTGAGCTTTTCATAAAAAGAGAAGACAACATCCATCAGTTTATTTCTGGGAATAAATATAGAAAGCTTAAATATAATCTTATTGAAGCTGAAAAATTGGGGTTTAAATCCTTGTTGACTTTTGGAGGTGCTCATTCAAATCACATTGCCGCGGTAGCTTCAGTAGGTAAAAATTTTAGGTTTAAAACCATTGGGATTATAAGAGGTGATGAATTGGTTGATAATATTGAAAGCAACCCTACATTACGTTTTGCAAAACAATGCGGCATGCAATTTAAATTTGTTTCACGGGAAGCTTACAGAAATAAAAACTCTGAATCTTTTTTGCATGATTTAAAAGATGAATTTGGTTTGTTTTACCTAATTCCTGAAGGTGGTACAAATGCTTTAGCCGTAAAAGGTTGTGAGGAAATTTTAACAGAAGAAGATAAATTGTTTGATTATGTATGTTGCGCTGTTGGAACTGGAGGCACCATATCGGGGCTCATAAATTGTTCAAAACCTAGTCAAAAAGTTTTAGGTTTTCCAGCATTAAAAGGTGATTTTTTACAAGAAGATATTAGTAAATTTGCAACTAAAACCAATTGGGAACTTATTACCGATTATCATTTTGGTGGTTATGCTAAAATAAATACCGAGTTAATTAGTTTTATCAATAGGTTTAAAAATGATTATGGAATACCTTTAGATCCTATTTATACTTGTAAAATGCTGTTTGGAATTTTTGATTTGATTGAAAAGGGTTTTTTTTCAAAAGGATCAAAAATATTAGCCATCCATACTGGGGGTTTACAAGGTATAAAAGGTATGAATGCCATTTTAAAAAAGAAAAATTCACCAATAATCAAGTAGTTAAATGAACAGAATACTTATAATATTATGTTTAGGTTTAATGCTTTTTAGTTGTAAGACAAAAAAAAGCGTGGTAACAAAAAAACCTAAAAATGAAAACAAAGAAGTTGTAGTAAAAACTGAGGAAAATAAAGAGGTTACTGTGCCAAAAACCTATGCAAACGATACTGAAAAGTATATAGATATTTACAAAGAAATAGCCCAAAATGAAATGCGCCTTTATAACATTCCTGCTAGTATTACTTTGGCGCAAGGGATTTTGGAATCAGCTTCTGGAAAAGGCAGACTTTCAATTGAAGCCAATAACCATTTTGGAATTAAATGTCATGAATGGACAGGAGCTAAAATTTATCATGATGATGACAAAAAGCAAGAATGTTTTAGGAAATATAATGATGCAAAATATTCGTTTAGAGACCATTCATTATTTTTAACAGAGCGAAAACGATATTCCAATCTGTTCAATTTAAAAAAGGAAGATTATAAAGGTTGGGCAAAAGGTTTGCGTTCAGCCGGTTATGCAACCGATAGAAAATATCCTGAAAAACTAATTAGTTTAATAGAGCGCTATAACTTGCACAATTTGGATAAAGAAGTTTTGGGGGATGCTTATATAAAACACGAAGAACCTATGGAAGAATCGGTTTTTTCCTATACCGTTTCAAAAGGCGATACCTTATATTCCATTTCAAAACGCTTTAATATTACAGTAAAAGAACTTCAAAATATGAATGGTTTAAATGATACCACCCTTAGTATTGGGCAAATATTGGTGGTTAAACCATCATCAGAAAATTAATTAAATCCATGATTTACAAAAGAAGTAGTGCTTTATTTGCTGAAGCCGAAAAAGTTATTCCAGGTGGTGTAAACTCTCCAGTAAGAGCCTTTAAAGGCGTTGGTGGCACACCCATATTTGTTAAAGAAGCCAAAGGAGCGTATTTGTATGACGAAGATGGAAACCGTTTAATTGATTATATCAACTCTTGGGGCCCTATGATTTTAGGTCATGCCTACGAACCCGTTGTTAATGCGGTAATCGAAAAGGCCAAAAAGGGAACGTCCTTTGGCATGCCAACTGAGATAGAAACCCAAATTGCAGAATTGGCAGTTTCTATGGTACCCAATATTGATAAAATACGTTTTGTAAATTCGGGTACCGAGGCGTGCATGAGTGCCGTTAGGTTAGCGCGTGGTTTTACGGGTAAAGATAAAATAATCAAGTTTGCTGGTTGTTATCATGGACATTCCGATTCGTTTTTAATTCAAGCGGGCAGTGGTGCCAGTACGTTTGGAACGCCTAATAGCCCAGGTGTAACTCAAGGTACAGCAAAGGATACCTTGTTGGCAAATTTTAATGATATTGAACATGTAAAGCAATTAATTAATGCCAATAAAAATGAAATAGCTTGTGTTATTATTGAGCCGGTTGCGGGTAATATGGGGTGCATTCCTCCTAAAGATGATTTTTTGGAATCCTTAAGAAATTTATGTGATACCAATGGTATTCTATTGGTTTTTGATGAGGTTATGACTGGGTTTCGTTTGACTAAAGGTGGTGCACAGGAGTTGTTCAATATAAAGGCAGATATTGTTTGTTTTGGGAAGGTAATTGGGGGCGGATTGCCTGTAGGTGCTTTTGCAGCTAGAAGTGAAATCATGAATCATCTAGCTCCATTGGGTCCTGTATATCAAGCAGGGACTTTAAGTGGTAACCCATTAGCGATGGCAGCAGGTTTAGCAATGTTAACAGAGTTGAATAATGACAAGGGCATTTTTAATAGGTTAGCTGAAAAAACCGAGTATCTGCATAAAGGGATTACCAAGGTTTTAAAAGAAAATAAAGTCACCCACACCATAAATAGAGTGGGTTCGATGATTTCTGTACATTTTGATAAAGCTGATGTTATAGATTTTGATACGGCAGCAAAAGGCAACAATGAAACCTTTAAAAAATTCTTCCATGGGTTGTTAAACGAAGGTGTTTACATCGCACCGAGTGCTTTTGAAACATGGTTTATTACCGATGCTTTAACTTACAACGATTTAGATTTCACCATAAATGCTGTAAACGTTGTTGCCAAAACGTTATAAAAAAAGACGCATTCCAGAATGCGTCTTTTTTTAACAAACTATCCAACTATAAACTTATTCTTGTTTTTTCTTGTTCATCATGCTTTTTTTCATTTCCTCTTTTTTCTTATTGCCTTTCATGGCTCTTTGTATTTGAGATTTTTCCCATTTAGCGTATTGCTCTTCGTTTAAAATTTCTTTCATTTTTGCTTTCATAGCAATTTGATGGTCTAATTTGGCGTTTACCATTTCGTAGCGTTCGTCATCGGTAGGTTTTGCCATCTCGCCTTTTGCTTTTTTCGCTTTACGAGCCTCCATCATGGCTTTTCTATTAGCAGCATTTTCAAGATTTATGTCATAAATTGCTTTTTGCTGTTTTTCATTTAAATCTAAATGTAAAGTCATTTTTTTGGTTTGAAGAGTAGCAATTTCTTCAGCTGAAAGATTCATCATTTTGTCAGCTCTTTCTGGTCTTTCTTTTTTTTTGTCTTGTGATATGGCTTGTAGGCTTATAAAAGCAATTGCAATTAATACTAGTTTTTTCATCTTATTAAGGTTTTAAAATTATTTACAGTTAAGACTTTCTATTTTGTGAAGAGTTTAAATGGCATAACAATTTTAACATATTGTTAAGAAAACTGCGATTGGAAAAAAGATGAATTTAATTGTTGATAGGAAGTTTTAAACTCACGCCAGTTTGAAAATCGGGTGCGTTGTTAACCAGTAAATCTTCTTTTAAATACATTGAAAGTTTAAATTTTGGTGAGCCATAAGTATAAATAAAGCTCCAATTAGATAGTGCTTTGTAGAGCGTGGTAACACCATGTTGCCATCCGCCATTTATTTCTTGCCATTTACCAAGTAGTTTGTAATAATCAGCTTCTTCTTTTTTGTTGTAACGCGATTGTATTTGGTAATTTATACCAAAGGCATTGAAGTTTCCTTTTTGGGTGAATTTAGTTATTTCAAGATTACTCTCAATAGTGGCTAAAAATTTGTTGTTTCCTAAATCTATAACTTCTTTAAAATTGATGATGTTTTTGCGTAATACGTTTGTTCCAACTGCAAAACTGAATTCATAATTATTCTTTAAAGGTACTTTTTTAATGGCATTTGCTGAAAGACCAAGATCTATTGATGGGTTAAATTTTGAAGTGTTGATACCTAAATGACTTCCGAAATTGACGAATATATTTTTAGTTTCGTTTATTGAAATCGACGGATAATAAAAGTGGTTTATCTCGATGCCTCCAATAAAAAAATCGTTTTTTTCTAATTTAAGGGTATTTCCATTTCTATCAAAGTACTCAAAATTTACTTGATTCATGCCGTAGTATTTTCGTCCGTATGGATCTTCGCCACCGGCAATATTGCTATGAATCCACTCAATACTTTCATCACTTGTGAAAAGTGAAAGCGGATATTTTCCTTTAGTAATTAAGTATGATCTTAAATTGATGTTGAGTTCGTGCTTTTTTGCTAATGGAATATTGATGCCCAATCTAAAATCTTTAATTACGGCATCAATAACAATGTTCAAATAATCTGCAGGTGTAGTTTCTTGGTCAACAAAATTAAAAGGGCGATCGTGCCAAATAATGTCACTAAGTTGTTTTTTAACTTCTGGGTCTTTAGGGAAGTAGGCTTCAACAAACGGATGAAAATTATTGCCACTGGAGGAACTTAAAGTTAGCGTTGTTTTGTTTGGGGTTTTAAATTTGAAATTAGTACTTATTCTAGAGCTGAAAATCCCAAAATGATGTGTGGTTAAAATATTAGGGTTGTCAACACCATTTTTAAAAGATAAGCTGTCTTTTTGTTGACCCACAATAAATTGCGTGAAGATACAAACCGCAACAAAAAGTGTTTTTTTAACCATGTGGTAAAAATAGATAAAGTTTAAAAATTATTTAATTCTTTTTGAGCTAAAGCAAAGGCGTAGTATTGTATTTAAAAGGGAACTCCAAAAGTATCAAAGGATGGGGTAAGTTTGTAGTAGATTTTACAATATATGGTTATAACGTGCTTATGGTAGATTACCGAGGTTTCGGAAAAGGACAGGCATACGCTCGCAAAAAGCCATTAAACGCTATTTGCAGGAATTTTACAATAAAATCAAGGAACAAAATACCGAAGATAGAATTATACTTTACGGGCGCTCATTAGCTCAAACCAAATTTATAACTATTGAAGGTTGATCATAACAATTTGATTAACTATAATGAGTTTCAGGCTTGAGTAGATTCAATATTAAAGTAAAAAGGAACTACATTTCTGCAATTCCTTTTATATAATTTATATATCGTTTTTTAAACAACTTCTACAAATAGTCCCTCATCAGTCTTTTCAACTTTAGCAACATTATTTTTAGTCAATTCTTTTATGGCTTTGTCCCATTTTTTGTTTGATAAACCAGATTGTGCTTTTAAAGCATTTAAAGTTAGTTTTTCAGCTTTCTTTAAAATTTCAAAAATGGCTTTTGCTTCATCACTTATAGCTAAAGGTTTCTTCTCTGGACGCATTTGCGGAAAAAACAACACTTCTTGTATGGATTGATTATTAGTTAAAAACATAATCAATCTGTCCATACCAATACCCATGCCCGATGTTGGTGGCATACCATATTCTAAAGCACGTAAAAAGTCGTAATCTATAGTTCCTGTTGCTTCGTCATCTCCTTTTTTGGCAAGTTCCATTTGGTGCTCAAAACGTTCGCGTTGGTCAATAGGGTCGTTAAGTTCAGAATACGCATTCGCTATTTCTTTACCACAAACCATGAGTTCAAAACGCTCTGTTAATTCAGGATTTGTACGATGCTCTTTACACAACGGGCTCATCTCTTTTGGATAGTCGATTATAAAGGTTGGCTGTATGTAGTTGCCTTCACATTTTTCACCAAAAATCTCATCAATCAATTTACCTTTACCCATGGTATCATCAACTTCAATACCCATATCTTTTGCGGCTTGTCTTATTTCAGCTTCTGTTTTACCTGTAATATCAAAACCAGTAAAATGTTTTATGGAATCTGCCATCGTTATTCTGGCATAAGGTGCTTTAAAATCAATCTCATGCTTGCCAAAAGTAGCTTTAGTAGTACCATTTACAGCCATAGCGCAATGTTCTAACAAACGCTCACAAAAATCCATCATCCAGTTATAATCTTTGTATGCCACATAAATTTCCATAGCGGTAAACTCTGGGTTATGGGTTCTGTCCATTCCCTCATTTCTAAAGTTTTTTGAAAACTCATAAACGCCATCAAAACCACCAACAATCAATCTTTTAAGATACAATTCATTGGCAATTCGCATGTACAAAGGAATATCCAATGCGTTGTGGTGTGTTACAAATGGGCGTGCTGCAGCACCACCAGGAATGGGTTGTAAAACCGGTGTTTCAACTTCAAAATAACCAGCATCATTAAAAAATGAGCGCATGGCATTAAACAATTTGGTACGTTTAACAAATACCTCTTTTACATGTGGATTTACTACTAAATCTGCATAGCGCTGTCTGTAACGCATTTCGGGGTCATCAAACTTATCATGTATATTGCCTTCAGCATCTAGTTTTGGTAAGGGTAAAGGTCTCAATGCTTTGCTTAACAGGGTGAAGTCTTTTACCATAATGGTTTTTTCACCAACTTTTGTAGTAAACAAATCACCTTCAACACCAATAAAATCACCTATATCCAGTAATTTTTTATATACATCGTTGTATTTGCTTTTATCGTCGCCTTGGCAAATTTCATCTCTGTTAAAATACACTTGTATGCGTCCTTCGGCATCTTGTAATTCCGCAAAACTGGCATTTCCTTGAATACGTCTAGACATCAATCTCCCTGCAACAACTACCTTTTTTCCTTCTTTAAAATCCTTTTTTATAGATTTTGATGTGTCTTTAACAGGATATAAATCTGCTGGATACGGATTAATTCCCAACTCGCGTAATTTTGCTAATTTCTCTCTTCTTACAAGTTCTTGCTCTGATAATTGCGACATAGTTTAAATGCTGTAAAATTTTAAAGGCACAAAGATAATCATTTGATTTACGATTTTCGATGATTGATTTACGAATTTTTTTGGCGTTACCCTTCAACAAGTTCAGGGTCGGGCTTTCGCAAGTCGCTCTTTTCAAGTAGCTCCAACAATTGCTCAATCCCTAACGTAAAGTGTAACAAACTGGTTACTTTTACGTCAAACATATAATCATCAATTAAAATAATTCAAAGTATGAGTTTCTGGAGAGTTTTACTGTCTATTATTTGTCCACCTTTAGCCGTTATCGATAAAGGTTGTGGTTCTATATTTATCGTTTTCTTACTATGGCTATGTGGCTGGGTTCCTGGTGTTATTGCAGCTTTGGTAATACTTAACAATCCTAAAAGTTAAACCGTAAAAATATCGTAATTTTGTAGCCTATGAATAAGCAAATAGAACTGCAAGATTTAGGCTATAAAGACTACAAACAAATTTGGGATTACCAAGAACAATTGTTTAAAGGCATTGTAGATACCAAAATAAAAAATAGGCGAGAAGAAGCTGGTTTAAAAACCAATAATTATTTTTTGTTTGTAGAGCATCCGCATGTATATACTTTGGGGAAAAGTGGCGATTTGTCAAACCTCCTTTTAAGCGAGCAACAGCTTGCCAAAAAAGGAGCAACATTTTACAAAATAAACCGTGGTGGCGATATTACCTACCATGGCCCTGGACAAATTGTTGGCTATCCCATTTTGGATTTAGAAAACTTTTTTACCGATATCCATAAATACCTACGTTTACTTGAAGAAATGATTATTCTCACGCTTGCAGATTATGGTTTAAAAGCCGAAAGAAGCCCTGGTGAAACGGGTGTTTGGTTAGATGTAGGTACACCATTTGCGCGTAAAATTTGTGCTATGGGTGTGCGCGCCAGCCGTTGGGTAACTATGCATGGTTTTGCTCTAAATGTAAATGCCAATTTGGGTTATTTTGATAATATAATACCTTGTGGCATTCGTGGGAAAGCCGTTACCTCTTTAAATGTAGAGTTGGGTAAAAAAATAGTTGATCAAGCTGAGGTAAAACAAAAGCTGCTAAAACATTTTTCCAATCTCTTTGAGGCGGAGATTTTTTAGTGTCTAGTGCTGAAATACGGCTACAGGTTAAAAATTGATTTACGCTGTTAATTTGTATACCATATTTGGTGTTTTTATAATCTAAAGTTGGCAACAATGCCTACGGCCACTTGAACCGCGCTAACGCGCTCCTTTTCAAGTTCATTGTTGCCAACTCTCAAGATTTCGTCAGTTTCAATTGACTATATAGATAGTTAAACAAATTTGTAATTTTTTTCTAACAAATTCAAATATTAAATTTAGCTTTCAGCATTAAAAAACACCTTGTAATAATGCATTTTCTTGTCTTCATCATAACCACGTTCTAAGTATTCGGCAGAGGCATCAGGGGCATCAATATCCAGTTTTATTTGTATATGGGTATCTAATTTAATATCGGTTTTAATCTTTTTCTTCTCTTTGTTCACAACCGCTTCAGCGACATCAAATTGGTTTCTAATTACAATGTTTTGTTCGCCTTCAAATTCTTTTTTGTAATTTTCAAATTCCCTAATTTGTTTGTCGTCTTCAAACAATTCTTCTTTAAATCGCTCCACATTTACGACTTCATTTTCCTTAAAAAAATCGATGGTTTTTGCTAAAAATGTGTTTTGTTCTTGGGCTCCATAACTGGTTTTTAAAATTTCGGTTGAAAAATCTTTACAAAGCTCAATGTATTGTTGGGTATGGTTATTGGCATCATCGGCATACTTAATATTCAAAAAATGATTCACCCAATATTGCGCATCATAACTATTATTATCTACACTTAAAATAATGTTTCCTTCTGTATCGCTTTGGTTTAAAATCAAACAGCCTTTATCCACTTTTTTAGAGCTAATGCCTTTTTGTACCAACACATCATAACTTTTATTTTCTAAATAAGTTTGAAAGAAATTCACTTTGTTTTCAATCTTAAAAACACCAATGGCATTGGTGATTATGTCTCTAAATTCAATACCCTCAAAAAGTACCACCAAAACATCGCCAGTTTTTATATTTGCAGAGTTTGATTGCTCGTATAAATGGTTGACAATGTGTTTTGAAACTTCAATAAAAGTTTCTTCATCATTAAAAATTTGTGAGCTATAGCTATTGATTTCATTTAATGAAATATTGGCATGATGATTAAATCTATAACTTTGCACCACACTGGCAAATGGTCTTAAAAGAAAGGGTAGCATTAAATCGTAGCTAGCTTCATCAAAATCAACTAATTTTTCAGAAAACGCATTTTTGGTATCATTAAACTTATTACCAACTTTATGTATAATAAATTTTGTGACGGAGGCATTTTTTCGTGAAATCATAAACAGATATTTTAGGACTGCAATACTATTAAATTAAGTTTGAATAATTACAAAAAAGAACGCCAAAGCATAATGCTTCGACACTCCGTAAGATTTGAGGACTTGCGATTTGGTTATCGTTATTTTTTATGGCATCATAACTTCGTACTAGATGTTAAACTAAAACGAAAATTACTAAAATTAATTATGGGATTTTTTGTAAATATTTGATTAACAGATTTCTAAATGTAGAGATTAGTTTCTATTTACAAAAGGCAAGTGAAACTTATTTATTAAACAAACAATGTTGAAAACTATACCTTTAATTAATTTGATATAAAATTATGGAGTTGCTTTCGCCTTTCGTAACAAATTCAAGGTTTCTGTATTTGTCAATATGGTCCAATTCTATTGGCGAGTTTCCATAAACTGGGAAATTATCAAGCAATATAGATTGGCTATCAAAAAGATAGATTTTATGTGACTGTAAATCGGTTACCGATACATAAATTTTATCATCTATATAAAAAAGATTGCAATTTGAATATTCACCATAATCCAACTCGGTGGTTTTACTTTTTATGGATAGTTTGTTCTCACTTAAAGTTACAAGTGTTTTGCTGCTGGTCTCTAAATAATGGTTTTCACCAAGATTGAGTCCTCTTGAAGACACACTTCCTTTGGTGTCAACAGTAACTAAATCGCCATTTAAACTGGTGGTAGTAAAAGTATTGTTGTATAAGAAAATAGGTTGGTTAGAGTAGGCATAGTCTATTTTTGGAGATACTCTTGTTCTGCCGGTTCTATCCAAAATATAAAGTTTGTTTTGCGTTTTAAAAGCAATGTAATCTTTACTGCCAATTCTAAAATGTTTGGGCTGACAAATAATAGTGCCATTAGCAGCTTTAAACTTAAAACCGTTTATTGGTTTTGCGTTTACATCATACATTAACACGTTTTTGTCTTGAGTCACTAAAAGGCGATAGTTTTTGTTTTTATCATAATCAAAAACAGATAGAGGTTGTGTAATCTCATCATTAAAATTAACAGAAAATGGCGCTACATCTTTACCATTTCTATCTATAACATAAAGTTTGTTTGGCGTTGCAAAAGCAAGTTGTAGGCGTCCGTTTTTGTAAATATCTATTTGTTCAATCTTTCCTAAAACAGGGCCATGTAATGCTTTTTTCCAGAGAATTTTTCCTTTGTTGGAAATTAGATAAAGGTTATTATTAACATCTTGAACCACTATTTCTTTTTCTTTGGTAATGTGGTTTGTTACAAATTGTGGGTTGTTCAATAAATCTTTATCAAGTTTGATATTAAGCAATTCTTTAGCCGAATTTGAAGTTGTTTTAGTTTCATTCTTTTTTATAATAGCATTTACATGTGCAAAATTAGTGTCGTATATAAATTGAACGGCAGATGCATTGTATTTGTTGAAATCGCCATTGTTTTCAAAGTTTTTATTCAAAATTGTTTTTAAGGTATTTGAATTTGTTACCTGAAGAAGTGATGATGCATCGCTTAACTGCTCCTTTATATTTTGAAAGTTATCATTTTCGCTAAGCGTTGTTTTGTTTTGATAGTTTGTAATTATGTTTTGAAGCATTTCAACATCATCAGCAAATACAAATAAATTATCTAACACACAGTAAATATTGGCATTGTTAAAGAAAATTAACGGTGAAAAGGTTTTGGCAAATAAAACGGGGTTACTAAAATTATAAATAGGAATTTCTCTATACGTGTCAATAACTGATTGCTCGCTTAAAAGGGCATCTTTTGTGGCAATAATATCAATGGAATTTAAAACAATGGCGCGATTTTCATCTTCATAGATAACACCAATTTCAACAATGTCATTAAAAAGTGTTAAGGTGTTTGTAATAGAATCTTTTTTGTTGAATTTAGCCAGATTTGTTTCAAAAGTTTTAAAATCGTCAAACGTGAAACTTAAAAAACCATCACTATTTGAAGGCACAATATTTTGGGTTACATTTTCTTGTGGAATGGTGTTTTTAAAAATATTTATTAAGCTTGATGAATCTTTAGCCTTTGTAACTCCGTTAATGAGCATACTATTTTGGCTAACATCAACATCAGCAGCAATGTAGTTTGTAAGTTTTTTAGCGCATAACGAATCTTCAACAAAAAATGATTTAATAAAAGAGTTGTTGGATTTTAAAATGAATGAACAGGTTTTATCATTGTTTATGGTGCTATAAATTTTTTCAAATTCATCATCCGCATTGGTTTTGTTATAAACAGCATCAACAATATCTTTTGATGACGAAGCAAAAAATGTATTATCTACAATGGTGGTATAAAAAGTATGATTGTTGATAGTTGATTTTGTAATGGTTTTGTTTTTGTATTTAAGAGTTTCTTCAGAATAGTTTGGTAAGGAATCGGTTAAAAATAAATCTGGATGATTTTTTGTAATGATGGAATATTGAAGGCTATCATTCAAATCCGAAGAAAAACAAATCAATATATCATTTACGGGATTTAAATAAGATAAATTTTCAAGCCTGTTTTCTAAATTTTTATAAGACTTGGTTTTTGAAATTTCTTGTAAAAAATCGCTGTTATTGATGCTGCTTTTTAAACCTTCCATATTGGAAGATTTTATGATTGCTGAAGCATTTTCGGGGACAAAATCAATAAGTTTAGTACGATTGGTTTGGGTAGTATCACAGCTAAAAACAAGTAGGGTAATGAGGGCTAAATAAAAAAATCTCATGAGATGAATTAATTTTTACAAATATAAAAACTTATAGGTCTAACTTTAATTGTTCAGGCAATAATCTGAATGATTTTCTGTGGTATTTTGTTATACCGTATTTTTTTATGGCATCCCTATGTTCTTTAGTTGGGTAGCCTTTGTTTTGTTTCCAGTTGTACATTGGGTATTCCTCATGAATCATATTCATGTATGTGTCTCTATGGGTTTTTGCCAAAATAGAGGCAGCTGCAATATTTAAATACTTGCTATCACCCTTAATAATGGTTTCGAAAGGGATATTGTTGTAAGGTTTAAATTTATTGCCATCTACAATAATGAACTCTGGATTTAAAGTTAATTTATCAATAGATTTGTGCATCGCAAGAATAGATGCGTTAAGTATGTTAATCTTGTCAATTTGTTCTTGAAAAACATGGGCAATTCCAAAATGTAAAGCTTCCGTTTCAATAATGGTTTTTAGTAAATCTCTTTTCTTTTCACTAAGTTGCTTAGAATCATTCAATATGAGATTTTTAAAATCTTTTGGCAGTATAACCGCTGCAGCTGTAACCGGGCCAGCTAAACAACCACGACCAGCTTCATCTGTACCACATTCAATATTAAAACTTGAGTGTTTTTCTAAAAGCATAAAGCTAAAATATTAATAAAGGTATCAAATAACAATATTTATTAATTGATTAGGTTATTTGAGGTTTCTTTATTTAAAATATTTAATAGCAGTTTACGTTCAAATAATTACTTTTGCCTCGGAAAATAGTGTTTATGAATAAAATAATCTTTGTTTTACTTTTTATTTTGCTTTGTAATGGGTTAAATGCCCAGGTTCGGAAGCCTGAAAAAAGAATATATGACAGCGCTGGTTACTTAAACACACAAGACACATTAAGGGGCGCAAGAAATTTTAAATCACGTAAAGGAAAAGGGGAAACAAAAGCTAAAATAGAAGACTATTTAATAATATCCTATGCAAATGACACTACATTTGTTGATACCACGCTTACCATACAAAAAGAATACAAGTTTAATTATTTGCGAAAAGATAATTTTGGTTTAATGCCATTTTCAAACTTGGGTCAAACCTATAACAGGTTAACTTATAATTTTGAAAATTCAAGTTTAATGCCTGTTTTTGGTGCTCGTGCAAGACATTTCAATTATATGGAAATAGAGGACATTAATTATTACCGAGTACCTACACCATTAACTGAATTGTTTTATAAAACAGCTTTTGAGCAAGGGCAACTTGCGGATTCTTTTTTTACTGTAAACACAACGCCACAGTTCAATTTTTCAATTGCTTATAAAGGGCTAAGGTCTCTTGGGAAATACCAACATATTTTAACGAGTACTGGTAATTTTAGGTTTACTACAAATTACAGAACAAAAAATAACCGTTACAATTTAAGAGCGCATATAGTTACCCAAGATTTATTAAATCAAGAAAATGGTGGTTTACGTGATAATAACGTCACGTCATTTGAAAGTGGAGAGCCAGAATTTTTAGACAGATCAATCTTAGAGGTGAATTTTGAAAACGCCGAAAGCATGTTGCGTGGTAAACGATTTCATCTAGAGCATAATTATAAAATTATCAGAGAAAAAGATTCTTTATCAAAAAACAAATTAAGTTTTGGGCATATCATGTCTTTTGAAGATAAATATTTTGAGTATAATCAAACATCGGCAGCTACGTCTTTTTTTGGAGATGCCTTTGGTGTTAGAGTAAATGACAAGGCCACGCTAGAGAATTTCTATAATCAGTTACAATTGAATTACAGTAATGATATTTTAGGAGATTTACAATTCAACATTAGTAGTAATAACTATAATTATGGTTATGATAAATTAATAATTTTAAATGCTAGTAAAATAACTAATAGATTAAAAGGGGATATTTTTTCGGCAGGAGGTAAATACCATAAAAAACATAAAGGATTTGACTTAAAAGGAGAGTTGGGCATAAATATATCTGGTGATTTTGATGGTAATTTTATAAAAGCGCAAGCCAGTTTTAAGCTAAATGAAGATATTTTGGCATCAGCTTCTTTAAACCATAGTTCACAAGCTCCAAATTATAATACCTTATTATATCAAAGCGACTATATAAGCTATAATTGGCAAAATAGCTTCACTAATACCGAAACCCAACAATTGGCATTTCAATTAAAGTATAAAAAATTGGCTAACATAATTGTAGATTTCAATACAATAAACGATTATGTATACTTTAAAGAAGACTCAAATACCAATCAAGTAAAGCCATTTCAAAATAACGAATCAATAACCTATTTAAGAGTAAAGCTGGAGAATGAAATCAAACTTGGTAAGTTCGCCTTAAACAATACCATATTATACCAAAACGTACAAGACGAAAATAACGCGCTAAATACACCAGAGCTAACCACTAGAAACACATTTTATTTCTCAAGCCATCTGTTCAAAAAAGCCATGTATTTGCAAACAGGGTTAACGCTCAGTTACTTTACTAAATACTACATGAATAACTATAGTCCGCTTCTGGCAGAATTTTATGTTCAAAACGAAAGAGAATTTGGAGATTTCCCACGGTTAGATTTCTTTTTAAATGCAAAAATTCGTCAAACACGAATATATCTCAAAGCCGAACATTTTAATTCAGCGTTTACTGGTTATGATTATTACTCGGCACCAACATATCCCTATCGCGATTTTACTGTGCGTTTTGGTGTTGTTTGGAACTTCTTTCTCTAAATATACTTGGGCGTTACCCTATCGGGTCGGGCTTTTCGCGCTACAAGGTAGCTAGCTGCAATCCCTAACGCACTATCTGTCACGAATATCATTAAGCGGCAAAAAAGGGACTCAACTGTTACGGAAAAATTAAAAAGGGGCCGCTCTGGTCGGTTAGTTCAGTGTTCAGATCGGCAAAAAGTGAACATTTTATATAGCAACATACCTTTTTTTTGGTCAAAAACAGGTTATAACTTACAGTAAACAAGGGAGTTGTGTTAGGTTAAAAAAA